>DASTGR010000383.1:0-23084 GCA_035718885.1 Pseudolabrys sp. | reverse complement strand
CCAGAACCAAACCTGGAGCACGGACGTAGGGCGCTGGTGATCTTCATAGAGGATGAAAGTGTGGCAGATCCTGGGATACCGCAAACAGCGGAAGATAAATCCTCCAGAGCAGGCGACGAGATCGCGCAACAATTAGAACGTGAAGTGCATTATCTGCGCGCCAGGTTGCAATCCTCCCTGGAAGAGTTCAATAGTTCCAACGAGGAAATGAAGGCTGCCAACGAGGAATTGCAGTCCATCAACGAAGAATATCGGTCGACAACGGAGGAGCTGGAAACCAGCAAGGAAGAGCTTCAGTCGATCAACGAAGAGCTGCAAACGGTCAACACCGAGCTCAAGCTCAAGCTCGAGACCATCTCTCGCGCGCACAGCGATTTGCAGAACCTGATGGCGGCCACCGAGATCGGCACGTTGTTCCTCGACTCGAGCCTGCGCATCAAGCGGTTCACCGAGCGCGTCACCGAGCTGTTCAGCATCACGCCGAACGACGAGGGCCGCCCGATCACCGATTTCGCGCACAAGCTCGAATATGACGATCTGATCAAGGACGCGCGCACGGTGCTGGCGGATTTGACGCCGGCGCGTCGTGAAATTCGCAGCCGGACCGGGCAATGGTACGATCTGCGGATCCGGCCCTACCGCACAGTCGACAACAAGATCGACGGGGTGGTGATCACGTTCGTCGACATCACCGAACGACGCCAGGTCGAGGAGGCGCTGCGTCAGAGCGAAATGCGACTCGGCCAGCAGAAGTCGCTGCTCGATCTCTTGCGCGATCCGATCGCGGTTTGGGACCTCGACGGCGGCATTCTCGAGTGGAATCGCGGTTGCGAAGCGCTTTTCGGCTTCAGCCGCGCCGAGGCGCTCGGCCAGCACAAGGAACAATTGCTGGCGACCGAAATCCCGACCTCGTCCTTTGAGGAGGTCAAGGCGCGGCTCTTGCGCGCCGGAAAGTGGGCCGGACCGATGCGTCAGCGCCGAAAGGACGGCACCATCGTCCAGATCGAGACGAAGCTTCAGCTCGAGACTCTGGACGGCAAGCGCGTCGTCTTGGAGAGCATGCGCGCCGGCGACGAGGCCGGCGCCTGAGGATCAAATAGTTCTGGCTGAATACGTCGGGAAAGCGATATAATAATTAAATCGGCTCGCGGACATGCCGCGTGCGGGAACTTGTGTTCCTTATGGCGTTGAAACTCCGGTCGTGCCTCCTGTCCGCGGTGACGCGGCGTCGGAGACGACGAGCGAGGTGTCCATGCAACAAAATCGGATCCTGACGGCGCTGGTGCAGCGTCATCCCGAAGCGCGCGCGCGGCTGACGCGGGTCGACTTCGTGCACGGCGATCTGTTCGGCCGGCCCGGCGAGCCGATCCGCCATGCGGTTTTTCCAGTCTCGGGCATGATTTCCATCGTGGTGGACCTCGCCTCAGGTGACGCCGTCGAGGCGGCGATGGTCGGCTTCGAAGGACTCATTGGCGGCAGCGCGGCCTTCGGCTCGACGGAGCATGTCAATTCGAGCTTCTGCCAGCTTCCCGGAACCGCCTACGTGATGCCCGCAGCGGAGCTCAGCGATATCGCAATGCGCGACGAGATCGTCCGCGCGATGCTGTTCGCGCACGAGCAATTCCTGATGGTTCAGGCGCAGCAAACCGCCGCCTGTAATGCCAAGCACCACATCATGCAGCGCCTCTCCACCTGGCTGCTCCGTGCCAAGGACGCGACCGGCGCGAGCGAGATGTTCCTGACGCAGGAGTTTCTGGCGCAGATGCTGGGTGTGCAGCGCGCCAGCGTTTCCGGGTTTGCCGGCCAACTCCAGGACAAGGACCTCATCCGCTATCGCCGCGGGCGCCTGTCGATCATGGACGAGCACGGACTGTCGAGTCAGGCCTGCGAGTGCCATTCCAAACTGGCGGCATTTCATAGAAAATTGTTCCGCCACGACGGTGAACCCTTACGGGATGCCGGGTGAGCGCGCCTGCGATTGTGCGCTGCGTCTATCCGCTTGCGTGAATGATCGGGTCGGCCGGTATGTCCTGACCGCTACAATGCGGCCTATTCGTTACCGCGGGTCTTCCAAGACACAGCGCTTTTTCATGCACTTGTCGGAAACAAGACGCACAGTTGCCTGCGCTTGCGCAAACTTCAGGCGGTCCAATATGTCGCACCGCCACTAAGTTGCCGCATCTTTTGAGTGCTATCGGTCCCGACGATCCGTTCGCGTTTCCTGGTCGGGGGCCGTGGCATTGCGAAGCATCGATTCCAGTTCGCTTGGGATAGAGAACGCGGACGCGCCGGAACGCCGGCCAGCCACGCGACATGTCGCGCAGTTCGCGCTTTATGCAGCGCGCGTCGCCGCTGTGGCCGGAGCCTATGCCGCGCTGGCCGAACTCTGGCAGATCGCACCGTGGCTCGACCCGATCGCCGCGCCGCTGTTTCCGCCGACCGGAATTGCCGTCGGGATCCTGTTCGTGTTCGGAACTCAGTTTTGGCCGGGCGTCGTGCTGGGCGGCTATCTGGCCGCGGCGATCGCCGGACAGTCGCCGGTCATTTGCGCCTTCGCGGCCGCCGGTTCGCTCGGCGCCGGGCTCGCCGGCACATATTTGGTGCGCACACTGGCGCTTGGCGGCAAACCGTTCGACACGCCGCTGAGCGTGATCAAGGTCGCTTGCTTTGGCCTCCTGCCCGCCGCCGCTCTCGGCTCCATCTTCACTGCCGTCGGAGCCGCGCTCAACGATGGCGACCTGTGGTCCTATGCAGCGGCTTGGCCGCTCTGGTGGCTTACCGATGCGGCGGTTTCGCTTCTGGTGGCGCCGCTCATCATCGCCTGGGGCACGGAGCAGCCGTCGAGACACGTGGCGGCGGAGGCGGCGGTCGCGGCCGCGCTCGCCTTCGCCATCGGCTTCATCGCCTTCAGCCCCGCAGCGGATATCTACCTCGCCGCCAGCGATTTCGTACTCACGCATCGCTGGCTCATCGCTTTCGTTGCCCTGATGCCGTTGATCGGCGCGGCCCTGCGCGAAGACCAGCGCGTGTCGACGACCGCAATGTTCGCGCTCATGGTCGCCGCGGCCTGGGGCACGAAAACCGTCGCGGCGCTGAACGAACCGCTGAACGATCGCCTCCTCATGTTGTTTGCACTGTCCGTCAGTGTGTCGTTTTCGACGCTGATCCTCACCGCCGGGTTCGCGCTCCGCCGGGACATGTACCGGCGTCTCGCCGCTGCCCGCGAGCGTGTGCTCGGTGAGCTCGGCGACACGCAGAAGGCGCTCGATCTCGCGCGCCACCATTTCCAGGCGCTGGTCGATGACGTCGCGGACCACGCGGTGTTCGTGCTCGACATGGCCGGCCGCGTCGCGAGCTGGAACAATTCGGCACAGAAGATCACCGGCTATACGCAGGACGAGGTGACCGGCAAGCCGTTCGGCCTGTTCTACCGCCCCGATGAACGGCGCAGCGGCGAGGCGGTGCGCGCGCTCGAACTCGCCATCCAGAAGGGCAAGCACGATGTCGAAGGCTGGCGTATCCGCAAGGACGGCACCCCATTCTTCGTCACCGGCGTGGTTTCAGTCATTCGCGGCCAGTCCGGCGACCTCATCGGCTTCTCCAGCATCATGCGCGACACCACCGAGCGCCGCGACACGCAGGAAAAGCTTGTCGAGGCCCGCGAACAGCTCGTCATGGCGCAGAAAATGGAAGCCATCGGCAAGCTGACCGGCGGCATCGCCCACGATTTCAACAACCTGCTGATGATCATTGGCGGCAATGCGCAAGCCTTCAAGCGCCTGCTCGATCCCAAGCTGCCCCGCGCTATCGAGGCGATCCAGACCGCTGCCAAGCGCGGCGAAACGCTGACGCGCCAGCTCCTGACGTTCTCGCGCGCCCAGCATGTCAGCCCATCGGTCATCGATCTGGCGTCAGTGATCCGCAACATCCGCCCGATGGTCGAAAGCTCGCTCCGCGGCAATATCGTCTACAAGGAGGCTGTCGCGAAGACGTCGATTTTCACCAAGGCCGATCTCGCCGAGCTCGAACTCGCCATCGTCAACATCGCCGTGAATGCGCGTGACGCGATGCCGAGCGGCGGCACGTTTACGCTGTCATTGTCGGAGGTGACCGCGCCGGTCGACGCGCAGGGCAACCACCTCGACGGCGCCTTTGCGGCAATTCGTTTCAGCGACACCGGCGCGGGCATTCCGCCGAACCTCCTGTCGAAGATCTTCGACCCGTTCTTCACGACCAAGGAAGTCGGCAAGGGAACCGGCCTGGGCTTAAGCCAGGTCTACGGCTTCGTCCACCAGGCCGGCGGCACGATCAAGGTCGACAGCAAGGTCGGCGAGGGCACGACCTTCACCGTATATCTACCGGTCTGCGCCGAGCGCGAGACGGTGGTCACGCAAGGCGCGTCGCGCGTCGATTCGCACCGGCCGCGCGTGCTGGTCGTCGATGACAATGCGGACGTGGCGCAGGTGACCTCCTCGCTTTTCGAGCAGATGGGTTACGACACGTCGCTGCGCGACTCTGCCGAGTCCGCCTTGCAGTTCCTCAAAGAGGGCAAACGCGCCGATCTGGTGTTCAGCGACATCGTCATGCCGGGCACAATTGACGGCATCGGCCTCGCCAACGAAATCCGTGTCCGCTATCCGGGCCTGCCGATTGTCCTGAGCACCGGTTACACCGATTCGGCGCAGAAGGTGCCGGACGGGTTGCACGTGCTGCGCAAGCCTTTCGACACCGACACGCTCACGCGCGTCATCGAAACGGTGATGGGCCCCGAGCCGCAGGCGCGCCGGCACTAGCTTGCATCGAGCCCCTGCAAAGGATGCCATGTTCCCTGCAGCGGCGGGGCCTCATCGATTTTCGCGCGCAGCAGCAGGCACCGGAACGGCGAACGATAGGGTAGCGCAAGCTTGGTGCGGCGGCCGAGCGCCGCCTTGATCAGGTTCTTGCCGAACTGCGCAGCGGTGTCGACGCGAAACGTCGTCGTCGACTCGACCGCAAATCCGGCCTGCGCGAGATAGTCCTTGAGATGCGTTTCACCGGCAAAAACGAGGTGATCCGGCAGGTACAGCAAGTCAGGATAGTCCCGCATAGAGTGGAGATCTCCACCGTTGCCGGTCTCGATGAACACGTTGCCGCGCTCGTTCAGCAGCGGACGCAGGCGGCCGAGGAAATCGCGAAAGTCCGGCACGTGCGAGAACACGTTCACCAGTGAGATCACATCGAAGCCGCCGCCGATCTGGGCGAGGTCGGCCTGGTAAACCGGCAGGCCGCGCGCCTGCGCTTCGGCGACCTTCGGCGCCATCGGCTCGATGCCCATGACCTGACTGCCGGCCGGCAGCAGCTCCAAAAGGACCTCGACGAGTTCGCCGAAGCCGGCACCAACGTCGAGCCAGCGCACCGGCCGCGTCGAACCGACGAGATCGGGAAAGATGCAGCGTACGGTCGCAGCGTAACGCATGGCCTTGCGACGGCTGCGCTTGAAAACGACACGTAACGTCTCGCCGTCGGTGCGATGCTCGCCGATTTCGTTGGCCTGCGAGATGTCCTTGTCGCTGGGTCTTGGGTTGACGTAAACGAGGCCGCAGGCGCCGCACTTGACGCAGACAAAACCGTTCTCGTCGCCCCAGTCGCCAGCATCGTGGCCGCCGCACAAGGGACACGACACCGATTCGAGTTGGATGCCGGTAACGCTCATCCCCGCTTCACCGTTTGCAAGATCAATGGGTGTAACCGCGGAACATGTGCACGATCGCCACGCCAATGTGGCGGGTGTTCGGGAAGCCTCCGACAACCTCCGCCAGCATCATGAACAAGACCGCGTAGAAGTACCCGGGATATTGCTTCTCATAGCCGAGCAGAGGTCGCGACGCGGACTCGGCAATTGCCGGCCGCGTGACGGCGTATCCCGTGGCGATGCCGATCAGCGCGCCTGTGAGAATGTCGCTCGGGTAATGGATGCCGAAATAAATGCGCCCGAGGCAGGCGAAGGCAGCGAACACACCGAAAACGAGCCCGGCCGACCGCGACACGACGTAAAGGCAGGCGGCAATCGCGAACAGGTATGTCGCATTGTCGCTCGGGAAACTGCTCCAGCTCTCGAGATCGAAAGTCCAATGATAGCTCGGCGTATTGGCGCCGAGCGCGTACATTGGCCGGACGCGAAACGGAAGAAGCGTCGAGATCGCGCGGTTGATCACAAGAGCGATCGCGACCGCGGGAACCACTAGGATCAGCACCTGCCGCCTTCGGATCTGGCCGTCTTCGCCGCGGAACCAGAGCAGGCCGAACAGGCCCAGGAAGACGACGCCAGTCGGACCGGCGGCGTGATAGACGATGCGGTCCAGCGTATCGCTCGAACCGCAAATGGAGTTCAGCGCACGGTAAAGCGTGACGTCGAGGTTCTGGAGATAGTCCACGGCGTCCCCCGATGACAGGTTTATGTCAACGCATCGCCGGCTCCTCAACGACATCGCGAGGTTTATCGTTCCCCCATAAATTTCGTTCGTAACACGAATTGAAGCGCCTTCAGATACCGGTGCCGGAAAAGAACTCGTGCCGGATCGTGCGCACGATGATCTTGATGTCGAGCCACAGCGACCACCGTTCAATATATTGCAGGTCGTAATCGACGCGCGACACGGCGGCATCCGCCAGCGCCGTGCTGCCGCGGCAGCCGCTCACCTGCGCCAGTCCGGTAATGCCGGGCCGGATGTTGTGGCGCTGGAAATAATAGGGCACCAGGTCCTCGTACTTGACACTCGCCGCCTTCATGCCCGGAACGTGCGGCCGCGGACCGACGAGCGACATGTCGCCAAGCACGACATTGATGAGTTGCGGCAGCTCGTCAATGCTGGTCTTGCGCAAGATGCGGCCCAGGATGGTCACCCGTGGATCGTCTCCCACTGTCTGTGTGACACCTGACCTGTCGCTCATCGTCGTGTGCATCGTGCGAAATTTATAGATGCGGAACCGGCGATTGCGATAGCCGTAGCGATCCTGCGTGAAGAAGATCGGCCCGGGCGACGTCACCTTGATCGCCGCAGCGACCGCAACGAGGAACGGCGACAGCACGGCGAGCGCAATGCCGGCGCTGGTGACGTCGAACACGCGCTTGACGCGCGAGCGTGACGGTTCGCTCAGGGCGCCGCGGTGCCAGAGATAATACACGCGGCGGCGGGGCCGGCGCGCGCGACCCTCATAGGTCAGCGGCGCAAACAGCGGGCGCGTCTCGTGCCAGAGGTGGCTGACGTCGTCCAGCGAAAGAGAAGAGGAGGGGGTCATGGATCGCCTCTAGGTGTGTTTCGTGTTGTGCGCACGCATGAGCAATCGCTCGCCTCAACGCCTCATCCCGTATTCTGGCCTTATCGATCGGCGGTGAGCGGTCATTTGCGATGTGCCGTCCCGTTTGCGTCGATCGGATTATCGTGCCGCCCCTCTCGCAAGTCGCGGCCGTCGAAATCGTTCGCAACGTCAGTGCACCGTTTGGAAAAATTATGGCAGTCCACTCGATCGCGCGGCGATGTTACCGCCGCAGCATCGCAGAATTGCAATTGGCAAACTGGAAGGCGGTCACGGGCTCCGTACGGCACCATTTGACCGATCGTGACCGCCGTCGGGAATGTTTGTGTCGGAGATGCGGCAGAAGAAAAAATGACGCCATAGCAAGGCAACCAAATGGAGACGTGCGGATTTGACCTCGTCGGGAAGTTCGAGTTGCGTTCGGGGAGGTATTTCCATGTATCATTTTGCACGCGGTGGCGCGCTTCGCGCCGCTCTATGTGCCGTATTGCTGACGATGGTGGTAGGCCTTGCGGGCTGCAACGATTACAGCGATCCCTCCTCCGTCGTCGGAATGCAACTCGCTTCGACGCATGTCGTGGGAGCGGCATCCGTAGGGCCTCGGACATACGTGTTGCGGCCGAACGACCAGGTGCGCGTTCAGGTGTACAACGAGCCGAACGCAACCGGCGTCTATACGATCGATGGCGGCGGCTACGTTTCGGTGCCGCTCGCCGGGCGAATACATGCCGCCGGTCTCACACCGGGAGAACTCGAGCGTGCAATCACGAAGCATGTCGATGGCTCCATCCTGAAAGACCCGCACGTGAACGTGCAGGTCGCGACCTATGGGCCGATCTATATTCGCGGTGAAGTCAAACAGCCGGGCCAGTTCCCTTACGCACCCGGGTTGACGATCGGCGATGCGGTGGCGCTTGCTGGCGGCTATACGTATCGCGCGGATGAATCCGTCGCCTATGTGCGATCCTCCGCGTCGCCGCTCGAGACGGCGCGGCCTCTGCGGGTCGACGTGCCGGTCGCGCCGGGCGACAATATCCGTATCCCCGAGCGCTTCTTCTGAGCGCCACCAGCAGATGCGGCGGAAGCCGCGCACGCTTCCGCGCGTTCGTCCGGCTCGCGCCGATGCGGTTGGCGGTTGCCGCGAAGGCGCTCGCGCGCGCGTGTGTTGCAGCGCGGAACGAAGCGCCCGCCTCGGTGTTGCTCAAGGTGCCGGGCCGCATTTGCGGCCAGGCTCGAGCCCAACGATGGGGGACATGCTGCTTCGTGCTGGCGACAATCGCCGGCGCGTCATCGTTGGCGCACGCGCAAGCCATTTCGCCTCTGACACCGCCGGCGCCGCCGCCGTGGAATGCGGAGTCCGTTTTTGAGCCAGTGCCTTATGCAAAGTGGTGGTCGCGCTTTCCGGGCGAACGTATCGACGTGGAGGATACGCCCGTGGTGACGCGGCGCTGGCCTGGCTACGAGGAAAGGGGCATCCGCAGCGGCTCCTGGATGTTCTTTCCGTCGATCACCGCTGGCGCGCTCTACGATAGCAACGTCTTCGCCACGCAGAGCGATCACAAGTCGGACGTGGCCGCCGTCGAAAATCCGTCATTGCGGGTAACGTCGCTGTCGGAGCGAAATCCGGTTACCTTCGATGCCTATGTCAAGTCGCGTCAATACAGGCACTATGCGGACCTCGACCAGACTGACGCCAGCCTACGCGCCAAGGGCCGCATTGAGGTCACGCATGACAGCGGGTTTCTCTACAATTTTCAGGCCGCCTACCTGCACGAGGCGGTCGGCTCGCTGTCGTCACCGCTCAACGCCGCTCAGCCGACGCCCTATGCCTACACGCACGAGAACGTCACCTACTGGAAGCAGTTCTTCAAGCGCCTGACGGTATCGTTCGGGTTGCGCAACGACAATTATGACTTTGGCTCGACCCGCGCGCAGAACGGCACGACTATCAACCAGGACAGCCGCGATGGCTCGATCTACGCCGCGCATGCCCGGGTCGATTACGCATACGACGCCAATCTCGGGTTCTTCACGGCATTCGAAGGCAATCTGCGGGACCTGAAAGGGACACCCACGGGCTCCTTGAGTTCGCACGGCTACCGCTCGCTCACCGGTTTCAACTTCAGCCTGACGCATTTGATCGGCGGCGAGATCGGCGCGGGCTTTACCAGCCAGAGGTTCGACGATCCGACGATCGGAACCGTGAGCGGCCCTGCCTTCCGGGCGTTGCTGACGTGGAGCCCGCGGCGTTCGATCGATGTGAAGTTCAAGGCCGAAGAGATCGCGACCGAGGCGGTCGAGACGGTCGCCAGCGGGGTGCGCGCGCAATCGCTCATGCTCGGCGTCGACTACGAGTTCCGGCGGAACGTCGTGTTCTCCACCTTCGCTGGCTACGAAAACGACAAGTTCTTCGGACAGGACCGGCGCGACGACGTCTATTCCGCGACTGCTGGCCTGAAATACCTCCTCAATCGCTACAGCGCGGTCGCGCTCAACTACAAGTACGTGAACCGCAACAGTAATGTGCCGAGTGCGGTCTATGACAAACACGAGATCGGTGTCGATGTTACAGCGCATTTCTGACGGTCCGGCGTACATTACTTATGCGCCGCCACATGCCGCGGATGTCGGTCCGCCCTCCGCCGGCATTACCATTGCCGGCATCATCACCATTTTGCGCCGGCGTCTCATGATCATTGGGTTGACCGCGCTGACGGTGGTGGCGTTGACGCTTGCCGTCATCTTCGCGGTGCGGCCGCTGTATACCGGCACGGCGACGGTGCTGATCGACCCGCACCGTCAGGAGGTGATCAATCTCAACGAAAACACCGCCGCGCTACGCAGCGCGGCCACAGACGAAGCCGCGGTTCAGAGCCAGGTGCTGCTGATGCAGTCGGCCGAGGTGCTGCGGCGCGTGGTCAAGGAGCAGAATCTCACCGCGGATCCCGATTTCATGCCTCAGCCGAGTTTCCTCGGACCGTTGAAAAAACTGTTCTCCTCCGGACACAAGGCGGAAGGCCTGAGCGCCCAGGACATTGCAGTGATGAATTCGGTGGATGTCCTGCAAAAGCGGCTGAAGGTCGAGCGCCAGCAAAACAGCTATCTCGTGGATATCAACGTCAGGTCGCATGATCCCAACAAGGCGGCGCATGTCGCGGACGCGGTCGCCAGCGCCTATCTCGCGGAACTTGTGAAAGCGAAGGTCGACTCGGTCAAGGTCGCCGCCGGCTGGATGGACCAGCAGCTCAACGAGCTCAAGACGCGCGTTCACGACGCGGACAAGGCCGTCGAGGACTATCGCGCGCAGCATAAGCTGGTGATGACCCAGGGCGTCACTGTCAACGATCAGCAGATCGCCGATCTCAACACGCAGCTCATCCAGGCGCGCGCGGAGGCGGCGCAGGCCAAAGCCAAATACGAGCAGGTGGCGCAGGTCGCGAAGGATCATGTCGACCCTGGCTCGCTGCCGGAGGCGCTTGCGTCGGAAACGATCGCGCGGCTCCGCGGCCAGTACGCCGACCTCACCAAGAACGTCGCCGACCTGTCCAGCCATTTCGGGCCGCGCCATCCGATGCTGGTGGCGGCAAGGGCGCAGTTGCGCGACACGCAGAAGCTGATCGACGCAGAGGTTCACCGCATCCTGCAAAGCCGGCGGCAGAGCTACGACGTCGCCGCTGCGCGCGAGGCTTCGCTGGAGAAGAGCCTGGCGGGTTTGCAGGATGTCTCAAACGACTCCGGGCGGGCGCAGGTGCATCTGCGCGAATTGCAGCGCGAGGCCGACGCAAACCGGAATTTGTACGAGTCCTTCCTCGGCAACTACAAGCAGGCGGCGGCGCGCGAATCGTTGAAATTGCCGGAGGCGCGGCTGGTCGCGTCATCGGACGTGCCGTTGCACCCGTCCTTCCCGCGGCCGCTCCTGTTCCTCGGTCTCGCTTTGCCGCTTGGTCTGGTGCTCGGCGCGATGCTCGCGGTCGGCACGGATCATTTCGATCGCCGTATCAAGTCATTGAACCAACTAGCGATTTTGACCGGCCTCCCGGCGCTAGCGTCGATGCCCGTCATCGGGCTGCGTGAGTTGTCGCGCATCGCCAAGCGCGGCCGCGCCGCACTGGGGCAGCACAATCCGGCCTCGTCAGGGCTCTTGCCCATCCCACTCCAGCCTCCGTTGATGCACTACATCGCCGATGAACCCAACTCGGTGTTCGCCGAGGCGGTACGCGCCGTGCGATTGTCGGTGCAACGCGCCGCCCGGGTGCGACCGATGCAGACGGTGATGGTGACATCGTCGATCGACGGTGAGGGTAAGACCACGCTCGCCGCGAACCTCGCTCTGTCCTATGCGATGCTCGGTGCGCGCACATTGTTGGTCGAAGGCGATCTGCGCAATCCGGAGACGACGCGCTCGCTGTGTCCACGCGCCAAGCTCGGCATTCTCGATGTCGCTTTGGGTCAGGCGTCGCTGCGCGAGGCGATCCTCACGGATCCGACCGTCTCGTTTTCCGTCCTGCCGGCGCCGATGGCCGGCCATTCTACCTTGGCGAACGAATTCGTCTTCTCAAACGCGCTGGGCATCATCCTCACCGAGCTGCGGCGTCATTACGACGTCATCGTCATCGATGCGCCGCCGCTCATCCCGCTGGTCGACAGCGCGGCGCTCGGCGAATATGCCGACGGTATCGTCATGGCGGTCGGTTGGGATCGCACGCGCGAGGATGTGGTTACCCGCGCGCTCGGCCAATTATCGTCGCTTCACGAGCGGCTGCTCGGCACGGTTCTCACCCGTGTCGACCTGAAGCGCATGCGCCATTACGACTGCTATTACAGCTCAGCCTACATCGAGCCTTATACGTACGTGAAAAGCGCGCGTCAGGCGGCGTGACGTCAGGATTTTACGAGCACGCCCATGCCGAAGCGGTAGACAGGCGGAAGGCCATTTCCAGCGCAGAAGCGCTCGTAAGCAATGCGCGCTTTCCAGCTCGAATGCTCGGCACAGTCATCGACCAGGATGACGCCGCCTTTGGCCAACCGCGGCCAGAACCGCTCGAGCGACACCAGCGTAGGCTCTGTCAAATCGACGTCGACGAGCACGACTGAGCATAGATCGGGCAGGTCGTCGTCCGGTAGCGTCGTGACGTCGCCCTCGATCAGCGTGACGTCGTCACAGCCGTGCTGGTCCATGATCTTACCGACCAGCACGCGGGAATTGCCGGAAAACATGGTGCGGTCGCCCGCCGGTGTGCCACGTGCCGTATCGGCGACGAACTGCGCGTCGACGAAGCCGTCGAACGTGTCGATGCAGATATAGCTTTTGTCCATTCCGAGCCTACGCAGCATCTTGCGCGCAATGATGGCGGAGCCGCCAAGATTGCAGCCGATTTCGACGACTGCGCCGGGAACGGTCTGCGTTTCGATCAAATGGTGCATGAAAAGATAGAGTCGCTCCGGCGCCAGCGTGAACGGCGGATAGCGGTAAAGCAGGGGCGCCAGTGCACTGCGGGCGAGTTTCTTGAGCTGGAACCGGACATCGACCATCAGAGTGTCTCCGTTCGTGTTGAGAGCGCGCTGGCGAGCACGATGACGGCCCCGGTCGCGCTCGCGGCAGCGGTCGCCCAGAGAATGCCTTCGAAGCCGATCAGCGCGTGCAGGACGGCTGCCCCGGCCGCAAAGACGGCGAGCGAAATGGCGCGCGCGACGAAGACGACGCGGGTACGGCGGTTGGCGAGCAGCGAAATTGCGGAGGCTTGGCGGATCGCGTCCAGCACGATTGCCAGCGCCAAGGGCCACAACAGATGCGCCGCGGCCGCGATTTCCGGCTTGCGGTAGAGGGCTGGCAGGATCTCAGGCGCGGCGGCAACGATAAAAGCGCAATAGCCCCCAGCGATGAGGCTGAAGATTGCTGTGCCGCGCCATGCGAACCGACGGCCGTAATGCACGCCCACCTCGGCGACCTTGTCGGCGACTCGCGGCAGGATGGCGAGATGCAGCGCGGCGTTGAACTGCACGACCGGCGTGAGAAGGTTTTGCAAGGCGCGAATGATGCCGGCGGTCCCGGCTCCCGTCGTTGCGGCCACAAGGGGGAAGATCGCCCAGTTGCTGATCCAGGCCGCGATCGCCGCGGCCGACAGCCAGCGCCCGGAATGCCAGATCTCGGCCGCGAGCCAATAAACGTTGGTCCACCGTGCCGCGCGCGGACGCGCGACATTCAGTGCCATGGCGGCGAAAACACCTGCGAGCGTGCCGAGGCCCCACAGGAGAATGATGGCGGGCAGCGTCAAAGCCTGCGCGGCGGCAAGTGCGAAGGCGCCGCCGAGCGACACTGCGGCATAGAGCGCGGCCATCGACGCGGCGATGTCCTGCCGATCGCGGATATAGGCGAGGCGGCGGCAGAGTAGATAGAGCCGCTGCAACGGATTGACGGCAGCGAGCGCGAGCAACGGGCTCGCATAAGGCGGCTTCCACGCGCCGACGGCCAGCGCGGCCGCAACAAGGGCGGCGCTGGTCAGGCCGCTATAACCTGCGACGACCCAGAAGGCCGGGGAATCCAGACGCGCGCGGTTGGTTCTCGTGTGCCGGCTGACGATCGCCGGCAGCGAGTCGACGATCAGTGACGTTTGGATCGCCTCGATGAACAGCGCCACGGTCCAGATCACGACGTAACGGCCGAAATCATCGAGCGGCAACCACGCGGCATACAGGATCGTCAGCAGGAAATTAGTTGTGCTGTAGACGCCCTGATCGATGAACGCGAACAGCACGCGGCGCTTCCAGCGATGCGCCAGCCGCCAGGCGCCGCCCACATGCTGGCGAAGATTCGCGGAACCGAGCCGGGCCCTGATCGCAAGCAGCGCGGGCTGGTTCACGACTGTCGAGCCCGCGACACCCGCGCGCCGGCGAGCCATTGGTGGAAGATGCGCGCGAGGAATATCGGCATCTCCACGAGATAGCGCCGCCACAGACGCCGGGGCTCCTGCGCCAGCCGGTAGCTCCATTCAAGACGGGCGGCCTGCACCCAGGCCGGTGCGCGCGGCACGTTGCCGGCAAGGAAATCGAACAGGCCGCCGACGCCGAAGCCGAGTCGGCAGCCGGTCGCCGCGAGATTATCGTCGAGCCACTGCTCCTGCTGCGGATTGCCCATCGCGACCAGCAGGACGTCGGCACCGGATGCGCGGATGCGGTCGATCAAAGCGTCGTGGTCCGCCGACGCCAAGTAGCCGTGACTGCATCCGACGATCTCATGCTGCGGAACGGCTTGTGACAGCCGCAATGCCGCTCGCTCGGCGACGCCCGGCTTCGCGCCGACGAGAAACAGGCGGTACCGATGCTTGGTGCTGCGCAGATAATGCGGCACGAAATCCGTGCCATTCAGGTTTTCCGGGAAAGCGCGGCCGAACAGCATACGGCTGGCAATGTCGAGGCCGACGCCGTCGTTGAAGACGACGGCGCGGTCGAGGATGGAGCGCACCGCGGGGCTCGCCGCGCGATTGAGGGTGTGCGCATTGGCGAAGACGACCGCGGTCGGCTTGCTGCGCTCGTAACGGTCGTCGAGCAGCCAGATTGCCTCCGGTGAGGTCCGCACCAGCACCGGGACATCGAGGATGGTGCGCACGTCCTGCCCGAGCACCGAGCGGTACAGCCGCTCGTATTTGTCGCTGACGCGCCACCAGTCGAACGCTGCCGCAGCGTCCATGCATTCGCGCCGGTACGCCTCGTAATGCTCCGAGAGACGCGGCCACTGCACCTGGAAGTCCCACGCGGCGGCCTCCGGGTTTCGAAAATCGAGCACTGTCCCGAGTCGCGTGCGGTCGGCCAGCCGCCGGAAGGGCGGAATGTCGCTCATCACCGGCCACAGTCCCGCCGACATGCCTTCAATCGCAGTCAGGCCGAAGCCTTCGTATTCCGAGGTCGAGAGCAGAAACGAGCTGTGCGCCATCAGCGCGCAGATATCGTCGTCCGTCGGCGACTCGGTGACCCTTACCGCGTCGGCTATGCCGAGCTCGCCCGCGAGGGATTCGAGTTCCGCCGCTGCGACGTCCCAGGGACGCCCGGCAATGTCGAGCGTCCAGTCAGGGTCGATGCGTCGGAGCGCCGCAAGGAAGCGGACTGCGCGGTCGAGCCGCTTGTTCCGGGACAGGCGTCCGATGACCAGCAGGCGCTTCCGCGGTTCTTTCGCGCCAGCATCGGAGAATTTGGCGGTATCGGCGCCGTTCTCGATCAATACACGGCCACGTGTGCGAACGCGCCCGAACAGGGTGTCGTCATTTTCGCTGACGGCGGCGACACCGGAATACCAACTCAGCGACAGGCGCGTCACGAGTTGGAAATAGAGCCGCTTTAGGCCCGCCGCAAATCCGGTGTGGAAGAAGCCGCCATGCGTCGATACGACGAGCTTCCGCCGATGAAACGGCGTCGTCCAAGCAAGGTAATCCAGGAAGAAGTCGATCCCGTGCACATGCACGATGTCGGCGTCGCGGATGTGCCGGAGGGTCGACAGCGCAATCGGGTAACGTTTGGAACCGAAGTAAGGCACACGAACGATTTCAAAGCCGTCGAACCACTCGTGCGCTGGTAACCGGTGCGGCTTAGCCGCGTTGAACACCCGATCAAGCGTGACAATTCGAACGTGATGACCTTTGGCGCGCTGCGCGCCCGCGAGATTCTCGACAACGTTTTCCATTCCACCGACGGCCGGATGGAATTGGCGCACGACGTGCGTAACGCGCATGTTAGCTCGTGTCCTGAAAAACCCCGAGCGCCAACGCACCGCGGACGACTCCGTTCCGTATTTATCGTCCTGTGTGGTCTGGTCGATGGTCTCGTGCGAACTTCACGCTTGCGCCGCTTTGCCGTCGTGTTGCCACCAAGAAGTTGGGCTTCAATCACGCGAAGCATGCTGCCGTGAATACCGGCGCAGGAACCCGCCTCAGCGCGGCAGTTTCAATTTGATACAGGGCAACGAACGCGAATGCGGCAACGCCTTCCATATCGCACGATCGCCGCAGTTGCCGCGCTTGTCCTTTGCGTTCTGTCGACGACTGCATTTGGCGCCGAAGACCGCTTTCTCGCCGGCGTCAACGTGGCCGGCGCCGAGTTCAACGGCAAGACGCTTCCCGGTGTCGCCGGCAAGGACTATTTCTATCCGAAGCCCGAGACGCTCGCGCATTTCGCGTCCGAAGGCATGAACGTTATCCGGCTGCCGTTCCGTTGGGAGCGCATCCAGCCACACCTCAACGGCGAATTGGACGCGGCCGAATATCGGCGGCTCGCCGACACCGTCCATCAAGCGACGGCGAACAAGCTTTACGTCATTCTCGACGTGCACAATTACGCGGCCTACGAGAACAAGCCCATCGGCTCGCCCGATGTTCCCGTGACCGCATTCGCCGATCTCTGGAAGCGGCTAGCGGGCAAGTTCCGCAAGGAGACGCAGGTCGGCTTCGGCCTGATGAATGAGCCCAAGGGCCTGCCGACCGAGACGTGGCTGGCCGCCGCAAATGCCGCGATCGCGCAAATCAGGGCTGCCGGGGCGAAGAACATCGTCTTTGTCCCCGGCAATGGCTGGACCGGCGCGCACAGTTGGTTCGGCAGGAGTTACGGCACGCCGAACGCGGCGGTGATGCTCGGCATCGCCGATCCGGCGGACAATTACGTCTATGAGTTTCACCAATATCTCGACGCCAATTATTCCGGCACTCATCCGGAGTGCAAGAACGAGACGATCGGCGTGACGGCGCTCACCGCAGTCACCGACTGGCTGCGTCAGCACAAGAAGCGTGGCTTCCTCGGCGAATTCGGCGCAGGCAACAACCCGACGTGCATGGCTGCGCTCGATGCAATGCTCGCGCATATCGACAAGAATCGCGACGTCTGGCTCGGCTGGACCTATTGGGCCGCGGGCGCCTGGCCGGCGCGCTATTTCACCAGCGTCCAGCCGGTCAATGGCGTCGACACCCCACAGATGCAGGTGCTGCTGAAGCACGTGCCAGGCGCACGGCAGAACCGTGCCGCCAATCCATGAGCCTCGTCGCCGCGCCGCCGCTGCGGACGACCGTGCCGCCTCTGTCGGCGCCACCGCCCGCCGCCGTGTTCGTGGTGATGCTCGGGGCGATGTGTTTTCACATGGCCTTGTGTTTCGTGAACACCAAGGTCGGCGGCGTCGGCAATGGCGCGCTCATCGGTTCCGAGATCGCCATTCTCGGCGCAGTGCTGATGCTGTCCTACCCGGCGATCGAATACGGGCGATTCCTCGTAGTCGGCGGCATCCTGTTCTATGTCGTGGCGCTCGCCACGACGCGCACCGTCGTCCATGCCGAGCCACTCGGCATCAAGCCCGCGCGCGACCTGCTCATCCCGATCGCGTTCTTCTTCTTCGGTATGCGTTCGGCCGACATCCGGCGCGCCGACCGGCTCGTCGCCGTCGCTGCCGGCATCGCAGTCGCGGTCGGTATCGTCGAATACGCCTTTCCGGATCGCTTCACCGAAGTCTTCAATATCGCAAAATTCTACGTCGACCGCGGCGCCATGCATGCCGGCCAGTCGCCGCAGTCGTCGAATCTCTTCATCAGTGGCATGCGTCCGGACGCGCTCGGCGGCCGTAACCTGTTGCCGTTCCTCGGCGAGCACCGCGTCTCGTCGGTCTTCCTCGAGCCGATCTCGGCCGGCAATTTCGGCATCATCGTTTATATGTGGGCGCTTGTGCGCTCGCTCGCGCGCGGCCGCGTTTATTGGGGATTGTTCGCGGCGGCGGCAATCATGATCGTGCTCTCCGACAGCCGCTTCGGCGCAATGTTCTGTGTCGTCGCGACCGGAATCGCAGTGCCGCCGCCGGCCGTCGGCGCCGCCATTGCGATGTCGCTGCCGGGCGTCGCTCTTGCGGCGCTGATCTTCTTGCCGGATCACCTGGAGAAGATGCACGTGATGGGCAACGGCTTCATCAGCCGCCTGATTTTGTCCGGCCACTTCATCGGCGCACTCGACGTGCAGAACTGGCTCGGCATCATGACGCCGGATTTCCAGCCGTTCGATTCCGGATACGCCTATTCGTTCATCGGCTTCGGAATCGTAGGGGTTGCGGCGCTCTGGGTGGTGTTCTGGACGATCGGCGGCCGTGGCTGGCAGTTCCACAGCTACAAGAATCTCGTCGCAGCCTATTATGCCGTGCTCCTGTGCGTGAGCAATTCGCCCTACACGATCAAGACGGCGTCGCTGCTCTGGTTTCTGCTCGGTGTGCTTTCGGCGGCGCGCGATCCGGCGCTCATGCCGCTGCGCCGATCGCAGTATCAGCGTAACGTTCCGGGTCGAGCACCCGCCGCGCGATCTCTTCCCAGTTCAGGAAACGCGCCGCGCCGGCAAAGCGTCCGTGCGCCAACGCCTGGCGCATAGCATTTTCGATGCCGTCGGCATCGCCCGGCGCATAGCCAAAGCGGTGACGGCTTTCGCCTGCGGCGAAATCCGCACAGACGGCGGGCAGTCCGACATATTCGAACTGCATCAACTTAAGGCTCGACTGCGCGAGGTAACCGGAATTCGCCTGCGGCTTGTAGGCGGCGATGCCGACAGTGGCGTGCTTGAGGTAGGGCAGGGTCGCCTTGAACGGCATCTCCCGATAGAAACGCACGTTCGCCGGCGCATCGAACGGCGCACCGGTGCCGATCAAGTGAAACTGGACGTCAGGAAAGCGCGGCGCGGCGTGCCGGAAAAACGACGCATCGAACAGCATCGAGCCGGCTGTCACGGCGTTGATGTCGCCGGAATATGGGTTAGGGCCCATGGTCGTGAAATCGTCGGCATTGACGCCATGGGGCACGACGAAGGTCTTGTCCGTCGCCCATTGGAAGTCGCCGGCCATCTTCTCCGCCAGCAGGCAGTAGGCATCCACGTCGGCGTTTCGCCTGCGCAACTCGTGGGCAAGCGCGGGCGGCGCGTTGATCGTCGCCAGCGCGTCGGACCCTCGATAGATGATACGTGCCCTCCTGTTGAGCTGCCGCGCGCGATGGATCAGCGAAATTCCGAGGCCGGATTCGATCACGATGTGCGATG
This sequence comes from Pseudolabrys sp., assembly GCA_035718885.1. Taxonomy (GTDB): domain Bacteria; phylum Pseudomonadota; class Alphaproteobacteria; order Rhizobiales; family Xanthobacteraceae; genus Pseudolabrys. The sequence goes on along the minus strand of DASTGR010000383.1, from coordinate 3,752 downwards.
CGGCTCGGAATTCGTCGTCAATAAAGCGGTTCGGCAATGACGCGAAAGCCGAGAACACAGGACGCGTGATCGTGTCGAGCGCGGCAACGCCGGTGCGGAACGGATGGAAAGGGGTGCGCCAGAGATAACAGGTGACGCCGTTGACCTCCTCCGCGCGGTTGGCGCGATCCCAAAGGAAGAGCCGATGGTCGCCCTTGGCACGCGAGATTGCGCTGAAGCGAAGCGAGATGAAGGTGACATGGTCGCCGAGCCGCACCAACGCGTCGGCGATCTGCTGGATGCTGCCGCGACGCGGCGTGCGATAGTCGTGCACGCCGGACACGATGACGACTTTGCGCTGGCCTGATGCGCTATGGGTCACGCGTTTCGCGTACTCCGTCTACGGCCGGCCCGGCAGCTGCGCGTCCTGACTCTGCTTGGCCTTGGGCACGAGAGCCCGGGCACCACGCAAGAGCGGCGCCATCAGCCGCTGTAACCGCAGGCTCTTCGAATTCATCATGTTGACCCACATGTCGGGATGGATGACTGCGATTGCTGCCGGCGGCGTCTCGGCGGCCTGCACTTCGAGCCCGTGGATCAGCGCTGCGTTGCGCCGGTTGGCGAAGACCAGCAGGTTCTGCCGATACCACGTGGCGATGCGCCGGTCGTCCCAGACGCGCCAGCGCAGGAAGTCGAAGCAGCGGTAGTCGCGCTCGGCGAATTTCTGTGCCCAGTAGGCCGGCCATTGCTCGTTCACGTGATGCACGCCCCCCTGATAGGGCGCCGCGGCCGAGAACACGACCGCGTCAGAGTGTCGTACGATATTGCCGACGAAGACGTCGGCCTGCGCGGGCGAAATGTGTTCGCCGACCTCCATCGAGATCGCGAGATCGAAATGCCGCCCGAGATCGAATGGTGCGGCGAGGTCGCAAGGGCGGAACGTTTCGCGGGGGATTTGCAGCACCGGCTGCGCCCAGGCGCCGTCGACGCCAACCTGGTCTTCTATGCCGAGGTCCATCGCGGTCTTCGACCATGTTCCCTGGCCACAGCCAATGTCGATGAGCGAGCGCGGCTGAAAGACGTCGATCAGCAGCGGCAGGATGATCGATGCCGAGGCAAGCGAGCCGTCGCGCTGGTCGTTGAAGAACTGGGCAGTGTAGGCGTTCCCCACGGCGGTACCCCTCGCATTCCGTTGCGGCATCTCGGCGTCAACGACCGTCATCGCCGCTTCGTTCCCACGGAACCGGATTGCCTTGCCCTGCACGCCGATACCGGGCATTTTCCGAACGCGAACCACTCGCCACACGGACGGCCCGACAATGACGATCTACAGCCTCGCCGGCATGACGCCGGAGATCGGCACACCCTGCTACGTCGCCGACAATGCGACGCTCATCGGCAAGGTGCGGATGAAGCCCGGCGCGAGCATCTGGTTCGGCGCGGTGCTGCGCGGCGACAATGAATGGATCGAGGTCGGCGAGCGCAGCAACGTGCAGGACAATTGCACGCTGCACACCGATCCGGGCTTCCCCCTCGTCATCGGCGCCAACTGCACCGTCGGGCACAACGTCATTCTGCACGGCTGCACGATCGGCGACGGCACCCTGATCGGCATGCACTCGACCGTGATGAATGGCGCGAAGATCGGCGCGAACTGCATCGTCGGAGCCGGAGCGCTGGTGAAGGAGGGGGCGGTCGTTCCCGACAACACTTTGGTGGTCGGTTCGCCGGCGCGGCATGTGCGCACCCTCGACGAGCGCGCGACCAAGATGCTCGCCCATGCCGCCGAGGTCTATTATCAGCGCGGGCTGGACTACGCGGCCAACCTCCGCAGCGTCTGAGCAGGCCGTCGCGGCCGCTTTGCGCTCCCCGCCGAGATGTTTTAGGGTTAAAGCATCTGCGGCGCGGGGAGACGAGACGCCATGAAGATCGCGGTGCTGGGCGGCGGCAACGGCTGTTATGCCGCCGCCGTCGACATGTCCGAGGCCGGCCACGAGGTGCGCTTCTGGCGCCGCGACGCTGCGGCGCTCGCGCCGGTCGTGGAGAGCGGCACGATCCGCCTGCGCGACTTCCAGGGCGTGCGCGACGTGCGCATCGCGCTGCCGACCGCAGACATCGGCGCGGCGGTGAGCGGCGCCGAACTCCTGCTCGCGCCGATGCCGGCCTTCGCGCAGGCCGACCTCGCCGTGGCGATCGCACCGCACCTGACCGACGGGCAGGTGATCTACCTGCCGCCCGGCACCTTCGGCTCCTATGTGATGATGAAGGTGCTGCGCGACCACGGCTGCCGCGCCGACATCGCCATTGCCGAGACCGGCACGCTGCCATGGCTGACGCGCAAGCGCGGTCCGGCCGAGGTGGCGATCACCACGCGCGCGACGCGCCTGCCGACCGGCGTGTTCCCGGCAAGGCATTCCTCGCATGCGCTCAAACTCATCTCCGCCGCGTTTCCCGGCGCCATCGAGCCGGTCGAGGACGCCTTGTCGGCGGCGCTGATGAATGCGGGGCCGATCATCCATCCGCCCCTCATCATCATGAACGCCGGGCCGATCGAGCATTTTCCGCGCTGGGACATCCACAAGGAGGGCACGCAGCCCTCGATCCGCCGCGTCCACGACGCGCTCGACAACGAACGCATCCGCCTTCGCGAGGCGCTCGGCTACAAGCCGCCGCATTTCCCGCTCGCCGACCATTACAACACCTCGAACTGGATGTACGGCAAGCTGGCGCACGACAAGCTGGTCGATTCCGGCGACTGGCACGAGAAGCTCGACCTCAAGACGCACCGCTATCTGCGCGAGGACATCGGCATGGGGCTGGCCTTGATCGTCTCGCTCGCCGACTGGGCCGGTGTGAAGGCACCGGTCGCAAGCGGCCTTTTGGCGATCGGCGGCGCGGCGAGCGGCAACGATTTCCGCAAGGACGGCCGCACGATGGAAACGCTCGACCTCGCCTCCAGGACGCGCGAGGCGCTAATGCGTCTCCTGCACGAGGGCATTTAGAATGCGTCCGGTCATTGCCTGCGTCGGCGCGGGCCGCATGGGCCGCGGCATCGCGCATGCCTTCGCCTATGCCGGCCACGACGTGCGGCTGATCGACGCCAAGCCTCGCGACGCCGCCGCGCGCGCGAGGCTGTTCGACGACGCGCGCGCCGAAATTCGCGGCACGCTCGCGCAGATCGCCGATCTCGGCAGTTTCGACAAGTCCGCCATCGGGCGCATCATGGCGCGCGTATCCCTGCGCGGCCACGACGAGGCGCAAGCCGCGTTCACCGGCGCGCGTATCGTGTTCGAGGCGGTGCCCGAGACCGAAGACGCGAAGCGCGACGGCTTCGCCTTCATCGATCGGTTCGCCGACGCCGAAGCGATCATCGCCTCGACCACGTCGACCTTCCTGTCGACGCAACTCTCGGGCTTCAGCGGCCGGCCGAAGCGCTTTCTCAACGCGCACTGGCTCAACCCGGCCTTCATCGTGCCGTTGATCGAGGTCAGCCCGAGTCCGGAGACCGATCCGGCCGTTCTCGCCGAGTTCAACGCGGTCCTCGAGAGCATCGGCAAGGTGCCGGTCGTCTGCGCCGCCTCGCCGGGCTACATCGTGCCGCGGATCCAGGCGCTGGCGATGAACGAGGCGGCGCGGTTGGTGGAGGAGGGCGTCGCAACGGCGGAGGACGTCGACAAGGCGGTGAAATACGGCTTCGGCTTCCGCTTCGCCATCCTCGGGCTGCTCGAGTTCATCGACTGGGGCGGCGGCGACATTCTCTATTACGCCAGCCG
>DASTGR010000382.1:0-2235 GCA_035718885.1 Pseudolabrys sp. | reverse complement strand
AAGGCGCCCTTGCCCATTTCCTCCGTCAGCATCGCCGCCATGTCGGCATCGCAGTCGCGCGAATGGATGACCAGCGGAAGACCAGTTTCGCGTGCAGCGGCAATGTGTTCACGAAAGCTCTTCAACTGGTCGTTCCGCGGTCCGGTATCGTAGTGATAGTCGAGCCCGGCCTCGCCGATGGCCACGACTTTCGGGTACTTGGACAGGCCGATCAGCGTCCGGGCGTCGATATCCGGCTCCTCGGACGCCTGATGCGGATGGGTTCCGACCGTGCAGAACACCTCGGGGTATTTCTCTGCAATCCCAGTGAGCTGCGGCAGTCTCTTCACCCGGGTCGAAATCGTGACGATGCGCCCGACCCCAGCCGCCCGCGCCCGCGCCACCACCGCGTCCAGCTCGGCCGCGAAATCCGGGAAATCGAGATGGCAGTGGCTGTCGACCAGCATCGTCAGGACTTCGGCTTCTGCTTTTTGGGTGGCTTCTCGCCGGGCTTGGGACCGCCTTCGGCCTCAGGCTCGATCCAGCGCGGAAAGACGGGCGTCGGCGCCGGCAGGGTGCGGCCGGCGGCGATGCGCGTTCCGAGCGCTGCGAAGCTGCGCTCCTCCGGCGCGACGGCCAGGAGATCGAGCATCTTGCCGGCGGACGAGGGCACGAAGGGCTGCGCCAGGATGCAGACCTGCCGCAGCACCTCCGCCGTCACGTAGAGGATCGTCCCCTGCCGCTTGGGATCGGTCTTGGCCAGTCCCCACGGCGCCTCAGAGGCGAAGTAGCGGTTGGCGTCGGCCACCACGGCCCAGATCGTGTTGAGGATGTGGTGCAGTCCGCAGGACTTCATCTGCTCGCGCGCAGACCCGATCATGGCGTCGGCGGCAGCAAGGATCATCTTGTCGGTCTCGGTGAAAGCCCCCGGCTCCGGCAGCACGCCACCGAACGCCTTGTCGATCATCGACAGCGAGCGCTGCGCCAGATTGCCGAGGTCGTTGGCGAGGTCGGCGTTGATGCGGTTGACGATGGCCTCGTGGCTGTAATTACCGTCCTGGCCGAACGGCACTTCGCGCAGGAAGAAATAGCGGAACTGGTCGACGCCGTAGGTGTCGGACATCGTGAAGGGGTCGACCACGTTGCCGACCGACTTCGACATCTTCTCACCGCGGTTGAACAGGAACCCATGCGAGAAGATGCGCTTCGGCACGGCGACGCCGGCCGACATCAGGAAGGCCGGCCAGTAGACCGCGTGGAAGCGCACGATGTCCTTGCCGATGACGTGCAGATCGGCCGGCCAATAGCGCGTGAACTTCTCGCTCTTGTCGTCGGGGAAGCCGGCGGCGGTGATGTAGTTGGTCAGCGCGTCGACCCAGACGTACATGACGTGCTTCGGATTGCCCGGCACCGGCACGCCCCAGTCGAAGGTCGTGCGCGAGACAGAGAGATCCTGGAGCCCGCCCTTCACGAAGCTCGCCACCTCGTTCATGCGCTCGCGCGGCAGCACGAAGTCGGGGACCTTCTCGTAGAGGTCCAGGAGCTTCTGCTGGTAGGCGGACAGCTTGAAGAAGTAGCTCTCCTCCTCCACCCACTCGACCGGCGTGCCGGTCTTGGTCGCGATGCGCTTGCCGTGTTCGTTGAGGTGCGTCTCGTCCTCGGCGTAGTAGGCCTCGTCGCGCACCGAGTACCAGCCGGCGTACTTGTCGAGATAGATGTCGCCGGCCTTCTCCATCCGCTCCCAGATCGCCATAGACGAGCGGTAGTGGCGCTCCTCCGTGGTGTGGATGAAATCGTCGTTCGAGCACTCGAGCCGCGCCACCATGGCCTCGAAGCGCGGCACGTTGCGGTCGCGCAATTGCCGCGCCGTCAGGCCGAGCTTGGCTGCGGTCTGCTGCATCTTCTGGCCGTGCTCGTCGGTGCCGGTCAGGAAGAACACGTCGAAGTCATCGAGCCGCTTGAAGCGGGCAATGGCGTCGGTTGCGACCGCCTCATAGGCGTGGCCGATATGCGGCTCGCCGTTCGGGTAGGAGATCGCGGTAGTGATGTAGAACGGGGTCTTGTCGGCCATACGGTGCAATATAGGCGCGCAACGCGCCGGTTTCCGGGGTCAGACCGGCCTTGTGCCGGGCCTCGGCGGCTTATGCAAGGCGGGTGTTGAGGCGCGGCCGCCCCGGGACACGCCCCACCCTGTCCACCCACCCGCGGTCCGCAAGGCCACCTCCGACCGGCCGCCTCTCAAAAATGCGCCGGCCC
>DASTGR010000381.1:0-6977 GCA_035718885.1 Pseudolabrys sp. | reverse complement strand
GCTTAGTCGGGAGGAGTCGACTGGCAGATCGTCCGTTAGGAATGAATCAAAGGAACGGATTAACAATGCTTTAAATGACGCGGTTTCCCGATCGTTAACGAGAAGAAGTGAATCGGCTTCTCAAAAAGGGGAATATCGATTCAGTCTTTCTGCCGCCACCGGCGCGGGCCTCTCGGAGCTGCTCGCTGCCCTTGAGCGCGATGCCGGCGAGTTCCTCTCCGGCTCCGAATCCAGCCTTGTCACCCGCGCCCGGCACCGGAAGGCGCTCGAGGACGCCCGCGCCGCCCTGGGCCGCGCGACGGCTCGGCCAGTGGCCGAGCGCGAAGATCTCTTGGCCGAGGAGCTTCGCCTCGCCGCCCGGTCGCTGGCCCGCCTGACCGGCCGGGTCGATGTCGAGGACGTGCTCGACGTGATCTTCCGCGATTTCTGTATCGGTAAGTAAGCTCATCGTACTGTATTGTGAGACGGGCATGTTTCACGTGAAACATGCCGGTGGCCGTTAGTTTTTGACCCGGTTGATCGCCTCCGCTACAACCGGCTCATCCGAGGCCTGAATGAGCAGCAGTTTCGACGTCATCGTCATTGGCGGCGGCCACGCCGGCTGTGAAGCCGCGGCTGCGGCGGCACGCATGGGCGCCCGTACGGCCCTGGTGACGCATCGCTTTTCGACGATCGGCGCGATGTCGTGCAATCCCGCCATTGGCGGCCTCGGCAAGGGCCACCTGGTCCGGGAAATCGACGCGCTCGATGGCCTTATGGGCCGGGTCGCCGACCAGGGCGGCATCCAGTTTCGGGTTCTCAATCGCCGCAAGGGGCCGGCGGTGCGAGGTCCCCGCGCCCAGGCCGACCGCAAGCTGTACGCCGCCGCGATGCAGGCGGCGATCCGCGAGACGACCAATCTCGAGGTGATCGAGGGCGAAGCGGACGACCTTGTTCTGTCGGACGGCCGCGTTTCAGGGGTCAGGATGGCGGACGGCCGGGAATTCGATGCCGGGGCGGTGGTCTTGACCACGGGGACCTTCCTCCGTGGTCTCATCCATATCGGCGAGAAGCAGATTCCGGCCGGCCGCGTCGGGGAGGCGCCGGCGATGGGGCTTTCGGCGACCCTGACAAGGGCCGGCCTGGCGCTCGGGCGCCTCAAAACGGGTACGCCACCGCGCCTCGATGGCCGCACGATCGACTGGGGGGCGGTCGAGATGCAGCCCGGGGACGATCCGGCCGAGCCGTTCTCAATGCTGACGGATCGGATCAGCACGCCCCAGATCGAATGCGGCATCACCCGGACCGTCGCGCCGACGCACGAAATCATCCGCGACAACGTCCACCGCTCACCGATGTATTCCGGCCAGATCGCCAGCCGGGGTCCGCGCTATTGCCCGTCGATCGAGGACAAGATCGTCAAGTTCGGCGATCGCGACGGCCACCAGATCTTCCTCGAGCCCGAAGGCCTCGACGATTTCACCGTCTATCCCAACGGCATTTCGACCTCGCTGCCGGAAGAGGTCCAGAAGGCTTTGGTTGCGACTATTCCGGGGCTGGAGCGGGCCGAGATCGTCCGGCCGGGCTATGCGATCGAGTACGACTTCGTCGATCCGCGCGAATTGACGCCCTCTCTGGAAGTGAAACGACTCGCGGGGCTCTTCCTCGCCGGCCAGATCAACGGCACGACCGGCTACGAAGAAGCCGCGGCACAGGGGCTTCTCGCTGGATTGAACGCGGCGGCGCTCGCCGGCGGCGGCGCTCCGATCATCTTCGATCGCGCCGAGGCCTATATCGGCGTCATGGTCGACGATCTGACGGCGCGCGGCGTCACGGAGCCGTATCGCATGTTCACCTCGCGCGCCGAATATCGTCTCCAGCTCCGCGCCGACAATGCCGATCAGCGCCTGACGTCAAAAGGCATGGCGATCGGCTGCGTCGGAGCCGAACGATCACGCTTCCATACGGCAAAGGGCGCGGCGCTCGATGAGGCGCGCGCCTTCGCCAGGTCGGTGTCGCTGACCCCCACAGAAGCGGCGAAGCAGGGGCTTACGCTCAATCAGGACGGCCAGCGGCGCACTGCGTTCGAGCTGTTGTCCTATCCATCGATCGCGATGGCCGACCTCGCGCGCATCTGGCCGCGGTTCGGCGCATTGGCGCCAAAGATCGCCGAGCAGATCGAAATCGATGCGAAGTACGAGGTCTATCTGTCGCGCCAGGCGGCGGATGTCGCGGCTTATCGGCGCGATGAGAGCTTCGCGCTGCCGGACGATCTCGATTACGACGCGTTGCCCGGGCTCTCGAACGAGGTCAGGCAGAAGCTGATGACGCAAAAGCCGCGCACGATCGGCCACGCCGGACAAATCGACGGTGTGACGCCGGCCGCGCTGACGCTGCTTGTGGCGCATGTGAAGCGGGGCCGCGGTAAGGCGGCCAAAACCGCTTGAGCAAGGCCGGGCAGGGCGATCTCGCCGCCGACAAGGCTGACGCGCTGAAGCTGACGCCTGTTTCACGTGAAACGCTGGCGCGGCTCGAGACATTCGTTGGACTGCTGCTGCAATGGCAGAAGACGACCAATCTCATCTCGCCCACGACGATTCCAAATCTCTGGACGCGGCACGTCGCCGACTCACTTCAGCTGCTCGATCTGGCGCCGACGGCCAAATCCTGGGTCGATTTCGGATCCGGCGGCGGCTTTCCCGGAATTCCGGTGGCCTGCGTCCTGGCGGATCGGCCGGGCGCAACGGTCCATCTGGTCGAGAGCAACGGCAAGAAAGCCGCGTTTCTGCGCGAGGCCATCCGCGTCACCGGAATCCCGGCGGTGGTCCACGCCGAGCGAATCGAGGATTGTGGGGACAGCTTTGGGGACAAGGTCGATGTGGTCAGCGCCAGGGCCTTGGCGCCGTTGAAAATCCTCTGCGATCAGGCGTTTCCTCTGATTGCGAAGGGCGCGGTCGGACTGTTCCCGAAGGGCCAAGATGTAGCGGCTGAATTGACCGAAGCCGCTAAATATTGGAGGGTCGAGGCCCGGACGATCCCCAGCCGGACGAGTCCCGGTGGCTGCATCGTCGCGGTCAGAGGCTTGGAGAGACTGTAGTCCTATCGGGCTGAGGTCGGCCAGTGGCCGAGTGGAGGCGCCGTCATCCTGAGGTGCGAGCCGCGCGAGCGGCGAGCCTCGAAGGAGGACGGCGGCGAGTCAGAGACACTTCGAGGCCCGCCTTCGGCGGGCTCCTCAGGGTGACGGGTTAGGGTTGGGATCGACGAGAGTTTAAAAGCCATGAGCGATATCAGCGATCAGAAACCGGACCAGACCGCCGAGGCGCCGAAAGCCGACGCGCCACAGGTCGTGCCGCTGCGCCAGCCCTCGCTCGCCGGCGACGCGCCCGGCCCGCGCGTCATCGCGGTGGCCAACCAGAAGGGCGGCGTCGGCAAGACCACAACCGCGATCAATCTCGGCACCGCACTCGCCGCAATCGGCGAGCACGTCCTCATCGTCGACCTCGATCCCCAGGGCAACGCCTCGACGGGCCTCGGCATCGAGCGCAAGGCGCGCCGCACCTCGACCTATGACGTGCTCACCAACCAGGCGCCGATGCGCGACGCGGTTTTGCAGACCGCGGTGCCGCAGCTCTACATCGCGCCGTCGACGCTCGACCTGTCCGGCGTCGAGCTCGAGATCGGCCAGCAGCGCGACCGCGCCTATCGCCTGCGCAACGCGCTCAACGAACTGAACAAGGGCCCGCGCCCGCACGACTTCACTTACGTGCTGGTCGACTGCCCGCCATCGCTCAATCTGCTCACGGTCAACGCCATGGCCGCGGCGGACTCGGTGCTCGTGCCGCTGCAATGCGAGTTCTTCGCGCTCGAAGGTTTGTCGCAGCTCTTGAAGACGGTCGAGCAGGTCAAGACCGCGCTCAATCCGAAGCTGTCGATCCACGGCATCGTGCTGACCATGTACGACTCGCGCAACAACCTCTCCAACCAGGTCGTCGCCGACGTGCGCGAGTTCATGGGCCCGAAGGTTTACGACACGGTGATCCCGCGAAACGTGCGCATCTCCGAAGCGCCGTCCTACGGCAAGCCGGTGCTGGTCTACGATTTGAAGTGCGTCGGCAGCGAAGCTTATTTGCGGTTGGCGACCGAGATCATCCAGCGCGAGAAGGCGCTGAAGGCGGGGTAGTACTGTGTCGTCGCCGGGCTTGTCCCGGCGACCCCGCTTAGGTGCGCACTGCCTTCCTAAGCGAGATGGCCGGGACAAGCCCGGCCATGACAAAGCAAGAAACTCGGTACAAGAAAACAGGAAGGCGTAGCGTGGCGGATCGGTCTGGAGCGGCGGCAATGGCGGAACACAAAAGACTGGGACGGGGCCTCGCGGCGCTGATCGGCGACGTCGACGAGGATCCGTCGGCGACGCAGGCGTCTGCGCCGGGCGCGAACGAAGTGCCGCGCCGCCCGCGCCGCGCGCCGATCGAAAGCCTGAAAGCCAATCCGCGCAATCCGCGCCGCACCTTCGCCGAAGCGGACCTCGCCGAGCTCTCCGAGTCGATCAAGGAGCGCGGCATCATCCAGCCGATCGTCGTGCGCGAGGCCGGCGACGGCACCTACGAGATCATCGCCGGCGAGCGGCGCTGGCGCGCGGCGCAGCGCGCCGGGCTGCACGACGTGCCGATCGCCATCGTCGACGCGACCGACGTTCAGTCGCTCGAATTCGCGATCATCGAGAATGTGCAGCGCGCCGACCTCAATCCGATCGAGGAGGCGGCCGGCTACGTCGCGCTGATGGAGCAGTGCAACCACACGCAGGACCAGGTGGCGCAGATCGTCGGCAAGAGCCGGCCCTATGTCGCCAACATGGTGCGGCTCTTGAAGCTGCCCGATCCGGTCAAGAATCTCGTGCGTCAGGGTAAGCTCTCGGCCGGCCATGCGCGCGTGCTCATCGGCCACGGCAATCCGATGGCGCTTGCCGAGCTGGCGATCGGCGAGGATTTCAGCGTGCGCCAGCTCGAGGAGTGGGTGCGTCAGCCGGAGGGTCAGCCGGGCGACGTCTACCTCGAGAAGATGCGCAAGAAATCGGGCGGCGGCACGTCCGCGCCCGCAAAGGACGCCGACACCCGCGCGCTGGAGCGGCGGCTCACCGACGCGCTTGGGCTGGAAGTGTCGATCGACCATCGCGGCGAGAAGGGCACGCTGTCGGTGAAGTACACGGATCTCGACCAGCTCGACGCGGTGGTGAGGAAGCTGGGGGGATAGCCGAACTATCTGCTCGGCATTGTTGATGCGATCGTTCAGCCGGGACGGCAATGAGTGTCATGGCCGGGCTTGACCCGGCCATCTCGATTAGGAAGGCAGTGCGCACCTAAGCGGGATCACCGGGACTCGCGCCTTCGGCGCGGCCCGGCGATGACAACGAACGCTACGCCTTCTTCTTCAAGAAAAAGCTGCACCAGCCGCTCGGGCTGACGTCGCCTTCTACAAGCTGGCACGTCTTCGGCGCATGGAAATAATTGCACTGCGAGCAGCTCTGCCCGTTGTTCGGCTTGTCCTGGTATTTCGCCGTCTTCTTGTCGGTCTTGGATTGGGCGTGCGCCAGCGTGGCGAACGAGATGGCGCTGCCGCCAATGGCGGCGGCGGTGAGGAGACGGAAGACCTCGCGGCGCGACTGCGCCGGCATCGCGTCATGACGGCAGATGAGGGGTTTTCGATCGGAACCGGACATTGAGCGACTCCACGAGACGCACGGTCGCCACCCTCAGTGCGAACGCAGCGGGGATGCCGCCGTTCCGCCGAACGGCAGAGTTCGTCGCTGCGCCCTCTCCCCTCTGTGGGAGAGGGCAGCCGCAGCAGATCGAATGAAAAGAATGGGTGAGGGGGCCTTAGACCCCCTCACCCATCATCAAAATTGGCGAGTCTCTCAATGCCCTCTCCCACAAAGGGGAGAGGGCGCATCGATTTGCGCCGTGCTTGTGGCGGCGCCTTATGCCACCCGCCCCTTCACCGCATTCGCCCAGGCCGGATAGGTGATGCGGCCGTCGGCCGCGGCGGGGAAGGCGCGGCGGGCGCGGTCTTTCAATTCCGCGCCCTCGGCGGGCGTCATTTCGGCCATCGAGGCTTTGATCGTCGGGCTCGTCAGCATAATGCCCCAGAGGTCGTCGAAGTTTTCGAAGGTACGCTCGACCGTGATGACGCGTGTCTCGATATCGGTGAGACCGGCGTCTTTCCAGAGCTGCGCCTTCACCGCGATACGGGAGGCCTCCGATTGCGGCGGTCGCGACGGCGTGCGCCCCATGGCGCGCAGCTCTTTGAAGACCCGCTCCTGCGGGAAGCCGTCACCGAAGATGTCCCATGTATAGGCGGATACGCTGCCGCCTGGCTTCACCACGCGCGCCATCTCGGCGACGCCCTTGGCCGGATCGGGCACGAAGAACAGAACCAGAGCCATGGTCGCATGATCGAAGGCGTTGTCGGCATAGGGCAGCTCGGTTGCGCTGCCCTGACGGAATTGAACCTTGCCGGTCGCCGGCCGGGTGCGCGCATAAGAGAGCTGGCCTTCCGAAGGATCGATGCCGTCGACCGCACCTGGAGCTGTGCGCGTCACGATCAATCCGCTGAAGGCGCCGTTGCCGCAGCCGACGTCGAGCCAGGATTGGCCGGCTTTCGGCGCCAGCCAGTCGAGAAACACATCGCCGGCGAGCCGGCTCCACACGCCCATCATGCGTTCGTAAGCGGCACCGTCGTCGAAACGGATTTCGGCCATTCCCATCCCCCGTCAGCCCAAACGCCCCGCCGCAGCATTCAATTGATACCGCTGGAAAGCAAGGCAGGGGCGAGCGCGTGCGGGAAGCCGGCGCTCATCGTTGCGCCCTCTCCCCTCCGTGGGAGAGGGCATTGAGAGCTTCTCAAGTCGTTCTGACGGGTGAGGGGGACAGCGCCCGCCCCCTCACCCGTCCATTGTATTTGCACCGCTGCGGCTGCCCTCTCCCACGGAGGGGAGAGGGCAC
>DASTGR010000380.1:0-15930 GCA_035718885.1 Pseudolabrys sp. | reverse complement strand
CTCGCTATCGCTCGCCACCCTCCCCCGCAAGCGGGGGAGGGATAAGCGATCCTCACTCCGGCCCCGCATATTTGCCCGCGGTCTGCGGGAACAGGTTTTTGACGATCTTGAACTTGGACACGTCGACCGTCGCGTCCATGTGCAGGAAAATGACCGCGTCGCGTAAAACCTTCTCGATGCCGAAATCGAGCATGATGCCGTTGCCGCCGTGCAGCTCGACGGCGTTCTGCGCGACCTTCATGATCTCCTCGGACGAAAACATTTTGACCATGTTGCACAGGACTTCCGCTTCCGGCGCATCATCGTCGACAGCCTGTGCAGCGCGGTCGAGCAGCGCGCGCACGGCCTCGATCTTGGTCGCCATGTCGGCGAGCCTCAACGCCACCGCCTGATGCTTGATCAGGATACGCCCGCCCTGCACGTAGTGCTGCACGTAGTCCGACGTCGCCTCGAAGGCGCGCACGCCGACACCGAGATTCTTGGCCGCCTGAATGATCTTGCCGGGGCGGAAATAGATGCCGGCGGAGCCGAGCGCACTGTCCTTCACGAGAAGATGGTCGTCCGGCACGAACATGTCCTCGAACGCCATCTCGCCATTGTTCATGAAGCGGCAGCCGAGCGTCTCGTTGCAGCGGGCGACAGAAAAGCCCTTGGTCTCGCGCGGCACCAGGAACGATGACGTGCCCTGAAGCATGCCGACCTTGGTGTTAGTGTTGGCGTAGACGACATAGAGCGAAGCGTCGTAGCCGTTCGAGATGAACTGCTTGCGGCCGTTGATCACCCAGCCGCCTTCCACCTTGATCGCCTTGGTCTGCATCGCCGCTTCCGGCACGTTATAGGGCAGCCAGCGGTCGGACGCGCCGCGCGGCTCGGTCAGGCAGTGCGCCATCAGGAACTTCGGATCCGCGACAAGGCGCTTGAACCATTTTTCCTGGAGGTGCTTCGGCGCAAGCTGGCGCAAGAGCACCGACACCTTCCAGTTCTGCACAAGCTTGTCGGCGAGGCCCGAATCGCCGCGCGCGATTTCCTCGGAGATGACAGCGAAGGTCTTCACCTCTGTGCCCTTCTCCAGCTCGACGCCGCCATACTCTTCCGGCACGCCGAGCGTGCGGATACCGATCTTGTCCGCCTCTTCGAGGATGTGCGCCGGCAGCCGCTCCTCCGGCACCATGGACCATTCGAGCTTCCAGTTCTCCTTGATGAATGGGAGAACCACCGCGTCGACGAATTCGCGGCAGCTCTGGCGCATCATGCGGAGCTCTTCGGACAAATTCCGGTCGTACATTGGTCTTTCCCCCTGCGGCCGCACCGCGGCCTGGTGCCGGCACGGTCCCGCGCTTGATCTTGGCGAATGTTGCGGGCAGTTTCAAAGAGGGGTTCGGAGGAGGCCGTGAATTCCAGCATCCAGCCTGAGTTCGGCGCGGTCAGGGAAACCTTGAAGGCGCTCGCCAGCGACCTGTTCTCGGTCTGGCTGGCGATCCAGGTCGCCGAGATCGGCGTCGCCGCGGCGATCGCCGCCGCCGCCGCCAACGTCGCGCAGCGGCGGGTCGATCTCACCTCTCTGACGATGGGTTGGCCGGCGCCTGCCCGACAGTTCTGCCGGCTCCTGATCGCCAATATCGGCACGATCGTATTCGTGCTCGTCATCGCCGTCATGCACGGCGCGATGCTGTCGCTGACCTGGCCGAGCCGATCCTACCTGCTCGGCGTCGCCGCGCGGCTTGCGATTGCGTGGTTCGTGATCGCGATGGTCGCGGGGCTCATACGCAACCAGTTCGTTTACAAGCTGGTCGCGGTCTTCGCCTGGACCATCGCCGCGCTGAGCATCCTCGGCCTGCTGGCGCCGGCCATGACGGCGCTCGATTCGGTCGCCGTGGTGGTGGGCGGCCTGCGCATCTCGCCGCTGCTCGTGATCAAAACGGCGGTCCTGCTCATGCTGGCGCTGTGGGCGGCGAAGGCGGCAGGCGACTTCCTCGACAAACGCGTCCGCAGCACGGCCGAACTGACGCCGTCGATCCAGGTGCTGATCGGCAAGGTGACGCGGCTCCTGCTGATCACCTTTGCCATCCTGATCACCTTGTCCACGGTCGGCATCGACCTCTCCGCCCTCGCCTTCTTCTCCGGCGCCATCGGCGTCGGCATCGGTTTCGGCTTGCAGAAGATCGTGTCGAACCTCGTCAGCGGCATCATCCTGCTTGCCGACAAGTCGATCAAACCGGGCGACATCATCACCGTCGGCGACCAGTTCGGCTGGGTTACGAACATGGGCGCGCGCTACACCTCGGTCGATACGCGCGACGGCCGCGAGATCCTGGTGCCGAACGAGGACTTCGTCACCCAGCACGTGATCAACTGGTCGTATTCGAATAACCGGATGATGCTGATCTCGCGCTTCGGCGTGTCCTACGACAGCGACCCGCACCAGGTCCGCAAGGTGGCCGTCGAGGCGGCCATGCGCGTGCCGCGCGTGCTGGGCGACCCCGAGCCGGTCTGCTGGTTCGAAGCGTTCGGCGAGTCCTCGCTCGACTTCAGCCTGCGTTACTGGATCGCCGATCCCGACAACGGCATCATCAACGTGCGCGCGCCAGTCATGCTGGCGCTGTGGGACGCCTTCAAGCGGGAGGGCATCGACATTCCCTTCCCCGTGCGCGACGTGCGCATCCGGCAGGCGGGAGCGACGGAAACGCCGAAAGACTAGCGGCTACGCCGCCTTGCGCTTGGACAGGAAGTCGCCCATGCGGTCGAGCGCCTTGAGGATGTTTTCGGTCGAATTGGCGTAGGACAGGCGCAGATAGCCTTCTCCGAGAATGCCGAAGTCGGGGCCGCCGATGGTGACGACGCCGGTGTCGTTGAGCAGAGTTGTCGCAAGCTCCTTCGCCTTCCAGCCGGTGCCCTTGATGTTGGGGAACGCGTAGAACGCGCCCTTCGGCGTCACACACGACACGCCCGGTAACTTGTTGAGCCCCTCGACCACGACCTTCCGCCGCCGGTCGAACTCCGCGATCATCTTCTCGACCTCGTCTTGCGGCCCCGTGAGCGCGGCGAGGCCGGCATACTGCGCCGAGGCGTTGACGCAGGAATGCAAATTGACCGCGAGCTTGCGCGCATAATCGTAGAGCTTGCCCGGGAAGATCGCATAGCCGAGTCGCCAGCCGGTCATGGCATAGGTCTTCGACCAGCCGTTGAGCAGGATCAGGCGGTCGCGGATCGACGGATACGACAACAGGCAGACATGCGTCTCGCCGTCATAGACCATGTGATCGTAAATCTCGTCCGACATGATCGCGACGTCCGGCCACTTTTCGAGCCCCGCGATGAGCTTGTCGACTTCCGATTTCGGCGTGACGCCGCCGGTCGGATTGGCGGGCGAATTGACGATGATAAGCCGCGTCTTCGGCGTGATCAGCTTCAGGGTCTCTTCGGCGGAGAAAGCAAAGCCGTTCTCCTCACGGATTGGCACCGGGATCGGCGTCGCGCCTGTGAACTCGATCATCGAGCGATAGATCGGGAAGCCGGGATCCGGATACATGATCTCGGCGCCGGGCTCGCCGAACATCAGGATCGACATGAACATGGTCGGCTTGCCGCCGGGCATGATCATGACGCTGTCGGGTGAGACCTCGACCTTGAAGCGCTTGTTGAGGTCGGCGGCAACAGCCTCGCGCAAAGCGGGGATGCCGTTCGCCGCGGTATAGCCGTGATGGCCGTCGCGCAGCGCCTTGACCGCCGCCTCGACGATGAAGTCCGGCGTGCGGAAGTCCGGCTGGCCAATGCCGAGGCTGATGATGTCGCGTCCCTGCGCCGCCAGCGCGTTGGCGCGGGCGAGCACGGCGAAGGCGTTCTCCTCGCCGATACGGTCGAAGGCGGCGACGGTCTTGAGCATGGGCATCCTCCCGGCGGGCCGGCCGGCCCGCTTGTTACTTCGGCGCGGGAGTTCACCCGATCGGGCGGGAAAAATCAAACGGGATCAAGGGGACGCTAGCAGGTCGGGCGTCGCCTCGGAGAGTCGTGCCGTGCCGGTCAACTGCATCGCCCGGACGAGTTCGGTGCGGAAGTGTTCGAGCACGTCGCGCACGCCGTCGGCCCCCGACACGGTCAGGCCCCAGATCGCAGGGCGGCCGATCAGCACGGCGCGAGCCCCCAGCGCCAGCGCCTTGAGGATGTCGGTGCCGCGGCGGATGCCGCCGTCGACATAGGTCTCAGCCTTGGTGCCCAACGCGGCGGCGATCTCGCCGACAGCGGCGGCCGTGGTCACCGTCGTGTCGAGATGGCGGCCGCCATGGTTGGAGACGATGACCGCTTTCGCGCCATGCTCGGCGCAGGCGACCGCATCGTCGGCGCGCAACACGCCCTTGACCAGCACCGGCATGGGCGAGCGCTTCACCAGCCATTCGAGTTCGCGCCAGGTCGCCGGATAGAGCACCTTGCCGACGAAGTCCGGATGATACGCCGTGCGCGCCATCGGCTGGCCGGGCATGTTGATGTTTCGGATGTCCGGGGATGGCTCGTGCTGGCTCCGCGCGGCCCTTGGTGCCCAGCCGGGGACCGGCGCGTCCACGGTGAGCACGAGGGCGGTGAAGCCGGCGGCGGCCAGCCGGTCGATCAGCGCCTCAACCTCCTTGCGCTCCGGCCAGTAGTAGAGCTGGAACCACTGCGGCGCGCTTTTGCGCTCGGCGGCGACGTCCTCGATCAGGATGTTGGAGTTGCTCGCCATCACGTAGGGCATGTTCGCCGCCGCCGCCCCGCGCGCCGTGGCGCGCTCGCCCTCGGGGTAGAACAGCTTGTGCCGGCCAGTCGGCGCCACCATGATCGGCGTCGGCATCGTCTTTCCGAGGATCGAAACGCTCGTATTGATCGCAGTGACATCGCGCAGCACCCGCGGCCGCAGCCGCAGGTTTCGCCAGGCTGAAATGCTCTCGGCCAGGCTGATCTCGTCGTCGGCGCCGCAAGCGCAAAATGCATAAGACGCCGGCGACATTTTCACCCGCGCCTGCTGCTCCAGCGCATCGAGATCGACACAATCCATTCGCTTCGCCTCCGTCCAAGGGCGGCGAGTGTGGCGCAAACGGAACGTGGCTTCCAGCGCTCAGTCGCGCGCCTTGCGGCGGATGCCGAAACTGAGTTCGGCCATGCGCATCACCTCGAAGATAACCGCGACCGACCAGCCGATCAGCAGCACGCCGTTGAGCGAGGTGATCGGGCCGATGAGCCGGTTGCCGTCGACCGGCAAGGCATCGCCGTAACCAAGCGCGGTGTAGTTCTCGAAGGCGAATTCGAAATAGCCGGTGGACTTGTTCAGCTTCAGCGCCGTCAGGTCGTAGTAGCCCGCCCAGACTGCGATCTCCAGCACATGCGCGGTCATCAGCGCCACCATCGTGATAGTGAGCAGTGCCGCCAGCCGCACGAACATTCGGCTCTCGCTGGTCGCATGCGCGGTGTGGCGCGTGGCGACCACGACGAGCGCGGTGACAGTGGCGTGGATGGCGAAATTGACGAGGCTGACCACCGCGCCGGCGAGGAGCTGGCTTCCCATCTGACCCATTCCGGTCCTGCCTTGGCCGCCCGAACGGTTCGGCCCCGGCCGTAGCAACGCCCGGCGAGCCTTCCAGTTTCCTGCAAAATCCGTCCATATGAAGCGTGGTGATGAATGCATCACTGAAAACACGTTGTCCTTATGAACCCGGGCGTGGCACCGTTCGGCCTCCCGAGGAGACCGCCATGGCCCGCCCGACCGTTGCCGACAAGCGCAAGACCTTCCATGAGCTGCACAAGAGCGGCTGCTTCGTCATTCCCAATCCCTGGAATATCGGCAGCGCCCGCTACTTGCAGGGCCTCGGTTTCAAGGCGCTGGCGACGACCTCGTCGGGTCACGCGCATTCGCTCGGCCTCGCGGACGGCGCGGAGACGCGCGACATGGCGCTCGCGCATTATCGCGAACTGGCCGCCGAGACCGACGTGCCGGTCAACGCCGATTTCGAAGGCGGCTTCGCCGACGATCCGGCGGAGGTCGCCGCGAATGTCAGGCTCTGCGTCGACACCGGGGTTGCAGGCCTGTCGATCGAGGACTTCAACGGCAACGAGGCCGCTCCGCTCTATGATTTTGACCTCGCGGTGAAGCGCGTGCGCGCCGCGCGCGAGGCAATCGACAAAAGCGGCTCGGGCGTTCTGTTCTGCGCGCGCACCGAGGGCTTCATCCATAACCGCCCCGACCTCGACGAGGCGATCAAACGGCTCAAGGCTTTCGCCGATGAAGGCGCCGACTGCCTCTACGCGCCCGGCATCAAGACGCGCGAGCAGATCGTTGCGGTCTGCAAGGCGGTCGCGCCGAAGTCGGTCAATTTCCTCAACAGCGGCGCATTCGGCTTCACCGTCGCCGATCTCGCCGCGATGGGCGTGCGCCGCATCAGCGTGGGCGGCACCATGGCGCGCGTCGCAATGCACGCATTCATAAAGTCGGCGCGAGAGATCGCCGGCGAGGGCAAGTTCGACAGCTTCGCCGGCACCATGCCGAACGCCGAGCTGAACGCCTTCTTCGCCGAGGACGTCAAGAACCGCCGTCCGTGAGCGCGGGCGACACGGCGACCGATAGGCACCGCCGCGAAATCCCGATACACTCCTCGTCCCGCCAATTGGGTTCCCCACGGGCAGAAGCGCCCTGCGGCTCGCACGCTTTCATGGACACGGCCACAGCCTCATCGCTCCGCCTGATCGAGCAGCGGCCGTTCGTGCTGTTCTGGCTATCGCGCGTCGCTGCCACGGTCGGCTCGCAGATGATGGCGCTGCTGATCGGGTGGCAGGTCTATGCGCTGACCGGCAGCGCCTTCGACCTCGGTCTCGTCGGCCTCATCCAGTTCGTGCCTTCGGTGGTGCTGACCCTGCTGATCGGCCACGCCGCCGATCGCTACGATCGCCGTCTGATCGTGCGCACCGCGCAGATCGTCTACGCGCTCGCCGCGCTGATGATCACGATGGCGATGGCCCGCGGTGCGCTGACGCGCGACCT
Source organism: Pseudolabrys sp. (assembly GCA_035718885.1). Taxonomy (GTDB): domain Bacteria; phylum Pseudomonadota; class Alphaproteobacteria; order Rhizobiales; family Xanthobacteraceae; genus Pseudolabrys. The sequence goes on along the minus strand of DASTGR010000380.1, from coordinate 8,927 downwards.
TCTCTTCGCCGCAGTGTTCATGATCGGTTGCGCCCGCGCTTTCGAACTGCCGACCGGGCATTCGCTGGTGCCCTCGCTGGTGCCGCCGAAACTCCTGTCGCGCGCGGTCGCGGCGTGGTCCTCGGCCAATCAGGTCGCGGTGATCAGCGGACCCGCGCTCGGCGGGCTGATCTATGCCTTCAATCCCGTTATCGTCAGCGCGCTCTGCACCATCTTCTTCACCGCTGGCGTGGTCTTCGTTTCGTTCGTGCGCCCGCGCGGACAGCCGGAGCGGCGTGAGCCACCGACCTTACGCTCGGCGCTCACCGGCTTCGATTTCATCCGCCAGCGCAAGCGGCTGCTCGGGGTCATCTCGCTCGATCTCTTCGTCGTGCTGCTCGGCGGCGCCACCGCACTGCTGCCGATCTATGCCAAGGACATCCTTCAGTCCGGGCCGATCGGGCTCGGCCTGTTGCGCTCGGCGCCCGCCGTCGGCGCGCTCCTCACCACCATCCTGCTGTCGCACTATCCGATCGAGCGGCGCATCGGACCGGCCATGTTCGCGTCGGTCGCGATCTTCGGCGCCGCCACAATCGTGTTCGGCCTGTCGACCTGGATGCCGGTGTCCCTGCTGGCGTTGGCGGTGCTCGGCGCCTCCGACTCGGTGAGCGTCGTGATCCGGTTCACGCTGGTGCAGATTGAGACGCCGGAAGACAAGCGCGGCCGCGTCAGCGCGGTCAATTACCTGTTCGTCGGCTCGTCCAACACGCTCGGCGACTTCGAGTCCGGCACGGTCGCGGCCTGGCTCGGTGCCGTGCCGGCGGTATTGATCGGCGGCATCGGTTCATTGCTGATCGCCGGAATTTGGATGCTATTATTCCCGACAATGCGCCGCATCGACCGATACCAGCCGGCGAACGACAGCGAGAGGGTTTGAGATGCACATATTGATCACAGGCGCCGCGGGCATGATCGGCCGCAAGCTGACCGAGCGGCTCATCATGGACCGGGAGATCGGAGGCCAGACGATCGAGCGACTGACCCTGATCGACGTTGTCGCGCCGACGCGGCCCGCAGGCTTTTCCGATCACGTGAAGGCGCGCGCCGCCGACCTCGCCGACCCGGGCGTCGCCGAGAAGGCCGTTTCCGAGCGCCCGGACCTGATCTTTCACCTCGCCGGTGTCGTCTCGGGCGAGGCCGAGATCGATTTCGAGAAGGGCTACCGCGTCAATCTCGACGGCACACGGGCGCTGCTCGAGGCGGTGCGGCTCGCCGGCGGCGGCTACAAGCCGAAATTCGTCTTCACGTCGTCGATCGCCGTGTTCGGCGCGCCCTTCCCGGACGCCATCCCGGACGAATTCCATCTCACGCCACTCACGTCCTACGGCACGCAGAAGGCAATGAGCGAATTGCTGCTCGCCGACTATAATCGCCGCGGCTTCCTCGACGGCGTCGGCATCCGCCTGCCGACGATCAATGTCCGTCCGGGCAAGCCGAACAAGGCGGCCTCGGGCTTCTTCTCCGGCATCATCCGCGAGCCGCTGTCGGGCCAGGAGGCGATCCTGCCGGTGGCCGAGAGCGTCATGCACTGGCACGCCAGCCCGCGCGCCGCGGTCGGCTTCCTCATCCACGCCGCCGGTCTCAAGCGCGAGCAGCTCGGCGACCGCGTCAACCTGACCATGCCCGGCGTCGCCGTCACGGTCGGCGAGCAGATCGCCGCCTTGAAACGCGTCGCCGGCGACAAGGTCGCCGCGCGCATCCGCCGCGAGCCCGACCCGCTGATCGAGCGCATCGTCGCTGGTTGGCCGCGGAAGTTCGACCCCAGGCGCGCGGTGGCGCTCGGCTTCAAGGTCGAGGGCAGCTTCGACGAGATTATCCGTGCTCATATCGAGGACGAACTGGGCGGGAAAATCGCCTAGTTCCTTTTGCCTCTCCCCGCTTGCCGGGAGAGGGTGGCGAGCATTGAGCGTCAGCGAAATGCGAGCCGGGTGAGGCGGCGTTTCCGTGGCGCCCAGAATCGCGAAACACCCCCTCACCCGATTGCCTTCGCTACGCTCGGCAATCGACCTCTCCCCGCAGGCGGGGAGAGGTGAAGAAGCCCCCTAACTTGCCGCCTCGGGCCGCAATCCCTAGATTGCGGCCATGACCTACGTCGACGCCACACTGGCGCCCCTCCGCAAAACCGGCCAGATCAAGATCCACGGTTCCGCCGCCTTTGAAGGCATGCGCAAGGCCGGGCAATTGACCGCGCGCTGCCTCGACATGCTGACCGAGCACATCGCGCCCGGCGTGCCGACGGCGAAGATCGACGACCTCGTCTACGACTTCGCCATGGACCACGGCGCCCTGCCGGCGACGCTGATGTACCGGGGCTACCGCAAGTCGACCTGCACCTCGCTCAATCACGTCGTCTGCCACGGCATTCCGAACGACAAGCCGATGAAGGAAGGCGACATCGTCAATATCGACGTAACGCTGATCCTGGAAGGCTGGCACGGCGATTCGAGCCGCATGTATCCGGTCGGTGAAATTCCGCGCCGGGCCGAGCGGCTGATCGAGGTGACGCACGAGGCGATGATGCGCGGCATCGCCGTCATCAAGCCGGGCGCGACCACCGGCGACATCGGCCACGCCATCCAGGCCTTCGTCGAGGCACAGCACATGAGCGTCGTGCGCGACTTCTGCGGCCACGGCCTCGGCCGCCTGTTCCACGACGAGCCGAACATCGTCCACGTCGGCCGCCCCGGCGAGGGCATCGTGCTCAAGCCCGGCATGTTCTTCACGGTCGAGCCGATGATCAATCTCGGCCGGCCGCATGTGAAGGTGCTGTCGGACGGATGGACCGCCGTCACGCGCGACCGCTCGCTCTCGGCACAGTTCGAGCACACCGTCGCGGTGACCCCGGCCGGCGTCGAGGTCTTCACCTTCTCGCCCGCCGGCCTCGACAAGCCGCCTTACCAGCGGAAAACCTAAGCCCTCCCCCTCGCGCCCGGCCTGCTCTAGACTGCATCCCAGGGTTGCGGCGGGTTGCATGACCACAGAGCACGACAGCGACGGCCTTTCCGAATCGGCGCCGCATTATCACGGCCACCGCGAGCGGCTGCGTGCTCGTTTCCGCGACGCCGGCCCTGACGCGCTCAGCGATTACGAATTGCTCGAGCTGGTGCTGTTCCGCGCCATCCCGCAGCGCGACGTGAAGCCGCTCGCCAAGGAGCTCATCGCCACGTTCGGCTCGTTTGCCGAAGTCGTCGGCGCGCCGCGCGAGCGGCTCAAAGGGGTGAATGGGCTCGGCGAGGCTGCCGTCACCGAATTCAAGATCGTGCACGCGGCGGCGCAGAGGCTCGCTAAGGGCGAGTTGCGCAAGCGGGCGGTGCTGTCGTCATGGTCAAACGTGCTCGACTATTGCCGCACGGCCATGGCCTTCTCCGACAAGGAGGAGTTTCGCCTGCTGTTCCTTGACAAGCGCAACCAGCTCATCGCCGACGAGGTACAGCAGAAGGGTACGGTCGACCACACGCCCGTCTATCCGCGCGAAGTGGTCAAGCGCGCGCTCGAATTGTCGGCGACGGCACTGATCCTCGTGCATAACCATCCATCGGGAGATCCCACACCTTCCCGCGCGGACATCCAGATGACGCAGGCGATCATCGATGTGGCGAAGCCGCTCGGCATCGCCGTGCACGACCACATCATCGTCGGCAAGGAAGGCCACGCCAGCCTCAAAGGGCTGAAGCTGATCTGAAGCACGCTCCTATCGATGACCTGTGACCAGGATCTTCACCGCCGTCCCGGCACGGCTGGCGCCCCGACCGATCGCCTTGAACGGTTCTGCGACGGGAGACTTGGCGACCGCGACCGCGCCGCGCTTCACTCCGGTGCCGACGCCGACCCCGACCCTCTTCGCTGTCGAGCCGACCGCCTTCGCCGCCGATTTCACGCCGCCGCCGACCGCCTTGGCCGCACCCTTGATGCTGCCGAGGACGCCGGCCTGCGCGACGTCCGGATAGGTCACCGCTTGCACGGCAGTCATGCCGAACGCGGTCATTATGGTGAGCGCGGCCGCAACCAACATCCGTCTGAAAATGGTCGTCATGGAATTTCCCTTTGAATACGGGCAAAAGCGCCTCGTTCGGGCGCGCTTATAGGGAGGCGCCGCCGCGCGAAGAATGCTCGCGCGGCCAGATCGTTTGACCGATCGTCCGAATTGCGCGTTCCTGTCGGGGCCGGCATTCACATCGCCAATCGGCCGCATAACGAATACCGATTTGCCGCTGCGCGCCGGATGGCGCGACCATGGGCGCAAAGGACCGGCCGGCCACGCATGCCTCCGGCCGACCGAGGGAGAGACGCGCATGAAGCCGACATTCGTATCTGCCGCACTGACGCTCGCCGTGGCCCTGGCCACGCCGGCGCAGGCCGAGGACTTCCCGGCGCGGCCGATCACCATGATCATCCCCTTCGCTGCCGGCGGCCCGACCGATCTGCTCGGCCGCCTGATCGCGCAGCGCATGGGCGAAGTCCTCGGCCAGACCGTCGTCGTCGAGAATGTCGGCGGCGCCGGCGGCATGACCGGCGCGAAGCGCGCGGCCGACGCCAGGCCCGATGGCTACACCGTCCTCATCGGCACGGTCGGCACGCACGCGCAGAACCAGTGGCTCTACGCTCGTCCCGCCTATAACGCCGCAACCGACTTCACGCCGGTCGCGCTGATCGCCGAAGTGCCGATCGTGCTGATCGCGCGCAAGGACATCCCGGCGAAGGACCTCAAGGAGTTCGTCGCCTACGCCAAGGCCAACGAAGCGAAGATGCAGTTCGGCTCAGGCGGCGCGGGATCGGCCTCGCATCTCGGCTGCGTCGTTCTCAACACGGCGATGGGCACCAACATCACGCATGTGCCCTACAAGGGCGGCGGGCTGGCGATGCAGGACGTGATGGCGGGGCGGCTCGACTTCGAATGCGAGATCATGAGCACGGTGAAATCGCACATCGATGCCGGCCAGGTGAAGGGGCTGGCGATCCTGAGCAAGACGCGCTCGCAGGCAGAGCCGGACCTGCCAACCGCGCTCGAACAGGGCCTCGACGCGCAGGCCTATACGTGGAACGCGCTGTTCCTGCCGAAGGGCGCGCCGGAGGCGGTGGTGAAGAAGCTCAACGCCGCGGTGGTGCAGGCGATGCATACGCCGATGGTGCGCGACCGGCTGGGCAGCCTCGGCGCGCAGATCGTTGCCGACGACCGCGCCACGCCGGCCTATCTCGCCGGCTTTGTGAAGAGCGAGATCGCCAAATGGGAAGCACCGATCAGGGCCAGCGGCGTGCAGATCAAGTAAAACGTGATTGACCTGAATCAACGCTGCGTCCTGACGGAGTGATTAGTTCGTTCCCGCGCCTTACGAGCTGGAACGGTATCTGTCATGAAGGGCGTCGCAATTCGCACGTCAATCTTGGCCGCGCTCGCGCTGTACGCGGCCGGTCTTGCCGATCTACCCGCAAAGTCTGAGGATCCGCCGCGCCAGCGGCCGCCGATCCACGACTACATCAACACCAGGGAGTTCCGCGACGGCGCGAGAGCTTTCTATCTGGCCAAGGCAGCAGGCGTGACGCAGCGCGCCAAGATGATCGCCGACGCCAAAGAAGAGTGCGGCGGGCGCTTCGAGGGGACGGCGGTCAACGTTGTCGAGTTGAGTCACGTCATCGAGGCGGAGAAGAAGTTTCCCAAAGACCGCAATCCGGACGTCGCTCTCGGCTCGATCAGTATCGACGTGCGATGGCTAGTCGTCGAGACGATCGCATGCAGCGCGACCCAAGCCTGGCACGCGCAAACCGTGGTCTACGCGACGCTCATGAGCGGACGGGAAAGCGTCGACGTCGCATTTCCGCTGGCGGACGATAAGGCCGGAAGTCCGGCCACGGTCAGCAACGTCAAGCGCGACTACACGATGGGCACGGCGCAGTTCGAAAATCAGTACAAAACGCCGTACTGAAGCGCAGGAACATCTCCGCGCTATTCGCGCACCAGCGTGATCTGGTCCGCGGTTTCCGGCAGGCGGCGCCACGTGTCGTTCTCGATCTCCTCGAAGCGCCACGGCGTGCCACGGGCAGCGCTGAAGATGAGGACGCCGCGGTCGAGCCGCCATTGCGTAAAGGCGAGCCGCGCGATGGCCGGATCGCAGCCGGGCTTGAGCGACATGGCGAGCGCTTCCTTGACCGGCTCCATCGACAGCGTCACGGAGCAGACCGCCTTGTCGCCGCGGCGGATCGACCAACCGCCGGCGAGCTGATCCGGAAGCTTGGCCGGCGTGCCGGCGGCCGACGCGGCGTTCTGAAGGAACAGCACGCCGAGCCCAGGCGTCGGCGCCTCATAGACGCCGTCCTCGACCTCGCTGAATTCGATCAGCGCCCGCCCGTCGGCGTCGACGAGGCGCAAGAGGTCGTTGTCGGGAAATATCCAGCCGGCGACGTCGTCGACCAGCGGGAAGAGTGTGTTGCAGCCTTCGTTGAAGGTGACCTCGTAGCCGGGCTTCGTGCGCTTCGCGGTGAAGGTCGCGGTGCAGCGCTTGTCGCGGTCGGCATTGGAGAATTCCCAGGAGCCGATCAGGCCCTTGGCGGAATCGCCCATGGCGGGGGCGGAGGCCGGCGCGGGCGTGCCCGCAGGCGCTTGCGCCGGCTGAGGCACCTGCGCGAAGGCAGGCGCAGCGAGCAAGACCGTAGCGGCAAGGACGGCGGCGCGGATCATGACGGCGATCATAGCACTCTGCCCGCGCCGCCGCGCGCCTACTTCTTCGGCGGATAGGGCGTCTCGGCGACCGGCGTCAGCGGCGGCTTGCCGGAAGCCCAGGCGAGAATGTTGTCGACGACGAGTTGGTCCATCGCCTCACGCGTCGCTTCGCTGGCCGAGCCGAGATGCGGGAATAGAACGACGTGCTCCATCTCCATCAGCTCCTGCGGCACCTGCGGCTCCTTGGCGAACACGTCGAGGCCGGCGGAATAGATGGTGCGGCTCTTCAAGGCCTCGATCAGCGCCGGCTCGTCGATCACCGAGCCGCGCGCCATGTTGATGACGATGCCGTTCGGCCCGAGCGCCTTCAGAACCTCGGCGTTGATCATGTTCTGCGTCGAGGCGCCGCCCGGGACGATGATCATCAGCGTGTCGACGTCGCGCGCCATGTCGACGAGCTTCGGATAGTGCTTGTAGGCGACGCCGGCCTGCGCATTGCGCGAATGATAGACGACCGGCACGCCGAAGGCTTCGAGGCGTTTGGCGATGGCCTTGCCGATGCGGCCCATGCCGACCATGCCGACGGTGCGATTGCGCAGCGTCGCCTTGGTCAGCGGGTAATGCGCCGACGGCCATTTGCCCGCACGCAGATAGCGGTCGGCCTGCGGGAATTCGCGCACCGTGCACAGCAGCAGGCCGAGCGCGGTGTCGGCGACCTCCTCGTTGAGCACGTCCGGCGTGTTCGTGACGATAATGCCGTGCTCGCCCGCCCATTTGCCGTCGATGTGGTCGTAGCCGACGCCGAAGCTAGAAATCTGTTCGAGCTTGGGGAACTGGCCCATGAACGCGCCGTCGACCTTGTTCGCGGTATAGGCAATGGCGATGGCGCGGATTTTTCCGCCGTGCTCTTTCAGGAAGGCGTCCTTGTCCTTCTGCTCCAGCCAGTGGTGCAAGTTCACCTTGCCGTCGAAGCCCTTGAGCATCACGGGCTTCCTGGCGCCAACCAGAAGAACGTCGGGCTTATCGGCCATCGCTTTGAACTCCAATCAAACCAGAAATGTCACGGGATTTTCGATCAGGGCCTTGAACGCCGCCAAAAGCTCGGCGCCGAGCGCGCCGTCGACGACCCGGTGATCGCAGGAGAGCGTCACCGACATCTGGCTGACGAATTTCACGCCGCCATCCGCGGTCTCGACTGGCGCACGGCGCGAAGCGCCCACGGCGAGGATCGTCGCGTGCGGGGGATTGATGATGGCGGAAAACTCGCGCACGCCGTACATGCCGAGATTGGAGATGGCGGAAGCGCCGCCTTGGTACTCGTTCGGCTTGAGCTTCTTGTCGCGCGCGCGCGCGGCGAGGTCGCGCATCTCGACCGACAGCGCGGTGAGCGATTTGGTGTCGGCGTTGCGCACGACTGGCGTGATCAGCCCGCCGTCGAGCGCGACGGCGACACCGATGTCGGCATGCGCGAAACGAAGGATGCGGTCCTCGGCCCAGACGGCGTTCGCCGCCGGCACGCGCGTCAGCGCGGCGGCCCAGGCCTTGATGATGAAGTCGTTGAGCGAGAGCTTGTAAAGCGGCTCGCCGTCCTTGCCCTTCGGCGCGGCGGCATTCGCCTCCTCGCGCATCGCCATCAGCCGGCCGATCTCGATGTCGGCGACGAGATAGAAATGCGGCACGGTCTGCTTGGCCTCGACCAAACGCCGGGCGATGGTCGCGCGCATCCCGTCGAGCGGCACTTCCTCGTAGGCGACGCCCTCGAACAGCGCCTTGACCTGCGCCGCGGTCGGACCCGCCGCGACCGTGCCGCCGCGCGAGGCTTGCGCGCCCGCGATGTCGGCGGCGACGATGCGGCCGTGCGGACCGGAGCCCTTGATGTTGGCGAGGTCGATGCCGCGCTCGCCGGCGAGGCGGCGCGCCAGCGGCGTGACGGTGACGCCGCCGATGCGGGCGGGGCCGAAATTCTTGTCCGGTGTCCGCACTTCGCGGAACGGGTCCATGTTCGTGTAAGCAAACGAACCCGCGCTCCGTTCGTCCCTGTGCAAACGGGGAGCTGGTGCAGTGGCCATCGGCGCGGCCGCCTTCGGAGTTATCGGAGCGGTTGGCGCAGGAGCGGCAGCTTTCGGCTGCGACGGCGCGGACGCCCCGCCCTCACCCGCAATCACCGCCACCACGGCGCCGACCTTGGCCACCTCGCCAACCTGGAAATTGATCGCCGACAGCGTGCCGCCGA
>DASTGR010000379.1:0-9962 GCA_035718885.1 Pseudolabrys sp. | reverse complement strand
CCCTGCTCGCCGAGGATGGTGCGCGAGTCGATCTTCGAGGTGACCTGGAAGGAGATGCGGGTCGGGAAGTTTGCCTTGATCGTGCCGGTGATGACGTCGACCGACGGGCGCTGCGTGGCAAGGATGACGTGGATGCCGGCGGCGCGCGCCATCTGCGCCAGACGCTGGATCGCGCCTTCGATGTCCTTGCCGGCGACCATCATCAGGTCGGCCATCTCGTCGACGATGACGACGATGAAGGGAAGGGGCTCGAGATCGAGCTCCTCCTTCTCGTAGATCGCCGCGCCGCTCTCCTTGTCGTAGCCGGTGTGCACGGTGCGCGTGAGCTGCTCGCCCTTCGACTTGGCCTCGGCGACGCGCGCATTGTAACCGTCGATGTTGCGCACGCCGAGCTTCGACATCTTCTTGTAGCGGCCCTCCATCTCGCGCACCGCCCATTTCAGCGCGACGACCGCCTTCTTCGGGTCGGTGACGACGGGCGTGAGCAGATGCGGGATGCCGTCATAGACGGACAGTTCGAGCATCTTCGGATCGACCATGATCAGGCGGCACTGGTCGGGCGTGAGCTTGTAGACCAGCGACAAGATCATGGTGTTGATGGCGACCGACTTGCCGGAGCCGGTGGTGCCGGCAATCAACAGATGCGGCATGCGCGCGAGATCGACGATCACGCTCTCGCCGCCAATGGTCTTGCCGAGGCAGAGCGGCAGCTTCGTCGCCGTGCCCTCGTAGTCCTTGCCGGCGAGCAGTTCGCGCAAATAGACCTTCTCGCGCGTCGGGTTCGGCAATTCTATGCCGATGGCGTTGCGGCCCGAGACGACGGCGACGCGCGCCGACACCGCGCTCATCGAACGGGCGATGTCGTCGGCAAGCCCGATGACGCGGGACGATTTGATGCCGGGCGCGGGTTCGAGCTCGTACAGCGTGACGACCGGGCCGGGGCGTGCATTGATGATCTCGCCGCGCACGCCGAAATCGGACAGCACGCTTTCCAGCGAGGCCGCGGCGGCGTCGATGACGTCCTTCGGCATCTGCGAGCGCTCGGACGCCTTCTGCGCCGCGAGCAGGTTGAGCGAGGGCAGATCGAAGCCGGAGCCGGACTTGCGCGGCTTCGGGGCGGGCGCGGCGCGCTTTCGCGGCGCGGGCGCTTCCTCTTCCTCCACCTCGTCGTCGTCGTAATCATCTTCCGCCGCCTCGGGCGCCATGCTCGGCGCCGGCACGCGATTGAGCCCGCCGCCGAAGCGCGGCTCCTGGCGTCCGTTCGCCGCGGCGATCGGCTTTCGCGGACTCGGCCGCAGCAGGAGCCACAGCCGTGTCTTCATGCTGAGCAGGGCGTGCACGATCATGCCGAGCCAGGGCGAGGCGCGGTCGGCCTCCTCCTCGTCGTCCTCGGCCTCGACGATCTCTTCCTCTTCTTCCGCCGGATCGCGCACGGGGATGCGAATGTCGGCAGCGATTGCGGTGGTCAAGAGCGCGGCAAAGCCGGTGACGGCGCCGGCGACGATCGAACCGATGAAGCCGAGCGAGCCGCCGGTGAGCGCGGCCGGCCCGCGCAGGAGCGCATCGCCGAACACGCCGCCGAGACCGGTCGGCAGAGGCCACGAGCCGATGATCGGCAAGGTCGATGCGAACGCCGCCCACAAGAGCGTCGTCAGCACCCACATCAGGCTGCGCCATTTGTCGCCGAGCTCGCGATGCGTGAGAAGCCGCCAGCCGAGCAGCGCTTCCGGCGCAAGCAGCGCGACGGCGGCGAGCCCGAGCAGCTGCATCGCGAGATCCGAGAAGATCGCGCCGGGATAGCCGAGCAGGTTGAGAGTCGGCTTGTGCGTGGCGTGGCTGAGCGACGGATCCTGCACCGACCAGGTGGCGAGCGCGATGGCGCCGAGCAGAGCGAGCGAGATCAGCGCCAATCCAGCGAGCTCACGCACGCGGCGCCGCACGATGTCGCGCAGGTGCTCCGAGAGGAAGGCGATAATGTCGACGCTGCGGTCCGCTGCCGGCATTCGAAATGTTACCCCAGTAGTTCCACGAGGCGATGCAGCGCTTCCGCTGTCGCCTCCTTGTCCTGCACCATCGCGACGCGGATGTAGTCAGCGCCGGGATTGGATCCGTCGGCCTGCTCGCGCGCGAGGTAGCGCCCCGGCACGACGCGCACGCCGGCTTCCGCCCACAGACGCTTGGTCACCGTCTCGCTGCCGCCATGCTTCGACACGTCGAGCCAGAGGAAGAAGCCGCCCGAGGGCCGCCTGTAGCCGTAGCGGTCGCCGATGATCTGGTCGGCGAGATCGAATTTTGCCCGATAAAGCTTGCGGTTTTCTTCCACATGCGCCTCGTCGGCGTAGGCCGCCACCGCGACAGCCTGGGCCGGCACCGGCACCTGGGGCGCCGCGACATTGCGCAGCTCCAGGAACGGCCCGAGGAAACGGCGATCGCCGGCGCAGAAGCCGACGCGCAGGCCCGGCAGGTTCGAGCGCTTCGACAGTGAGTGGAAAACGATGACGTTGGCGAAGTCGGGCCCTGAGGCCTCCAACATGCCGGCCGGCAAGTCAGTCGAGTAAATCTCGCCATAACATTCGTCGGCGAAGACGAGGAAGCCGTGCTTCTGCGCCAGCTTTGCCAGCTTTTCGAGATAGGCGTGGCTCGCGACCGCGCCCTGCGGGTTGGACGGTGAGGCGAGGTACATCGCGACTGTGCGCTTGAGAAGCGTCTCGTCGAGCGCGTCGAGGTCGGGCAGGAAGCCGTGCGCACGCGTCGCCGGCAGATAGACCGGCTCGCAGCCGGCGGCGAGCGCGCCGGCGGAATATGCCGCGTAAAACGGATTTGGGATCAGCACGGCCGGCTTGCCGGCGCGTGGCGAAACCCAGCGCGTGGCGGCGATGGCCGCGAGGAACAGGCCCTCGCGCGTGCCATTGAGCACCAGAACTTCGGATTCCGGATCGACCGCGCGCGGCAGTCTGAAGCGTTTGCCGAGCCAGGCGGCGACCGCCTTCCGGAACGGCTCGGTTCCCTTGTTCGGCGGATAGCGGCCGAAATCGGCGATGTTGGCGGCGAGCACCGGCGCGACGAAATCGGGCACGGCGTGCTGCGGCTCGCCAACCGAGAGGTTGATCGGCGGCTTGCCAGGCTGGATGCCCGCGATGAGATCGGTCAGGCGCACGAAAGGCGAGCGGGAATCGACCGCCGGGGCAGGGGATTGGGCTGGCTCGCGCTGGGCGGTCATGGTCGGCATGGCGGTACACATGGTGGGGTTGGCAGGCCCCACACCGGAACGGTCAGGGCCACATTAGGGATAGCGAGGTTAAGACCCGATTAACCATCGGTTTTCAAGCGGGTCGGGCCGATCAACCGGCGCCGCGCAAGGGCTCGAGCCGCCGATCGTTCGCGAAGGCTGCGAGGCCGAAGGCGAGCGACCGGCCGGGCGCCTCGCAGACCGCGCGCACCCCGGCCCTGCCGACATGCAGGTGCCAGGTCTGCCGTTCGACGGCGTCGTTACGGGTGAAGACGCGGCACGTCAGCAGCGCCACGTTGGCGCGGGCCTCCGGATCGCGAACCGATTCATAGCGGATCGCGTCCATGGCCGCCTCGCGCGCCGCATCGGCAAGTGCAAGACACGGCGCGTAGTCGCTGACGTGACTCCAGGCCGCGCGGTCACGGACGAGCGGAGCTCGCGTGAGATCGACGGCCCTCGCAGTCGCGACCTCGACCGCGAAGACTGTGTGCTCCATCGGGTTCGACGGCCACGGCGTGTTCGGGCTCTCGGCGAAGAACAGCAGCCGGTAGAACGAGGCTTCCGCAATCGCAGTGTCGGGCTCTTCCGACGCGTAGAACACGCCGTCGCGCGATCCGGCGCGGCGAAAGCGCGAGTCGAACGGGTAGGGCGCGTAGCGGAACGGCGTGAACAGCAGATAGCCCAGATGTCCGCATTCCATGGGGATTTTTGGCTTGGTTTCGTCGAGCAGGCGCTCGAGCGCGGCCTGCTCTTCGAGGGTGTCCGTCAATTTCATCGTCGAGATCTTGGCTTGCGCCTCGACGACCCGCCACAGACGTCCATGCAACGGAGCGGCGCTAGATGCGAGCGCGGCGGCTGTCCAGATACTGGACGACATTGACAAGCCCGCTGACGGATTGAATGAGATTGATCGGCGCGTCGCCGAGCGCCGTGTTGACGTTCGCGAGCCACGCCTTGGCGACCGTTTCGTCGCCGCCGACGATGGCGTCGAGCGCGCGAAACAGCCGCACGAGCATGGCGCTCAGCTCGAACGATTTGCTCTCGGGCGCGAGGGTGAATTCGTTCTTGCTCATGCGCGAGATGGTCGGCTCCGAAAGGCCGATCACCGCAGCAAGCACGCGGTTCTTCAGACCGAGCTTCTGCGCCGCGCGCATTGTGGCCTTGGTCAGGACCGCGGCGTCGCGGCTCACCAGCTTCGGAGTTGGAGAAATCACCGCCATGACGAGCTTCCTTCTGTAGAAAATATAATGTCAAAATCTTTCCTATGCAATAATGTGTCGTTTATCGGCAGATAAATCATAAAAATCTATGCCTTGCGTAATCAGTCCAGGACCGGTTCCACCATGACAAAGGTGCCCGATCGGATCAGGCGCTATCGTGCGGCCCCGGTCCGGTGTTCTCATGGCGCCCTGACGACGTACCGGAGCCTCCGTCATGACCATCGCCGTCGACGACAAGGTCGAGAGCCTCGTGTTCGATCTGGTCGAGTGGGTCGGCAAGGAGCCGCGCACTTATCGCCAGACGATGGACGCCTGGCGCACGTCGTGCCCCCGGCTGCCGGTGTGGGAGGAAGCGGTCGAGCGCGGCCTCGTCGTCCGCGAACCGGGCGCCGAGGGCGGCCGCGTCATCACGACGTCGCGCGGCTTTGAATTCCTTGCGCTGCGCGGTCGCGCGCAACGGCATTCCTGAAAACCGGACTTCCAAAAGAGTGAGGCCCCGGTCCTTGTGGGACCGGGGCCTCGACGGAAGGGACAGTGCCGGGTGTCCGCCCCAACCGTTAGCTTCGTTACTGAACGACCTCGCCGTGCAGGGCGAGGTCGAGGCCCTCGCGCTCCGTCTCTTCGGAGACGCGCAGGCCGATCACGGCGTCGATGATCTTCAGGAGGATCAAGGAGACGACCGCGTCGTAGACGATGACGACCGCGACGCCCTTGAACTGGTTGATCAGGGCCGCGACGTTGCCTTCGATCAGGCCGGAGGTGCCGCCGTATTCGCTGATCGCGAACACGCCGGTAAGTAGCGCGCCGACGATGCCGCCGACCGCGTGGACGCCGAAGCAGTCCAACGCGTCGTCAATACCGTGCAGCTTCTTGAGACCGGTGACACCCCAGTAGCAGACGATGCCGGCAGCCGTGCCGATCACCATCGAGCCGACCGGGCCGACGTAGCCCGACGCCGGCGTGATGGCGACGAGTCCGGCGACCGCACCCGAGGCGAGGCCGATAACCGTCGGCTTGCCGCGATGAGCCCACTCGACGAGCATCCACACAAAGCCGGCAACTGCGGTGGCGATCTGAGTGACGGTCATCGCCATGCCGGCCTGCATGCCGGCGGTGACGGCCGAACCGGCATTGAAGCCGAACCAGCCGACCCACAGCAGAGCGGCGCCGATGAAGGTCAGCACCATGTTGTGCGGCGGGCCGATGTCCTTACGCTTGCCGAGGCAGATCGCGCACACCAGACCGGCAACGCCAGCGTTGATATGAACGACCGTACCGCCGGCGAAGTCGAGCACCTTGAACATCGCGTCCGAGTTGCCGTTCGACATGAAGCCGTCGGCGCCCCAGACCCAGTGCGCGACCGGCGCGTAGACGACGATCGCCCAGAGACCGATGAACCAGAGCATCGCCGAGAACTTCATGCGCTCGGCAAACGCGCCGGCAATCAGCGCCGGCGTGATGATCGCAAAGGTCATCTGGAAGCACATGTAGACCGTCTCGGGGATCGTCGGCGCCAGGGCGTTCGGCGTGCCGATGCCGGTCGAGATATCGCTCAGGATGCCTTGCAGGAACGCGCGCGACAGGCCGCCGAGGAATGGAGAGCCGGTCGTGAACGCCATGCTGTAGGTGAACATGGCGTAGAGGATCGTGACCAGACACGTGACGGCGAAACTCGTCATGATCGTGTCGCCGACGTTCTTCTTGCGCACCATGCCGCCGTAGAAGAGGCCGAGGCCGGGGATGGTCATCATGAGCACCAGCGCGACCGAGGTCATCATCCAGGCGGTGTCACCCGAATTGGGCGTGCACTTTTCAAGCACGGCTTTCTTCGGATCGGGATCGTTGGCGCAGGCCGGCGGTGGCGTCGTGGCGGCGGGCGCGGCGGCAGCAGGCGCGGCCGGAGCGGCGCCGGGTGCTGTCTGGGCGTACGACGCATTCATCGCGCCGATGCTCAGCATCAGGGCGAGCAGAACCGCAAGCGCAAGCGCTCCGAGTCTCGCACGGGACAATTTCAGAAACGTCATGGTCAGTTACTCCTGTCGGATTGTTGCCGTGCGGATCAGAGCGCCGCGGCGTCGGTCTCGCCGGTGCGGATGCGCACGGCGTGATCGAGGCCGAAGACGAAGATCTTGCCGTCGCCGATCTGGCCGGTTTTCGCAGCGCTCGTGATGGCGGCGACGACCTTGTCGACCTGGTCGGTCGCGACCGCGACCTCGACCTTGATCTTGGGTAGGAAGCTCACGGCGTATTCGGCGCCACGGTAGATTTCCGTGTGGCCTTTCTGGCGCCCGTACCCCTTGACCTCAGTGACGGTCAGTCCCTGCACGCCGAGGGAGGTCAGGGCGTCACGGACCTCGTCGAGCTTGAAGGGTTTGATGATGGCCATGACGATTTTCATGGATTTTCGATCCCCGCTTGAGCCCGTTTTGATTCGATACGCAGTGCGGGCGGGACACTGAGCCGGCCGCGAAGCGTGCTTTGCGGGCATGGCCGGACCCTTGGAATCAATTGCCGTGCCAAGTGCCAGCAACGGCTCTAAATGACTGAATTAATGTAAGAAACTCGTGTCGACGCGCGAGACCAGTCCGGTCCGGAAGCATCCACGGTCAAAAAAAAGGCAGGCCCCGAAGGGCCTGCCTGCAAAATAGCCACCGCGAACGGTGCGGGACGTGGCCGCTACTGAAGCGCCTCGCCGTGCTGGCTGACGTCGAGCCCGATGATCTCGTCCTCCTGGCGTACCCGCAGCGGCACGAGAACGCCGATCAGCTTGAGGATGCCGAACGTCGCGATGCCGGACCACGCGGCAATGACGACGATGCCGTAGAGCTGCGCCCAGACGAGATGAACGTTGCCCTCGATCAGGCCCTGGATGCCGTTCGGCACCTCGGTCGAGGCCGAGACCGCGCCGACAGCGAAGACGCCGGCGAGTAAAGTACCGGTCAGGCCGCCAATGCCGTGCACGCCGAACACGTCGAGGGAGTCGTCGTAGTTCAATTTCAGCTTCAGCCAGGTGCACGACCAGAAGCAGACGCCGCCGGCGATGAAGCCGATCAGCAAGGCTTCCATCGGCGTGACGAAGCCCGACGCCGGCGTGATGGTGCCGAGCCCTGCGACCGCGCCGGAAATCATGCCGAGCACCGACGGCTTGCCACGCGTCTTCCACTCGATCGCCATCCAGGTCGCTGCTCCGGCGGATGCGGCCAGATGCGTGCAGACGATGGCCATCGCCGCGCGTCCATTGGCCGCGAGCGCCGAGCCGCCATTGAAGCCGAACCAGCCGACCCACAACAGGCCTGTGCCGATCACCGCGAGCGACAGATCGAACGGCGCGAGATTGTCGTGGCCATAGCCGCGGCGCCTGCCGATGACGAGCGCGGCGACGAGGCCGGCGACGCCGGCGTTGAGATGCACGACGAGGCCGCCGGCGAAGTCGATGGTGCCGTAGGCCTGGAGGAAGCCGCCGCCCCAGATCCAGTGCGCGATCGGCACGTAAACGATGAACAGCCAGAGCACGCAGAACAGCATGAAGGCCGAGAAACGCAGACGATCCGCGACCGAGCCCGCGACCAGCGCCACGGTGATGACCGCGAAGGTCATCTGGTAGATCATGAACAGGCTCTCGGGGATCGTCGGCGCCAGCGTCGAGATCGAGTTGATCTCCATGCCTTTGAGGAAGATGCGGCTCAGCGAGCCGAGCAGGGCGCCGTTCCCGGTGAAGGTGAGCGAGTACGCCAGCACGGCCCACAGGACCGACACGGCGAAGGTCGCGGCGAGCGACTGCGCCATGGTGGCGAGCACGTTCTTCTTGCGGACCATGCCGGAATAAAAAAGCGCGAGGCCGGGAATCGTCATCATCAGGACGAAGGCGGTGGCGCAGATCATCCACGCCGTGTCGGCGGCGTCGATCTTGAGCGGCGTCTGAGCGAAGGCAGGCGTAGCGGCGAATGTGGATGCGATGACGAGCGCGCCCATCGCGAGGCGTGGCAGCCCCTTAAGCATCGGAAGATCCCCCGGCTGAATGTCAAATCCGGCTGCCGCCGATTGCTCCCCCGCAGCGGCCGGTCCTTTGGTCCCGCTTATGCGGGAATGAACGGCTTGCGTTAGAGCGCGTCGACGTCGGTCTCGCCGGTGCGGATGCGCACCGCCTGCTCGATCGGCGCGACGAAGATCTTGCCGTCGCCGATCTGCCCGGTCTTGGCGGCGTTGCCGATGGCCTCGACGACCTGGTCGGCCTGCTCGCTCGAGACGACGACTTCGACTCGCACCTTGGGCAGGAAGTTGATGGCGTATTCGGCGCCCCGATAGATCTCCATGTGCCCCTTCTGGCGGCCGTAGCCCTTCACTTCGGCGACGGTCATTCCATGGACGCCGATGCGGGTGAGCGCATCCCGCACCTCATCGAGCTTGAACGGCTTTATGACAGCGATGACCAGCTTCATGATGAAACCCCCGGCAGGCGGCGTAAACTAGCGGCACCGGCCGGAAAGATTAAGCGGATATCCCGCTCATATTTCGGGCAATTGCCCAGGAAGAATGCAGTTTAGGTCAGTTTCACTGGCCTATCGGCCCGCGAGGCCCAGGTCGCGGATGACCCGCGGCAGCACGCGCCGCGCCGCCGCCGGCGACATGCCGGGCCGAACGCGCCGGTCGTAGAGGATGCCCAGCAGGTCGCGGTCATAAGCGGTGAGATAGCCGACCATGCGGTTTTGGTTCAGCGTGGTCCAGACGTTGCGCTGGTCGTGGTTCGACAGGCCAAAGGCGTGCAGCAGTTCGTGATAGGCGCAGTCGAGGAAGACGTCATCGCCCTTGTCGACGATGATGAACGACACCGAGCGGACGATGTCGCCGGCGGCATTCGATTTGACGCTGGTCATGCACTGCGGGTCGGTGCGGGCGATGAAGTCCTTGGCGATCTTCGGGCCGAAGGCGGCGTAGAGCGCGCCGTTGAAATCCTTCTCGTCGATCAGCCGGACCTCGATGTCGGCGTCGTCGCCGGTCGCAGCAGATAGTTGGAGGCTCGGCACGGCGCGGGCATATTCTGCGACGATCTCGCGCATGCGCGCCGCGCGGTCGACGCTGCCGCCTGCCATCACCACGGCGCGAATCGGATGATCGAAGCGGCGAATGCCGCGTGGCCGCGCGCCAATGCGCAGGTCGGAGCCGAAGGCGAGCGCCATGAAGCCGCGCTCGAGCTCGGCCAAGGTGAATTTGGTGAATTGCGCCGGCGCGCCGGCAAAGCTGCCGGGCGGCGGCGGTTCGCGGTCCGAGGCGGCGAGCGCGATCGTCGCCGCCGTGAGGAAGACTGCAAGGCTGGCGATAAGCCGCTTCATCGAACCTCAGCGTTACGGCTGCCGCCTCTGGCGCACGAGGCCCTCCTGGGCCACCGACGCGACCAGCGTACCGTCGCGGGTGAATATAAGTCCGCGCGCCAGCCCGCGCGAGCCGTGCAGGTTGGGCGAATCCTGCGCGTAGAGCAGCCATTCGTCGGCGCGGAACGGCCGGTGCAGCCACAG
>DASTGR010000378.1:0-11521 GCA_035718885.1 Pseudolabrys sp. | reverse complement strand
GCCGACCTGACCTTCGAGATGAAGGACGGCAAGCTCTGGGTCATCGACGCCAAGGGCGACACCGCGCAGGTGACGATCCGCAACGTCATGCAGTCGAACGGCGTCATCCACGTGATCGACACCGTGATGCTGCCGGGCTGACGCGGCGTGACGAATGCTTCGCCGCCCTCTCCCCGCGGAGAGGGCGGCGAGGTTTTTCAGGATGGTGTAAGGTCGGGCTTTCGCAAATTGGCGTAGACACCGCTGCCGATCGCGATCCCGAGCAGCACCAGCGCCATTCCGGCGACGAGCTCCACTGTGAGATGCTCACCGAGCACGAGGATGCCGAGCACCATTGCGGCGATCGGGTTGAGCGTCAGATAGAGTACCGTGGTGGTCGGCGGCAGCCAGCGTAGCGCCCACATGAACAGCGAGAACTGCCCGGCGCCGGCGACGGAGCCGAGGAAGATCACCGCGATCCATCCTTTGGTGGTGAACAACGGCAGCGAAAGGCCGCCCTGCTCGATCGCGATCACAGGCAGGAGCGACACGACCGCGAACATCATGCCGAGAGCCGTGACGAACAGCGCGCCGTGTTTCATCAGCGTGGCGCGGCCGAATACCGAATAGATCGCGGCGCAGAAGACGCCGAGCAGCATCAGGCCGTCACCCTTGAGCGAGCCGCCGTCACCATGACCGAAAGCCGCCGTACCGAAGGCGACGAGGATGCCGCAGAAGGCCAGCGCGACGCCGGCGACCTTGGCGGCGGTCAGCTTCTCGCGGCCAAAGACGACGGCGACCAGCAGGGTCTGAATCGGAATGGTCGCGAGCCCGACCGCGCCGCGCGCCGCGGGATTGTAATGCAGCGCCGCATTGAAGCCCCACGGGAACAGCACGAAGAATAGGATGCCGAACGCCGCGATCTTGGCGTACTCGGCGGCGGCGAGCCGCTCCTTCGGCCACAGCATGGGCATGACCGGCGCGAAGCAAATGATCGAGATGACGTAGCGGTAGAAGACGAGCGCCAGCGGATCGGTTTCGCCGATGACGAAGCGGGTCGCGACGACCGCCGTTCCGGCGCTCAAGGCCGCCGTCAGCGCCGCCGCATGGGCCACGGCGGTCCTGTTCATCGACGCGCCCTCCCCGGCCACGGACGAGTATGCCCCGGCCCGCCACTTGCAAAAAACAAGTGACCTTAGCCTTGTGACTTTAATTTCGCAAGTGACTATGCTAAGGTCGCGCCATGGCCGGACATGACTTTCGATCGGGCTGCTCGATCGCCCGCACGCTCGAGATCGTCGGCGACAAGTGGACGCTGCTCATCGTCCGCGACCTGATGTGGCACGGCAAGCAGACCTTCCAGGCGCTCGAGGAAAGCGCCGAAGGCGTGCCGACCAACATCCTTTCCGAACGGCTCAAGCGGCTCGTAAAATGGCGACTGGTGCGGCGCGAGGCGTACCAGAAGCATCCCGTCCGCTATGCCTATCACTTGACCGAGGCGGGCAAGTCGCTCGAGCCGGTGCTGCTCCAGATCATGAACTGGGGCCACGAGCATCTCGGCGGCGGGCGCTATGATCCGACGACCGGCAAGACCCTCAAGGCGGCGCGCTGAGCGGCGCGGAACGCTTCTATTGATCCAGCACAAATGGCTTCGTCACGGCGGCTGCCATCATCCCGCATCGTCGGCACGATGGGGTCTGTAGCTATGCTCGAATACGATGTGAGCGCCACACGAATCGATGCGCATGGCAGTTCGGCGCATTGCAAGAACGCGGCGATCATTCTCGATACCGACGTCAATGGACGCGCCGACGCCTTCAATCCGGCCGAGTTGCTCCTGGCTGCGGTGGCCGCCTGCATGATCAAGGGCATCGAACGCGTCGCGCCGATGATCGACTTCCGGTATCGCGGCGTAGAGGTTCGGCTGCACGGCGTCCGTCAGGACAGCCCGCCCTTCATGGCGTGGATCACCTATGAGCTGGTGGTCGACACCGACGAGAACGATCGCCGGCTGGAGCTGATGCACACCAATGTCCGGAAGTTCGGCACGGTCTCGAACACAATCGCCGCGGCGACGAAGCTCGACGGCGCTATCATGCGCGCCGCGCGGCCCTGATTCGCGCACGCATGCAAAACCCGCCGCGGCGGTCGCGGCGGGCTCTCGTTGCGACTTCGTATCAGGCGTGCGCGAGGCGCGGCCGTGCGTTGTACCGGCCGACGGCGTAGGCGCCCTCGCCGATCAGCGCCTGCACGCCCGAGACGACGATGAGGAAGGCAGGGTACTCCCAGCCGCCGTTCGGATAGGAGAACACGAAGCCGTTCGGCAGGTGCACCTTGAGCGCGCCGAGCAGCACCGGGATGAGCAGCAGCGCCACGGCGCGCACCTGCACCCCGAGAATGAGCAGCACGCCGCCGCCGAGCTCGGCCGCGACGACCGCGTAGGCGGTCCAGCCGGGGAAGCCCTGGGCTGCGAAGAACTGCACGGTCGTCGGCAGGCCGAGGG
Source organism: Pseudolabrys sp. (assembly GCA_035718885.1). Lineage (GTDB taxonomy): Bacteria > Pseudomonadota > Alphaproteobacteria > Rhizobiales > Xanthobacteraceae > Pseudolabrys. The sequence goes on along the minus strand of DASTGR010000378.1, from coordinate 9,039 downwards.
TGAAGATCTTCCACAGCGCGTGGCTCACATACATGGTGCCGAGGGCAAGCCTTAGGGTCAGCCCGGCGATCTCGTTGCTGTTGGCGTTCATCGGTCTCTCCTGAGAATTCGTTGGGGCGCGCCTAGGCGGCGCGTCGATGCGAGAGTTCTAGACGCTGCACGAATGCAATGCGATAAGCATATCCGCCAATCGTATTTGCAAGGATGCAAATGCTCGCCTGGGACGATCTGCGCTTCGTTCTGGCCGTTGCCCGCAGCGGCAATTTGCGCGCCGCCGCGGCCGCGCTCGGCGTCAACCACTCGACCATGTTCCGGCGGCTCAACGCCGCCGAGGCCGCGCTCGGCGCCAAGCTGTTCGAGCGTCTGGCCGCCGGCTACCGGCCGACCGAGGCCGGCCTGCGTCTCATCGAAGCCGCCGAGCGCATCGAAACCGAGACGCTGGCGCTCGACCGCGAACTGACCGGCCGGGACACGCGGCTGACGGGCATGCTGCGCGTCACCGCCTCCGAGACCCTGGCCTTCGGCATGCTCACGGGAGAGATCGCCCGCTTCCGCGATCGGCATCCGGGGATCGCCGTCGAACTGCTGGTCGACAACCGCGTGCTCGACCTGTCGCGCCGGGAAGCCGACATCGCGCTCCGCGCAACGCGGCCCTCGCAAGGCGACCTGTTCGGCCGCAAGCTTGCCGACGTGCGCTGGTGCTTCTATGGCGCCAGCGGCACCGATGTCCCGAAAAACCGCCGCGATCTCGTGCGCTTTTCCGTCATCCGCTGGGCCGAGGCGACGCAGCCGACCAAGGCCGCCGCCTGGCTGGCGAAGCACCTGCCGGACGCGCCGGCCGGCTACCGCACGGGGAGTCTCGTCAACCAGTTCATGGCGGCCAAGGCGGGCTTGGGCTTAGCCCTCCTGCCCTGCTACCTCGGCGATGCCGACGGCGGCCTCGTCCGCGTGCTCGCGCCCCTCTCCGACCTGACGACCGAGCTCTGGCTCGTGACGCACCGCTCGCTCAAGGACACTGCCCGTATCCGCGCCTTCATGGACGTGGTCGGCGATGGGCTAAAGCGCCGCATGGCCGAGATTTCCCGCCCGCGCACAGGTTCCCGTTAACCCCTTGCTAACCATGCGCCGGGCAAAACTTGCCTAGGGCGAAGGGGCCTTCATGAGCGACATCACCGCCGCACCGGCAGGCGCTGCCGGCGGCATCAAGCTGCCCGGCCTCGGCGATATCGGCGCGTTCCTCAAACGCGGCGACATTGCGCTCGCCATCGGCGTGCTGACGATCCTCGTCGTCCTCATCCTGCCGCTGCCGCCGCTGCTGCTCGACTTCGCGCTGGCGATCTCGATCATCCTCTCGGTGCTGATCCTGATGACGGCGCTGTTCATCCAGACGCCGCTCGAATTCTCCGCCTTCCCGACCGTGCTGCTGATCGCGACCATGCTCCGGCTCGCGCTCAACCTCGCCTCCACGCGCCTCATCCTCTCGCGCGGACACGAAGGCACCGACGCCGCGGGCCACGTCATCGAGGCGTTCGGCAATTTCGTGATGAGCGGCAATTTCGTCATCGGCATCATCGTCTTCATCATCCTGGTGATCGTGAACTTCGTCGTCATCACCAAGGGCTCGGGACGCATCGCCGAGGTCGCCGCGCGCTTCCACCTCGACGCCATGCCCGGCAAACAGATGGCCATCGACGCCGAACTCTCGACCGGCGCCATTGACGAGAAGGAGGCGCGGCGGCGCCGTCAGCGGCTCGAGGATGAAGGCGGCTTCTTCGGCGCCATGGACGGCGCCTCGAAGTTCGTGCGCGGCGACGCCATTGCCGGCCTGCTGGTGACCTTCATCAACATCATCGGCGGCATGATCATCGGCATTGCGCAGCAGGGCATCTCGTTTTCCGACGCCGCGCATTCCTACACCGTGCTCACCGTCGGCGACGGCCTCGTCACGCAGGTACCGGCCCTGATCGTCTCGACCGCAGCGGGCCTCCTGGTGTCGAAGGCTGGCGTGTCAGGCTCGGCCGACAAGGCGCTCCTGAAGCAGCTCTCCGGCTATCCGAAGGCGCTCGGCATGGCCGGCGGCGTCATGCTCGTGATGTCGCTTCTGCCCGGCATTCCGATGATCCCCTTCATCGCGCTCGGCGGCGGCGCGGCCGCCCTCGCCTTCATCGCCGACAAGCGCAGCAAGCTCACCGAGACGCAGGCGACGACCGAAGAGGCGAAGGCGGCCGAGCCGAAGGAAGAACCGATTTCCACCGCGCTCAAGATCGACGATCTCAAGGTCGAGATCGGCTACAGCCTGCTGCCCCTCGTCAACGCCCCGGACGGCACCGACCGCCTGACCGAGCAGATCAAGGCGCTACGCCGCTCGCTCGCCGCCGAGATGGGCTTCGTCATGCCCGCCGTGCGCATTCTCGACAATGTGCAGCTCGACTCGAACGCCTACGTCATCCGCATCAAGGAAGTGGAGGCCGGCAACGGCAAGGTGTGGGCCGGCCAGTACATGGTCATGGACCCCGCCGGCGGCCAGGTGAAGTTGCCAGGCACGCATACGACCGAGCCGACATTTGGTCTGCCGGCGACGTGGATCGACGCTTCGCTCAAGGAAGAAGCGTCGATGCAGGGCTACACGGTGGTCGATGCGGCGACCGTGCTGTCGACGCACCTGACCGAATTGCTCAAGGGCAACATGTCGGAGCTCTTGTCCTATGCCGAGACGCAGAAGCTGCTGAAGGAACTGCCGAAGGAGCAAGGCGAGCTCCTGAAGGAGATCGTGCCGTCGCAGATCTCGTCCTCCGGCGTCCAGCGCGTTCTGCAACTTCTGCTCGCCGAGCGCATCTCGATCCGCGACCTCGCCACCATTCTCGAAGGCATCGCCGAGGGCATCACGGTCTCGCGCAACCCGACCACGCTGACCGAGCATGTGCGCCAGCGCCTGTCGCGCCAGATCTGCGCGCAGCACACGAGCCCGTCCGGCTATGTGCCGCTGATCGCGCTGTCGGCGCAGTGGGAGCAATCCTTCGCGGAGTCGCTGATCGGCCAGGGTGACGACCGGCAGCTCGCCATGCAGCCGTCGAAACTCTCGGAGTTCATCACCATCGTGCGCGAGCGCTTCGAGCAGGCGGCGCGCGAGGGCGAGGCGCCGGTGCTCGTCACCTCGACCGGCATCCGGCCCTTCGTGCGCAACATCGTCGAGCGTTTCCGCGCCCAGACGCCGGTCATGTCGCAGGCGGAGATCCATCCGCGCGTGCGGCTGAAGACGGTCGGCAGCATCTAGGCCAGGCGCCTCAGCCCTGCTTGTCGAAGCGCTTCGCCTCAGCCGGCGGCGACATCCAGTCGTGCCGCGCTTCCTCCCACACAGCGATCGTCGGCGCCGGAAATTCCGGATCGCCGAAATTGCCGATGGCGACGACGACAAAACCGGGGAAGCTTTCGCTGGTCCAGTACACCGTCGAGCCGCAGGTCGGACAGAAGTGGAAGGTGACGACGCTGCCGCTGTCGGCGGTGCGTCGCCATTCCGTGCTCGTGCCGGAGATCGCGACTTGCTCGGGCTTGAAGCGCGCCTGGTTGCTGATCACCGCGCCGGTGCGGCGCTGGCATTCGAGGCAATGGCACATCGAGACGCGCGCGGGCTCGCCTTCGATGTCGAGGCGAAGCTGGCCGCAGTTGCAGGCGGCGGTTCGCATGGTCATGGTCGTCTCCAGTCTGCGCCCCGAACGTGCGCTATCCGGCACATAAACCGTAAAATTTTCGGCGATAGCCCTGCATGCCGCACGCTCTTCGTCAATCCGCCGCCGCTACCCTGATGCTCCGAACCGTGCCGTCACGGCGGCGTCGCGTCATTGGAGCATGCCCGCAGTGATCGGCTCGATCGGCAGCGTCACGGCGATATTACCGGCCCGCAGCCTCGGCACGCAGCCGCAGGAGGCGGGCGCGCTCGACGCGCTGGAGCAAAGCGGCGTGCGCCAAGCGCTCGACAGCAGCCGCAGCGGCATCGACCGCATCAAGGCCGAGCTGACGAGTTTGCGCGACGCGCTCCAGGCGGCGCGCGCCGGCGCCAATGCCGTCCCCGGCAACACCGCGCTCACACCGGTCATCGCGCAGATCGAACAAACGCAGGACCGTCCAACCTTCGTCGACGTCAACGGTGTGCCGGTCCAAACCGGCACCGTCACGGTTTCGCTCGGCACGCGCGCGCTCGTCGTCGGCTACGACGTCGGCAATCGTGCGGCGCTCGGCCTGCGCGACAAGCTCAGCGCGCTGGCCTCGGACGTGTCGCGCCTGGTCTCGACGGTTGGCACGGACGGTGCCGCCGGTTTCGCCGCCGGAATCTCCGCCCTGCTCAAGAGCGGCGACCTCGACACGGCTGTGAACGCGCCCGATGCAGCGACCATCGATGCGGCGATCGGCAAGATCGACCACGTCCTGGCCGGCGCGCACGCGCTCGGCACGTCGCTGTCATCGCGCGCCGCGGCCGCGGCGCAGGTCGATCTCGAGAGTGCGCTGCTCGGAACGGGCACCGCAGGGATCGCGACCGGCGGCTCCGGCTGACCGCTGCGACAGCGCGTCCCGCTACGCCGGCGAGGCCACCGACGATCCTTTCGTGGCCAGTTCGCGCTCCAAATGGGCAATGTTCTCGAACAGCCGCTTGGTCGTGAGCTGGAGGAAGTAAAAGCCGAACTGCGGGTTCTGATAGTAGAGCTGTTTCACTTGCTCGTAGGTGATCTGGAGCACTTCGCCGGAGGCGGTGCATTCGAGCGTCTGGGTTCGCGCTTGGTCGGGTGCAAGAAGGCCCAATTCGCCCACGACCTGCCCCTGCGGTAATTGCACCCCGATCTCCACGAGCCGGTAAGCTCCCGACACGATGAAGAACATCGCGTCGGCGCGGTCCCCTTTCCGGAACAGGACGTCGCCGGTCTCGAGCTGACGCGTCGACGTGAACGGCTTGAGCCAATCCATGCTGAGATCGGCTCGCGTCGCGGCGCTCACCTGCTTCGTCAGCCGCAGCATTTCCCGCAGCCGCAGCAGATTCAGCGGCAAAAGAATGATGTGGAGTATCAGCACCGGATAGAGCGTGCCGAAATACGCATAAATGATGAAAACGCAATTGCTGCATATTCCGACGAGGCGCAGCGGGATCATCGTCTTCATATAGAAGGTCAGAAAGACAAGTACGGCCGCGACATATCCGGCCACGTCCACCAAATGCATAATCGGAGCCCCCTCGCCCGCAGCACGATATCGTCGGAAACGGGAAGGTCACCTTTCCACGACGCAGATGCAATTGCTCGCGGTGCCACGTCCCGTGCTTTTTCTTTTTTCAAATGGCGATAACGCAACGCGCGCATGCCGGTGCCTGTTGTGACCGGTATCGAACTCATATTAAACAATATGAATTTGTATTATTATTTCGCTTGCTCACCGCAAAACCCGCAAACTAAATTGACTCCGGGGAACAAGGGGAGGCGGCAAATAAAAAAAGCCGCAGCGTGGGCATGGCTCAAACAATCTTTGAGCGATATGGCGGATTCTCGACATTCAGCAAGGTGGTCTCGGCCTTTTACGACAAGATCCTCGAGTCGCCGATCACCAGTCGCTATTTCACCAACATCGACATGCGCAATTTGGTCGATCATCAGACCAAGTTCGTCGCATCCGTCGTCGGCGGGCCGGCGAGCTATTCGAACGAACATATCGCCCGCATTCACGGACCGCTGAAGATCGACGAAGACGCCTTCACGGAGATGTCTGCGCTGCTCAAGGAGACGCTTGAGGATTTCGGCGTGGCCGACGCGGACGTTCACGCCGTCTGTCAGGAAATTCTCAATCGCAAGCACTTCGTCGTCGCACGGTGACCGAACATGGACGAACAGAAATCGTCCGCTGACGGCGGCGACTTGGCACTCGGCGTGCAAGGCCTCGGTATCGGCGTCGCCATCGCCGATGCCGAAACCTGGACCGTCATCTTCGAGAATTCGAAATTCGGACAATGGTTCTTGGCTGAGCCGAAGGCCGACAGCACGTTGGACCTGCGGGTGACCGGGCTGGAGCCCGAGCGGGCAAAGGCGCGCCTTGGGCAAGGCCGCAAGTTTTCGTTTCAGACCGTATCCAAGGCGTCCGGCCGCGATATTCCTTTGGCAGTCGACCTAAGTCCGCTCGGCGACAAGAAATCCTCGATCCTCGTCGAATGCCGCGACATCTCGAAGGAGAAGCAGACGGAGTACATGCTGGAGTCGTACTCCAAGATGGCCGAGCGGCACGCGCGGGACCTTCAGCGCGAGAAAGAGCGCGTCGACCGGCTGTTGCTCAACATCATGCCGCGCTCGGTCTACGAGGAGATGAAGCATTTCGGCATGGTGACGCCGCAGCGATTCGATCAGGCATCCGTCCTGTTGCTGGACTTCGTGGGCTTCACCGACATGGCCATCGCCCGCTCGCCGGGGCCGATCGTCGCAGAACTCAACGACATCTTCACGTCCTTCGACCGGATCGTCGAACGCTTCGGCTGTGAGCGCATCAAAACGATCGGCGACGCTTATATGGCGGTCGCCGGCCTTCCCGAACCCAACCCGGAGCACGCGCAAAGCCTGGCCAGGGTCGCACTGCGCATGAAGCGCTACATCGAGCGGCGCAACCAGGTGCATCCTGAGAGCTGGCGCTGCCGCATTGGCATCGGCGCCGGCTCGGTCGTCGGCTCGATCCTCGGTGTCCAGAAATATGTCTACGACATTTTCGGACCGGGCGTGAATTTGGCAGCGCGCATGGAGCAGCTTTCAGAGCCGATGCAGATCACGATCTCAGAGCCGACCTACATGCTGCTGCGAGATCATTTCGTCTGTACGGAAAGAGGCACCTTCGACGTGAAGGGGTTCGGGCCGCAAAAACTCTATACGGTCGACCGGGAGCAGGAACTCCATGGCTGACGCAGCTTTGGCACCTGACTCGGCGCCGGCACTCTCCGCATGACGTCCCGGGACGCCCCGCGCGCGCCGGATACGCCGCGAGTCGATAAGGCAGCGCTGCTCAACGGCTTCTACATTTATCTCGGAGGTCGGATCGACTCGATCGGGCGACGCGCATCCTTCATGATGGCGCTGCTGGGTTCGTTTCTGGGCGTGGCGAGTGCGGCCATCACGCATGGTCAGCCAATATCGCTTTCGGCAAAGGTCGCCTTCCTCCTGTCGCATCCCTCCATTCTGAGCGGGATCGCAGCGATAGGCACTCTGCTTTTCTCCGAAATCGCCAAAGTCAGCATATCCAACGATCTCTTTTCGCGGATCGGATTTTCAGAGGAAGCGACATCGGCGCTGCACGCGAGCTACGCCGAGGCGACGATCAACGATTTATTCGGCGAGCTTATCGTCAACGCCCGCATCGTCGGGGCGCTTCTGAAAAGGAAGGTCCGCCTCTACAACGCCGGATCCATTCTTTTCGTCGTATCGGTCGTGCTTTTCTTGTGTGGCGTGTGACCGGACCGGATCTGGCACGCCCTATTCAGCCGCTTCAACGGGTGTCATCTGCGCTCGCGGCGCGATCGGCGCTTCCTCATGCGCGCTCGTGCGCTCGCGGATGGCGTCTCCCCGCGCCTTGCGCGCGAGCGCGGCCTCGCCGCCCGTTGTCGCGTGATAGAGGTCGAGCGCCTCGAACTCGTCGGCCTTCGGCGGCGCGATGGCGAGGTCGGAGTACTCCCAGCGGTCGGGCGCGTTGAGCGCCTTCTTCAGAAGCGCCTTGCAGCGCAGATAGACCCGCAAATAGTTGGCCGCCTTCACGACGATGCCGCCCCAGTATTTCGGATAGAACAGGAGCGGGTTCTCGCGCGGCAGGCTGGCGCGGCGATCGCGCCGCGACTTGAGGCGGAAGGCGCCGCTCTCGAGCGGATGCACGCCCTCGTAGAGGATCGTCAGGTAGAACCACAGGATCGTCGACAGCGTCGTGCCGGGCCGGCCGATCCTGTTGGCGCAGGTCCGCCGCAGGATCGTGTAGATGTGCTCGGGCGTGTAGAACGTCTTCCACGCCGCGCGATACGCGTCCTCCCATTCCGCATCCGACATCTTGCCGGAATGATGCGCGACCCGGTGGTTGAGGTCGTATTTGTTCATGTCCGGGTCCATCCAGATTCCCTTGGACGAGAGAACCTTGTGGTCTTCGGAGCCCGGCAGCGGCGTGAGGAAGAAGAATTCGAGGATGTCGATCGGCAGCTCGCGCTTGATGATCTCGACGTCGCGCAGGATCGACGCCTTGGTGTCGGCGGGGAAGCCGAGGATGTAACCGGCATAGGTGATGGCGCCGTGGTTGCGCCACTTCTGCAGCATCTCGCGATATTCGGTGATCTTGTTTTGCCGCTTCTTGGCGGCGATCAGGTTGTCCGGGTTGATGTTCTCCAGACCGATAAAGGCGCGGCGCACGCCGGCGCGCGTCGCCTTCTCGATGAAGCCCGGGATCTTGTGGCAGAGCGTGTCGACCTGGATGGTGAAGCCGATGTTCATCTTCTCGCCTTCGCGCATCTCTATCAGCCGGTCGAACAGCGGCTCCCAATCCTTGTTGCGCGCGAAGTTGTCGTCGGTGATGAAGAAGCGCTTGATGCCCTCGGCGTAGTTCTCGCGCACGATCTTTTCCAGATCGTCGACCGAGCGGATGCGGCTCTTGCGGCCCTGCACGTTGATGATGGTGCAGAACGAGCACTGGTAGGGACAGCCGCGGCCGAGATCGATCGACGACAGATTGCCGACGGTGCGCTGGACGTGCTTGCGCGGCAGGTAGGGCGCCGGCTCGCCGATCAGGTTCGGCAGCGCGTCCATGTAATTGTAGAGCGGCTTGAGGGCGCCGCGATACGCGTCGACCAGCACCTCGTCGAGACGATGCTCCTCCGCCTCGCCGGCAAAGAACGAAACGCCCATCGCCTGCGCGGCTTTGATGTCATCGGGCAGTTCCGGCAGCATCGAAATGCAGCCGGAGATGTGGAAGCCGCCGATGCAGACCGGCAGCCCCGCCTTGATGAAAGGCCGCGCCAGATCGACCGCGCGCGGAAACTGGTTCGACTGC
>DASTGR010000377.1:0-8603 GCA_035718885.1 Pseudolabrys sp. | reverse complement strand
AGGCCGGCGGCATTCTCGGCATGTTCAATATGTTTTCGGGCGGCGGCATCCACCGGATGGCGATCTTCGCCCTGAACATCATGCCGTACATCTCCGCCTCGATCATCATCCAGCTGATGACGACGGTGTCGCCGACCCTCGAGGCCCTGAAGAAAGAGGGCGAGGCCGGCCGCAAGATCATGAACCAGTACACGCGCTATCTCACGGTGGCGCTGGCTGCGGTCCAGTCCTACGGCATCGCCATTGGCCTCGAGGGCACCGGCAACGTCGTGTCCCATCCCGGCATCTTCTTCCTGATGTCGACGACGATCACGCTGACCGGCGGCACGATGTTCCTCATGTGGCTCGGCGAGCAGATCACCTCGCGCGGCATCGGCAACGGCATCTCGCTCATCATCCTGTCGGGCATCGTCGCGCAGCTGCCGTCGGCGCTTGCCGGCACGCTCGAGCTCGGTCGCCAGGGCGCGCTGTCGACAGGCCTCATCCTCATCGTCATGGTGATGGCGGTCGCGGTCATCGCGTTCATCGTGTTCATGGAGCGCGCGCAACGGCGGCTGCTGATCCAGTATCCGAAGCGTCAGGTCGGCAACCGCATGTTCGAGGGCCAGTCGTCGCATCTGCCGCTCAAGCTCAACACGTCGGGCGTCATCCCGCCGATCTTTGCCTCGTCTCTTTTGCTGCTTCCAACCACGGTCGCCAACTTCAATGCGGGTCAGGGCCCCGGCTGGCTGACCACGGTGACGACGCTGCTCGGCCACGGGCGGCCGCTGTTCCTGATCCTCTACATCGCGCTGATCGTCTTCTTCGCCTTCTTCTACACCGCGGTCGTGTTCAACCCGACCGAGACGGCCGACAATCTGAAGAAGCATGGCGGTTTCATTCCGGGCATCCGCCCCGGCGAGCGCACCGCCGAGTACATCGATTACGTGCTCTCGCGGATCACCGTCGTCGGCGCACTCTATCTCGCCGTCGTGTGTCTCATTCCGGAGATTCTCATCTCCTACGCCGCGGTGCCGTTCTATTTCGGCGGCACGTCGCTCCTGATCGTGGTCAGCGTCACAATGGATACGGTCGCGCAGATCCAGGGCTATCTGCTGGCGCATCAATATGAAGGTTTGATCAAGCGGTCGAAGTTGCGGGGGCGCAATCGATGAGACTGATCCTGCTCGGCCCGCCGGGGGCGGGGAAGGGCACGCAGGCGCAGAGGCTGGTCGGCAAGCACGGGATCGTGCAGCTGTCGACCGGAGACATGCTCCGGGCCGCGGTCGCGGCCGGAACGCCGGTCGGGCTCAAGGCCAAGGCGATCATGGATCGGGGCGATCTGGTCCCTGACGAGGTCGTGGTGGCGATCATCGCCGATCGCATCGGCCAGCCGGACGCCAAGCGGGGCTTCGTTCTCGACGGCTTCCCGCGCACCGTGGCGCAGGCGCAAGCGCTCGATAAGCTCCTTGAAGAGCGCGGCCTCGCACTCGACGGTGTGATCGAACTCAAGGTCGACGAGGGCATCCTAATCCGGCGCATCGAGACCCGTGTTGCCGAGATGATGGCACGCGGCGAGAAGGTGCGGGCCGACGACAATGCCGAGGCGCTTAAGAAGCGGCTCGAGGCCTACCGGGCCCAGACGGCACCCCTGTCGGCCTATTACGCCGGCACCGGCCAGTTGAAGACGGTCGACGGCATGGCGCCGATCGATGAGGTCACCTTGGCCATTAATGGCCTGCTGAAGCCAGCCAGGGCCGCCAAGGGGGCGAAGCCGCGGGCCAAGACATCGGGCCGCAGGGCGGGCCGCGCGAGGACCGCCAAATCGAAGACCGCCAGGGGGCGGGCTGCCAAGAAGGTTAAGGCCTCACGGGCCAAGGGGGCGGCGCGTCCGGCGGGTTCCAAGGTCCGCAAGCGGACGGCGAAGCCCGGTCCGGGTTCCCGCAAGAAAGCCGGTCGCCCGGCAGCCAAAAGGGGCCGGGGTACAGGCCGTGGCGGTGCACGCAAATCCCGCGCCAAACGCTTGACGAGGGCGCGATGAATCCCCTAATAACCGGGGTATCCAGGAGTTTGGCGCGATGCCGGGTCCCAGAGCGGCGGGGCCGGGTGTCGTGTACTGTTTTGTGGCATCCCCTTCAGGGAACACAGGAAATCGGCGCGATCGTCGCGGCCGGCCGGCAACAGGCATAATAGGAGAGAGCACGTGGCTCGTATCGCGGGCGTCAACCTTCCGACCAACAAGCGCGCCGTTATCGCGCTGCAATATATCCATGGCATCGGCGAAAAGATTGCCAAGGACATCATGACCAGTCTCAACCTGCCGATGGAACGGCGGGTGTCGCAGTTGACCGACGCCGAGGTGCTCCAGATTCGCGAATTGATCGACCGTGAATACATGGTCGAGGGTGACCTGCGCCGCGAAGTGGCGATGAACATCAAGCGCCTGATGGACCTTGGCTGCTACCGCGGACTGCGTCACCGCAAGGGCCTGCCGGTCCGTGGCCAGCGCACGCACACCAATGCGCGCACCCGCAAGGGTCCGGCCAAGACCATTGCTGGCAAGAAGAAGACTGCCTGATCGGGCGCAATTTGAAATTGGCGCGCGTCGGGAAAAGACGCGGCGCCGCGAAAGGGATCGAGAATGGGTAAGGAAGCCACCCGCGTCCGCCGGCGCGAGCGAAAGAACATCGCTTCGGGCGTCGCGCATGTGAACGCGTCGTTCAACAACACCATGATCACCATCACCGACGCGCAGGGCAACACCATTGCCTGGTCGTCGTCGGGCACGATGGGCTTCAAGGGTTCGCGCAAGTCGACGCCCTATGCTGCGCAGGTCGCGGCGGAAGACGCCGGCAAGAAGGCGCAAGAGCACGGCATGCGCACCCTCGAAGTGGAAGTGTCGGGCCCCGGTTCGGGCCGCGAATCGGCGCTTCGCGCGCTTCAGTCGGCCGGCTTCACGATCACGTCGATCCGCGACGTGACGTCGATCCCGCACAACGGTTGCCGTCCGCGCAAGCGCCGTCGCGTCTGACGTTTTCGAATTCGAGAGGTGGACGCGCCCCGGGCCGTCCGCCGGCCGCCTGAGATTCCCCCACATGGCGGGTGGGGTTGCGCGAGGGGCAGCCTTGCGCCCAGAGGTGAACACGTGATCCAGAAGAATTGGCAAGAACTGATCCGGCCGAACAAGCTCCAGGTGACTGCGGGTATGGATGCTGCGCGCATCGCCACCGTCGTTGCCGAGCCGCTCGAGCGCGGCTTCGGCGTGACGCTCGGCAACGCGCTGCGCCGCATCCTCCTGTCCTCGCTGCAAGGCGCCGCGGTGCAATCGGTGCACATTGACGGTGTGCTGCACGAGTTCTCCTCGATCGCCGGCGTGCGCGAGGATGTCACCGACATGGTGCTGAACATCAAGGACATCGCCATCAAGATGCAGGGCGAAGGCCCCAAGCGCATGGTGGTGAAGAAGCAGGGCCCGGGCACCGTGACCGCCGGAGACATCCAGACGGTCGGCGATGTTGTCGTGCTCAATCCGGAGCTCGTTCTGTGCACGCTCGACGAGGGCGCCGAGATCCGCATGGAGTTCACGGTCAACACCGGCAAGGGCTATGTGCCGGCGGAGCGCAACCGTCCGGAAGATGCGCCGATCGGCCTGATCCCGGTCGACAGCCTGTATTCGCCGGTCAAGAAGGTTTCCTACAAGGTCGAGAACACCCGCGAGGGCCAGATCCTCGACTACGACAAGCTGACCATGACCATCGAGACGAACGGCGCGGTCACGCCGGAGGACGCGCTCGCTTACGCCGCGCGCATCTTGCAGGACCAGCTCAACGTGTTCGTCAACTTCGAGGAGCCGCGCAAGGCGGAAGCCGCGGAGACCATCCCGGATCTCGCTTTCAACCCGGCCTTCCTCAAGAAGGTGGACGAGCTCGAGCTGTCCGTGCGTTCGGCCAACTGCCTGAAGAACGACAACATCGTCTACATCGGCGATCTCGTTCAGAAGACGGAAGCCGAAATGCTGCGCACGCCGAACTTCGGCCGCAAGTCGCTCAACGAGATCAAGGAAGTGCTGGCGCAGATGGGTCTGCACCTCGGCATGGAAGTGCCGGGATGGCCGCCGGAGAACATCGAAGAGCTCGCCAAGCGCTTCGAGGACCACTACTGAGACACGAATTCGCCGCGGCCAGGATCATGGCAGCGGCGTTCTTGGGCGAACGCAGGATGCCCACCTGCACATTGTCCGACGAACCGTCGTGACACGTAAGACAGAGAGAACAGTTCGATGCGTCACGGCAAGGTTCACAGGAAGCTCGGCAAGAAGCCGGCTCACCGCAAGTCGATGTTTGCGAATATGGCCGCGAGCCTGATCAAGCACGAGCAGATCATGACGACGCTGCCGAAGGCGAAGGAGCTTCGCCCAGTGGTCGAAAAGCTGATCACCCTCGGCAAGAAAGGCAACCTCGCCGCTCGCCGCCAGGCGATCTCGGAGATTCGCGACGTCGCACAGGTCAAGAAGCTCTTCGAAGTGCTGGCGCCGCGCTACAAGGAGCGCCACGGCGGTTATACCCGCATCATGAAGGCGGGCTTCCGTTACGGCGACAACGCGCCGCGCGCGGTGATCGAGTTCGTCGACCGCGACGTCGATGCCAAGGGCAAGGATTCGGGACCGGTGCAGGTGCGGGCGACCGAAGAGGCGACCGCCTCGGTCTGATCTCACAAGCCAGTTTCACGATACGGAAGGGCGGCCCTGAAGGCCGCCCTTTTTCGTAGACAATTGCGCGACTGGAACCGACGGGCGCGTCTGTGCATGGCGACACGTCGCATTGGTCAATGCCGCGATGACGCGGTAACATCCTCCTCGTACAAAACGGGCTGCCCCTTACAAAAACCGTTGGGGCAAGGGGAGAAATTCCGATGATCCGCACATTCGTGCTCGCTGCGGCGCTCGCAATGGCGCTGGGCAGCGCCGCGCAGGCGCAATCCGATCTGGTCAAGCGTGGCGACTATCTGGTCAACACCATCATGACCTGCGGCAACTGCCATTCGCCGAAGGGGCCTCAAGGCGACATTCCGGGCAAGCATTTCTCCGGCGGCCTGTCCTGGGACGAGCCGCCGTTCAAGGTGACGGCGCCCAACATCACCGAAGACAAGGAAACTGGCATCGGCGCCTGGACCGACGACCAGATCAAGCATCTGCTGCGGACGGGCGTGCGGCCGAATGGCGTGCCGATCGCCGCGGTGATGCCGGTCGGCTTCTACAAGATCGTCACCGACCACGACATGGACGCCATTGTCGCCTACCTGCGCACGCTTCAGCCGATCAAGAACAAGGTGCCGGACCCGATCTACCGCTTCCCGGCCAAGTCGCAGACGCCGCCCGGCGCCGACAGCGCCTACACGGACGCGATGCTGAAGGATCCGGTCAAGCACGGCTTCTACCTGGCCACGATCGGCCACTGCTTCGAGTGCCATACGCCGATGACACCGAAGGGCCACGACTGGAAGGATTACGGCCGCGGCGGCATGGAATTCCCTGGGCCGTGGGGCAAGTCGGTGTCGCGCAACATTACATCGAGTAAGACCAAGGGCATCGGGGCCTGGACCGACGCGCAGATCAAGACCGCGCTCACGACCGGCGTCGACAAGGACGGCCAGCACCTCAAGCCGCCCATGGGCTTCCCGTACTACGCCCACATGACCAACGGCGATCTCAACGACATCGTCGCCTATCTGCGGACGGTGCCCGCGCAGGACTGATCTTCACCTCTCCCCGCGCGCGGGGAGGGCTAAGGCAAACCCCGTTCATTCCCGCGAAAGCGGGAATCCAGTTGGATCTTTCCGTGCGGAAGATCCGGGCTGGGTCCCCGCCTTCGCGGGGACGAGCGGATTGCCTCACCACCCCTCGAGCACCACCTTGCCGATGGTGGTGGCGCTTTCAATCTGCGCGTGCGCCTTGATCAGGTTGGGGGCGTTGATCGGTTTGAGCTCCTGCGCTGCTGTGGTCACGATCAGCCCGCCATCGATCATCGCCGACACCTCGTTGAGTAGCTTGTGCTGCCCGATCATGTCCGGCGTCTCGAAAATCGCGCGCGTGAACATCGATTCCCAGTGCACCGACGCGGCCTTGCGCTTGAGCGGCGTGACGTCGATCGACTTCGGGTCGTCGATCAGCGCGAATTTGCCGAACGGCGCGATGATGTCCGGCACTTGCGGGAACGAGGTGTCGGTGCCGGAAATGCCGGCGATCAGGGCCACTTGCGCGTGACCGATCGCCTTGAGTTGGCCGGCAAGCGGCTTGGTATGGTCGATGACGTGATCGGCGCCGAGCTTGAGGCACCAATCGCGCGTCTCCGGGCGCGAGGCGGTGGCGATGACGGTAAGCGCGGTCAGCTTCCTCGCGAGCTGGATCATGATCGACCCGACGCCGCCGGCGCCGCCGATGACGAGAAGGGCGCGGCCGTCCGGCGTCTTGCCGGGCACGACGCCGAAGCGGTCGAACAGCAGCTCCCAGGCGGTGATGCTGGTCAGGGGCAGGGCCGCAGCTTGGCCAAAGGATAGCGATCTGGGCTTGCGTCCGACGATCCGCTCATCGACCGCGTGGAATTCGCTGTTGGTGCCCGGCCGGGCGATCGAGCCGGCGTAGAACACCTCGTCGCCGGGCTTGAACAGGGTCACGGCGGCGCCGACGGCCTCGACGACACCGGCCGCGTCGTAGCCGAGGACCTTGGGCGGGTCGCCGGCTTTCGGCTCTGCGCGCTTGCGGACCTTGGTGTCCACAGGATTGACCGAGACGGCCTTGACCGCGACCAGCAGGTCGCGCGGGCCCGGCACGGGCTTCTCGGCGGTGAAATCGACGAGGACCTTGGGGTCTGTGACGGGCAGGGACTGCGAGTAGCCGACGGCTTTCATGGGGCGCTCCGGGACGGGACGCCACCGAAGTGTCCGATCGGGCGCCTTATTGCAAGGGTCGGCGGCAGGCGTATCTAGTCACCGGGCCGGGCTGCCCTGAGTCGGCCGCCGGCGGCCATCTTTCGGCCAATGCCGGCCCTATATGTGCTGCGGATCGACCCGCCAGGACCACCCATGACCTTATTCACGCTTCGGCCGTTCATCGCCGCCCTTGTCCTCGTGATCGCGCTGGCCGCGCCCGCGACAGCGCAGGATCGCCGCGTCCCGGCCTCCGCCGCCGAGCTCAAACTCTCCTACGCCCCACTGGTCAAGAACGTCGCGCCGGCGGTGGTCAACGTCTATGCCGCCAAGGTCGTGCAGAACCGCAATCCGCTGTTCGACGATCCGATCTTCCGCCAGTTCTTCGGCGGCCGCGGTCTGCCCGGCGGGGCGCCGCAGGTGCAGCGCTCGCTCGGCTCCGGCGTCATCGTCGATCCGTCCGGCCTGATCGTTACGAACGTCCACGTCATCGAAGGCGCGGACGAGGTCAAAGTCGCGCTCAACGACAAGCGCGAGTTCGAGGCGCAGATTGTGCTCAAGGACAAGCGCAGCGATCTCGCGGTCCTGCGCATCAAGGATGGCGGCGCGAAGCTGCCCTTCCTCGAGCTCGGCAATTCCGACGGCCTTCAGGTCGGCGACGTTGTGCTCGCCATCGGCGATCCCTTCGGCGTCGGGCAGACGGTGACGCACGGCATCGTCTCGGCGCTGGCTCGCACCGAGATCGGCAGCAGCGACTATCAGTTCTTCATCCAGACCGACGCGGCTATCAATCCGGGCAATTCCGGCGGCGCGCTCATCGACATGTCGGGCAAGCTCGTCGGCATCAACAGCGCCATCTATTCGCGCTCGGGCGGCTGGCAGGGCATTGGCTTCGCCATCCCCGCCAACATGGTGCGGGTCGTCCTCGCTTCGGCCAAGGGCGGCAGCAAGGCCGTGCAGCGGCCCTGGCTCGGCGCCAAGCTCCAGGCCGTGACGCCGGAGATTGCCGAGAGCCTCGGCCTCAAGCGTCCGTCCGGCGCGCTCGTCGCCAATGTGATCGCGCAGAGCCCCGCCGCCCGGGCAGGGCTGAAGGCGGGCGATCTCATCGTCTCGGTTGACGGTCAGGGCGTCGATGACCCGAACGCCTTCGACTATCGCTTCGCCACGCAGCCGCTTGGCGGCCAGGCCAAGGTGGTGTTCGCGCGCGGCGGCAAGGAATACACCGCGACCGTGCCGCTGGAGACCGCGCCGAGCCGGCCGCGCGATGAGATCGCCATTGGCGGCCGCTCGCCCTTTACCGGCGCGCGCGTCGCCAACCTGTCGCCGGCACTTGCCGACGAATTGCAGATTCCAAGCTCCGATAGTGGGGTCGTCCTGGTCACCGTGCCGGACAACTCGATCGCCGCCCAGTTCGGCTTCCGGCCCGGCGACATTATCGTCGACGTCAACGGCACCCGGATCGAAGCGACGCGTGACCTCGAAAAGGCGAGCGAAGCCCAGGCTCGCTCCTGGCGGGTGACGATCCAGCGCGGCGGCCAGCGCATTTCCGCGGTGTTCGGCGGGTAACCCCCTTCTCACCTCTCCCCGCCTGCGGGGAGGGGTCGGCACGCACCCGAACTCGGGTTTACCCGAGTTCGGCACTGCAAAATGCCCGAAGTCGGATATATCCGACTTCGGGATGCGCGCCGGGTGAGGGGCTG
>DASTGR010000376.1:0-3262 GCA_035718885.1 Pseudolabrys sp. | reverse complement strand
CGGCACGGCGTCGTGCCGCAGACCTGCACGTGGGCCTTCTTGCCTGCGGGTTGCAGGATGAACTGGGTGTAGAAGGTCGCGATCTCAAGCGCGCGGATGTGCGCCATGCCCAGCATGTCAGCGACCTGGCGGATCGCTACTTCCGGCAGCCAGCCGCCGTGCTGTTCCTGCGCGCGCCACAGGATCGGGATGATCGCGGAGGCCTGCCGGCCTTCCGGATACTTCGCGATCGTCGCCTTCACCCAGTCGAGGTTCTCCTTGGTGAAGGAGAACGTCTTCGGTTGGACTTCGGCCGGTGCGAGACGGCGAACGCTCATCGGTCGACCTCCCCGAACACGATATCCAGAGAGCCGAGCACCGCGGACACGTCCGCGAGCATATGACCGCGTGTCATGAAATCCATCGCCTGGAGATGCGCGAAGCCCGGCGCGCGGATCTTGCACTTGTAAGGCTTGTTGGTTCCGTCCGAGACGAGAAAGACGCCGAACTCGCCTTTGGGGGCCTCGACCGCGGCATAAACTTCGCCGGCCGGCACGTGAAAGCCCTCGGTGTAGAGCTTGAAGTGATGGATGAGCGCTTCCATCGAGCGTTTCATTTCGCCGCGCTTGGGCGGCACGATCTTGTTGTCGTCGATCGAGACGCGGCCCTGCCCTTCCGGCGAGCGCAGCTTCTCGATGCACTGCTTCATGATCTTTACCGACTGGCGCATCTCCTCCATGCGGATGAGATAGCGGTCGTAGCAGTCGCCGTTCTTGCCGATCGGAATGTCGAAATCCATCTCGGCGTAGCATTCGTAGGGCTGCGACTTGCGCAGGTCCCAGGCGGCGCCCGAGCCGCGCACCATCACGCCGGAGAAGCCCCAGTTCCACGCATCAGCCAGCGATACGACGCCGATATCGACGTTGCGCTGCTTGAAGATGCGGTTGTCGGTGAGCAGCGCGTCGAGGTCGGCCACCGTCTGCAGGAACGGATCGCACCAGGCGGCGATGTCGTCGATCAACTTCGGCGGCAGGTCCTCGTGCACCCCGCCCGGCCGGAAGTAGTTGGCGTGCATGCGCGAGCCCGAGGCGCGCTCGTAGAACACCATCAGCTTCTCACGCTCCTCGAAGCCCCACAGCGGCGGGGTGAGCGCGCCGACGTCCATCGCCTGCGTGGTGACATTGAGAAGATGAGACAGGATGCGACCGATCTCGGAATAGAGCACGCGGATCAATTGCCCGCGCTTGGGCACCTCGATGCCCAAGAGCTTCTCGACCGCGAGGCAAAAGGCATGCTCCTGATTCATTGGCGCGACATAGTCGAGCCGGTCGAAATACGGCACGGCCTGCGTATAGGTCTTGGCCTCGATCAGCTTTTCCGTGCCGCGATGCAGGAGGCCGATATGCGGATCGACGCGTTCGACCACCTCGCCGTCGAGCTCGAGCACGAGGCGCAACACGCCGTGCGCGGCCGGATGCTGCGGTCCGAAATTGATCGTGAAATTGCGGATGGCGGTTTCTGCCATCATGCCACTCCCGCCGCGGCCGCCTTCTGCGCGACCCGCGAATTGAATTTGTCCCAGGCGACGACGACGCGCTCGTGCGTGCCCTCGCCGATCAGATCGACGCCGTCATGGGCGCGCACCTTGAAGACGAGCTTGCGCCCGTCGACCTTGATTACCTCGGCTTCGACTTCAACCGTCATTCCCGGCGGCGTCGCCGCAGCGTGGCTAACGTTCACGTGCGTGCCGAGCGAGCCTTCGCCCGCATCGAGATACGGCCCGATGAGTTCGGCGCAGGCCCATTCCATCAGCACGATCATGAAGCCGGTCGCGAACACCTTCGGCATGCCGGCGATGACCGGCGATTCCGGATAGGTGTACGGCACCGTCTTGTTCTCCGGCACCACGTAGGAGAACGAATGCTTCACGCCGGGCGACAGCGACTTCATGACGCCTTCTTCTCCGGCTCGGGCGGCTTGGCCGCCTTCTCGTCGCCGGGGAGCACGTAGTCGGTGCCTTCCCAGGGCGAGAGGAAGTCGAAGGTGCGGAATTCCTGCGCCAGCGCCACCTTGTCGTAGCGCACGCGCTTCTCCTCGTCGTCGTAGCGGACCTCGACGAAACCGGTGAGCGGGAAGTCCTTGCGCAGCGGATGCCCCTCGAAGCCGTAATCGGTGAGGATGCGGCGCATGTCGGGATGGCCGGTGAACAGCACCCCGTAGAGGTCGTAGGCCTCGCGCTCGAACCAGTCGGCGCCCCTGAAGACGTCGATCAGCGATGGCACCGGCGTCGCCTCGTCGGTCGGAGCCTTGACACGAATGCGCTGGTTCAGCCGCGGTGACAGAAAGTGATAGACGACGTCGAAGCGCTTCTCGCGCGCCGGCCAGTCGATCGCGGTGACGTCGATGATATTGACGAACTGGCAGGCCGGGTCGTCGCGCAGATAGGTCGCGATCCTGACCATGTCGGCGGCGTTGGCGGTGAGCGTCAATTCGCCGAACTTCACCTCGTGCCCGGTGACGGCGCCCGGCAGCGCCGTGCGGATCGATTGTCCGAGCCTGTCGAGCGTGTCGTCCATGTCAGTCCACAATGAAAAGGCGCGCGCCGCGCGCGGTATACGAACGGTGCGCGTCGGCGCCGTCCGCGACCTGGTAGCTCATGCCCGGCGTGAGCGTGAAGGCGCGACCGTCCTTGAGGTCGGTGGTCAATTCGCCGTCGACGCAGAACAGGATGTGGCCCTTCTCGCACCAGTGGTCGGACCTGTAGCCCGGCGAATAGTCGACCATCCGCACCCGAATGCCGCCGAACTCCCGCGTGCGCCACGTCGCCGTGCCGGTCTCGCCGGCATGCGTCGTCGGCGCGATCGCGCTCCAGTCGGTCGTTCCGAACGGGATGCCGGACATCTGCATGGCGTCACCGCTCGATCGTGCCGGTGCGGCGGATCTTCTTCTGCAAGAGCATCACACCGTAGAGCAGCGCCTCGGCGGTCGGCGGACAGCCGGGCACGTAGATGTCGACGGGAACGATGCGGTCGCAGCCGCGCACGACGGAATACGAATAGTGATAGTAGCCGCCGCCATTGGCGCAGGAGCCCATGGAGATGACGTAGCGCGGCTCCGGCATCTGGTCGTAGACCTTGCGCAGCGCCGGCGCCATCTTGTTGGTCAAGGTGCCGGCGACGATCATCACGTCCGACTGGCGCGGCGAAGCGCGCGGCGCGAAGCCGAATCGCTCGGCGTCGTAGCGCGGCATCGACATCTGCATCATCTCGACCGCGCAGCAGGC
>DASTGR010000375.1:0-3784 GCA_035718885.1 Pseudolabrys sp. | reverse complement strand
CGGCCGGCGGCTGTGCCGGTGCAGCCTGCATCTGTGGCTGCGGTTGCTCCTTCGGCGCAGGCGACTGTGCCTGGGCGGCGCCCATGGCAAGCGCCATGAAGCCAAGAACGAGACTGAAGCGACGCATATTCCCCCCGGCGGTCCATTGGCCGGCAACCAAGCCCGCCGGACCGTACTCTTTGCGTACGAATTCCAGCATTAACCTGCCATTAACCAATTGTGGCCGTCCACAGCCCTGAGGCTACAGAAGCGGGCAATTCAATCGGCCGCCGGATGCCCGCCGGCCGGAACGACGTGGACGATCCGGTAGCCGCGCGCCTTCAGCGCCCTCAGCAGAGAAGGCAGCATCCGGGCGGTCTGCCCCCGCGTGTCATGCAGGAGCACGATGCCGCGGCGGGCCTTGTCGATGCGTTTGAGCAGGCGCTCGCGCTCGGCATCCGGGGTCTGCTCGTTCCAGTCGCTCGCCCAGACGTCGGCGCCGAACACGACCATGCCGCGCGCCTGGAGGCGGTCGAGGATGGGCGGGCTCGAGGCGAAGCCTGGGAAGCGGAAGAATGGCGCCGCGGGCCGGCCGCCCAGCGCAGCTTTGTCGGCGCGGATACCCTTATCGATCTCCGCCATCGCCCTGTCCGGAGCCATGCGGCCGAGCAGCGGATGGTTGAAGGAGTGGTGGCCGATCGTGTGGCCCTCTGCCGCTTCGCGCCGCACGAGGGCGGGGTGTGCCTGCGCATTGCGCCCGAGCAGGAAGAACGTCGCCTTGACGCATTCGGCCTTGAGGGCGTCGAGCACGGCGGGCGTCGTTCCCGGCCACGGACCGTCGTCAAAGGTGAGCACCAGCTCCTTCGCGGCGAGGGGGAGCGTATCGGGGAACTGCTTGCGTCCGACCCGCGGCGTCGTGCCTGCATCGACCGCGAGCGTGCGCGCGGTGCCGAGCGCGTCGGGTTTGCCCGGGCAGCCTTGCGCAGCCGCCGCCATCGGTGACAGCGCGGTGACGATTGCGAGGAGGATAAAGCGGGCGAGCGAACGGGACGTGGGCATGGACCGCAATTGATCCGACGCCGCGGACCGCGACAAGCGACTGGTGATTGATCGCGTGATTTATGCCGGGAGCGATTGCCCGCCCGGCGACCCCGGCGTACAAGCGGCGAGATCATCACACCCCGCGGCGGGCTTCGCGCATGCTTGACCATCCAAACGGCGTGCCGCCGCTGCGCGACGAAGAAGGCGCGGTGCGCGAGGATTTCGTCGCGCACGTCTCCGAGGCGATCGACGCCGTCAACGTCGACACCCTGCGGGATCTCATCGCCGACCTGCACGAGGCCGACCTCGGCGCGCTGGTCGAGGCCTTGCAGCCGGACCGCCGGCCGCGCCTGGTCGAGTTGCTCGGCATCGATTTCGACTTCACCGCGCTCACCGAGGTGGACGACGCGGTTCGCGACGAAATCCTCGAGGAGCTCGAGCCGAAGACGGTCGCCGACGGCGTGCGCGACCTCGATTCCGACGATGCGGTCGCCATTCTTGCCGACCTGCCGCAGGCCGAACGCACCGAAATTCTCGATCAGCTGCCGCCGCCCGAGCGTGTCGCGCTCGCGCGGAGCCTCGAATACCCGGAAGACTCGGCCGGGCGGCGCATGCAGACCGAGTTCATCGCGGTGCCGTCGCATTGGGACGTCGGCGCGGCGATCGACTATATGCGCGAGACGGCCGAGCTGCCGGAGCGCTTCTACGAAGTCTACGTGATGGACGAGCGCGGCCATTTCGTCGGCGCCGTGCCGCTCGACCGGCTGCTGCGCTCCAAGCGCCCCGTCGCGGTCTCCGAGTTGATGGAAGACGACCGGCCGCTGATCCGCGCCGAACAGGACCAGGAGGAGGTGGCGCGGCTGTTCCAGCGCTACAACTGGGTCGCCGCTCCGGTGCTCGACAGCGCCGACCGGCTGGTCGGCGTCATCACCTTCGACGACGTCGCCGACGTCATTCAGGAAGAGGCCGAGGAGGACATTCGCGGTCTCGGCGGCGTCGGCTCCGAAGAGTTCTCGGACACGGTCTGGACCATCGCCCGCAGCCGCTTCAACTGGCTGCTGGTCAATCTCGGCACGGCCTTCCTCGCCTCCTCGGTGCTCGGCCTGTTCGAGGGGCAGTTGCAGAAGATGGTGGCGCTGGCGGTGTTGGCGCCGATCGTGGCCAGCCAAGGCGGCAACGCCACCACCCAGACGATGACCGTCGCGGTCCGCGCGATCGCCACCCAGGACCTGCACGACGCCAATGCCTGGCGGGCGGTCCGCCGCGAGCTTCTGGTCGGATTGCTCAACGGCGCCGCCTTTGCCGTCATCACGGGCGCCGCCGCCTATGTCTGGTTCCGCGTGCCGGGACTTGGCGTCGTGATCGGGCTCGCCATGATCTGCAACATGGCGGCGGCGGCGCTGGGCGGCATCCTCGTTCCGATCGCCCTCAACCGCCTGCGCTTCGATCCGGCGGTCGCCTCCAGTCCCTTCGTGACCACGGTGACTGACGTCGTCGGGTTCTTCTCTTTCTTGAGCATTGCCAGTCTCTGGTTCGGCCTGCGCTGACCCCCGACCGGGTTACCCTTCGTTCACCCTGTTTCCTGACCGCACATTAAGCCTGACGATTTATCCCTGACCCCGGGGACCGCGGAGGCGGGAGCATCGGGCTGGTGGGCGCAGGTATCTTTCAGGCAATCCGGGCGCCGCAGGCGCAGGCGCGGCGTACCCTCGGTGCGTCGCGGCTGATCGTCGTCGTCGCGCTGCTGGCCTTTGGCGCGAGCATCATGACCGCCGGGGTCGGCTACAGCCTCGCGCGCCAGAGCGACGAGCGGCTGTGGACCGAGCAACGCGCCGCGCTGCGCGCCGCCATCTCCGAGTTCCGAGCGCTGTTCGGCCAGCCTCTCGAACTCGATCCGCGCTTCCTGCGCACCGTTCAGCGCAGCGTCAACATTCCGGGCCTCACATTCGAGACCGAACCCTCGCCGGGACGCGAGACGCAGCCTGTGATCGACGGCAACGGCCGCATCGCCGGCTTCTTCACCTGGCAGAAGACGCATCCGATGATGGATGCGATGAACCGGCTGGTGCCGCTGATCGCCGGCATGACCGTTATGCTGATCGGCTTTGCCGCTTTCTCGCTCTGGCAACTGCGCCGCGCGCGCGCGCAACTCACGGCGAGCGAGGCGCTCGCGCGCCGCGCCGCGGACGAGGACAAGCTCACCGGCCTGCCGAACCACGCCAAGATGCTCGAACTCCTCGACCTCGCGCTTGCCGAGCGCACCGAGGACGAGGTCGTCACTTTCGCGCTGATCGAGCTCGACGGCATGGACGACGTCACCGCGCATCACGGCGTGCTCGGCAGCGACGAACTGATCGTGGCGGTCGCCGGCCGGCTCAAGGAGAGCCTGCCCGAGCACGCCGTCTGCGGCCGCATCGGCACCGACGAGTTCGCGGTCATCCTGACGAGCGGTGCGGCGGTCGATTCCGAGGCGGTGCTGCGCGGCGCGATCGAGCAGGTCGCGCGGCCTTACTGGGTCGACACCGTGGCGCGGCTGTCGGCGCATTCCGGCTTCACGCTCGCGCCGGCGCATGGCGAGACGCGCGGAGAGATCACCCGCCGCACCGAGCTCGCGCTCCGCGCATCCGCGGTCAAGGGCCCGGGCACGCTCATCGCTTTCGATCCGGCGATCGACAAGCTGTCGGCCGAGCAGCGTTTCATCCATCGCGAATTGCCGCGCGCGATCACCGCGCACGAGCTCGAAGTGCACTACCAGCCGATCGTG
>DASTGR010000374.1:0-6843 GCA_035718885.1 Pseudolabrys sp. | reverse complement strand
GTTCTCGAGCTTCGCAGCTTTCACGACCACGTAGTCGGCGAGCTGGAACACGCGCTCGAAGGCGCGCGCGGCGATGCCCTGATAGAGCACTTCGCCAGTCTGCTCGTCCTTGGCCTGCTTGGCGCCCTTGACCGTCAGCGTATTGTCTTTCGCCTCGATCGACAGGTCGCCTTCGGCGAAGCCGGCGACGGCAATGGTGATGCGGTAGTCGTTCTCACCGGTGCGCTCGATGTTGTAGGGCGGATAGCCCGGAGCGCTCTCGAAGCCATCGAGCATCGAGAAGAGCCGGTCGAAACCGACGGTGGAACGATAAAGGGGGGCAAGATCGAACGTACGCATAAGCATATCCTCCTTGTTGAGCGACATGCGGCGACCCGCCTGATGGCCGGGCCAGACCGTGCGCAGCCGTGATTGGCCTGCGCGTAAGGAAATGTAGGGAGGGGGCCTAGGCGTTCAAGGGGGCGAATGGGCGGCGCAGGCCCCTGAAATACCTCTGGAATTCCGTCTCTCCGCGGGCAGCCGCATCGGTACCCTTTCCCTCCGTGGAAAAGGCACAGCCATCAGCACTCGCACGCGCGGTGGCGGAGTTGTCGGCGCGATTGAGCCACCTCATGGCCCTGCTATAAGCCATGCCCATGAGGCCGCGGCGGCCTCGCGGCCCTTCATGAAACTCGTCTCTATTCCCGCCAATCCGGCTCCCGACCAGGTCGTCACCGGCGCGATCAAGACGCCGGATGGGGTTAGCTTGCGCTTTGCGCGCTGGGCGCCGCCGCCGGGCCGCAAGGGAACAGTCGTGGTCATGCAGGGCCGCGCCGAGTTCATCGAGAAATATTTCGAGACGGTGCGCGACCTGCGCGCGCGCGGCTTCGCGGTCGCGACGTTCGACTGGCGCGGCCAGGGCCTGTCCGATCGCGCACTGTCCGACCGGCGCAAGGGATACGTGCGCAATTTCTCGGAATACCTCACCGACCTCGAAGCGATCATGGACCAGGTCGTCCTGCCCGATTGCCCGCCGCCGATCTTCGCGCTCGGACATTCCATGGGCGGCGCGGTGGCGATCCGCGCCTGCCATGACGGCGCGCGCTGGTTCGAGCGCGTCGTGCTGTCGGCGCCGATGATATCCTTGCCCTCGCACGCGAAGATGAGCGTGGCCGGACCGTTCGCACGCATCTTCCGCATGTTCGGCGGCGGCAAGGCTTTCGTGCCGAGCAGCAAGGAAGCGCAGACCGCGGACAATCAGGACTTCCTCGGCAACGTGCTTACGTCGGATCCGGTGCGCTTTGCGCGCAACGCCGCGATCCTCGAAGAGGAGCCCGAGCTTGGGTTGGGACCGCCGACCGTCGCCTGGGCGGACGCTGCATTGCGCATGATGAAGCGCTTTGCCGATCCGAATTACGCCGGCCGCATCCGGCAGCCGATCCTGCTGGTCGCCGCCGGCCGCGACCAGGTCGTATCGACACCTGCGATCGAAGCCTTCGGCTCGCAGCTGCTCGCCGGCCGGCATCTCATCCTCGCCGGCGCCAAGCACGAACTGTTGCAGGAACTCGACGTCTATCGCGGCCAGTTCTGGGCCGCCTTCGACGCGTTCGTGCCGGGAACGCCGCGGTACTAGGCGACCGCAATCGATTTTATGTCGTGGAATGAACATTCGCCCTCCGGTGTTGGTCCCGGCGAGGCAGGCGGCAATGAGTCGCAACGCCATCCGCGCTTGCGCGTTGCCGGCAGTGACGAAGGCGCTCCCCGTGTGGCCGGCGCGCCCGCCGACCTTTGAAAGGATGCCGCATGACTGCATTGGACCGCTCAACCGCCGCCGCGCGCAGCCGCGTCGGGGCGCCGCTTGCCGACGTGGTCGTCCTCGTCGCGCGCATCATGATCGGGCTGATCTTCGTGATGAGCGGCTGGGCGAAATTGATGAATTACGGGGCCACTGTCGCCGGCATCGCCAAGCGCGGCGTGCCGGATTTTCTGGCTTATCTCGCGCCGCCGGTGGAGTTCTTCGGCGGGCTCGCAATCGTGCTCGGGCTGTTCACGGAAGCGGCCGCGATTTTGATGGTCGTGTTTACCATCATCGCGACCATCACCTCGCACCGCTTTTGGGAATTCAGCGACCCGGCGCAATACCGCGCGCAGAACACGAACTTTTTCAAGAACGTGACGATGATCGGCGGCATGCTGCTGCTGTTCGTCACCGCCGGCGGGCGCTATTCGGTCGACGCGCTGTTCCGAAGAACGTGAGCCGCGCTCAGCTCGACGAGCCGCCGGCCTGCGCGTAGGCCGTGGCCGACGTCACCTTCGGCACGACGATCAATTGCTCGACTTCGCCGTTGCTGAAGGCGGTGAGGAACTTCTCGTAGTCCTTGAACGACACGCAGCCGTTGGATTGGCCGTTCTCGCCCAGCATGTAGGTGTGCGCGAGCATGCCGTCTCGGCCGTACATGCTGGCTTCGCCGACAGGTGTCAGGCGCAGCGCCCTGACGCCGTGGAACGGCTTTTCGCGCAGCGAGATCTTGTACGTGTTCGGCGGGGTCACGCCGCGGTCCTTGCGTGCGAACGAGGTCGGATCGTCGAGCCATTGGCCGAGACCGGAATGCGCCTCGAGTGTGTCGCCGTTCGGCATGTACACGACATGTGCGCTGATGTCGTAGATCGCGGTGCGCGGGTTCGACGCCAGCACAGCGTCGGCGGCCTTCTTGTCCTGCGGCGTGAACAGGCGTTCGATCAGGCCGAAGAACCCACCGGATTTCTTGCCCGACGGAGCGACGGCTTCGGGCGCGGTGGCGACGAGCGAGGCAGAATTGTTTTTCTGCTGCACCGGCAGCGTGGCGACGCTCGCCGGATTGGCGCGCGGCAGCGGCACGTTTTCGGTCGCGTCCGCGTCGGCGGTGGCGACGTTGCGCGGGGCGACAATGGGCGCCGGCATCGGCAGTGCGGCGACGCGGCTGTTCGGCGCGAAGGACGACGCCTTCAGAATGCCGAGGCCGCCCGCGGGCAGCCACACCGACGAGGTGTCGAGATGCAGTGAGGGATCGCTGCGCAAGCCGGCGAGCGCGTCGACCTCGTCATGCGTCTTGTCAAAAGTCGACGACGCGAGCGGCGGCGCCGGATTCGGCTGAGCGACGGGCGCGCTCGTTGCCGGCGTGGTGTCGACGGCGGTCATCCAGGTCACGGCGCCCGCAATCACCGCGGCCGCGACGGTGGCCAGCGCCATCGTACGGACGTCGGCAGGCGCGAGAGCACGCGGGAGGCGCACAACCCACGCCCCCGACAGAATGCGATCACGCAGACCCGGTAATACGAACGTATCCGACATTACTGACGGCTGACTTCCCCGTTGGACGCCTCTTGCGGGGATTCCCGCATTCCGGCGGCCGATGAGTCAAGAAGGTCTATGACCGTGGACGAATTATGGTGGACAGCGGCCTTTGGGCCACGGTCTTGGGGATAACCACACCAAAATACCGATGAATCTCAGGCCTTTAGGAGATCGAGCGCGGCGGCATGGACCCGTTTGTCCCCGGCGACGACGATGCGCCCGCCGGCCTGCGGCGGGCCGCCCTCCCAGGTCGTGACGATGCCGCCGGCGCCGTTGATGATCGGGATCAACGCGACGATGTCGTGGGCCTTCAGCTCGGTCTCGACAATCAGGTCGATCTGGCCCGCGGCCAGCATGCAATAGGCGTAGCAATCGCCGCCGTAGCGCGAGAGCTTCACCTTGTCCTCGACCCGCTTGAAAGTGGCGCGGTCCGCCTCGTTCATCAGCAGCGGCGAGGTGGTGAACATGACCGCGTCTTTGAGAGAATCGCACGGGCGCACGTGTAGATCGCGGTTTCCCGCAGGGCCGCGGTAGCGCGCTGCGCCACCGTCGCCGAAGAAACGCTCGCGCGTGAAGGGCTGATGCATCATGCCGTAGACCGGCTCGCCGAGCCGGCAGAGGCCGATCAGCGTGCCCCAGGCGACCATGCCCGCGATGAAGGACTTGGTGCCGTCGATCGGGTCGAGCACCCAGACATATTCGGCGTTCGCGTTTTCGCTCTCATACTCTTCACCGAGGATCCCGTGTGCCGGGAAATGCTTGCGGATGAGCGCCCGCATTGCGGTCTCGGCGGCCCGATCGGCGGCGGTGACCGGATCGAACCCGCCTGCCTTCTTGTTCTCGACCGCCAGCGCCGTGCGGAAGAAGGGCAGGATCGTGTCGCCGGAAGCGGTGGCGAGCTGATCGACGAAGCTGGTGAAATCGACTGCGGTCATTCTCTCTCCGAACCGGTCGGCCATTGTCTCGGCGCATACCGTGGTGCACAACGCCGGCTTTGCAGAGCTCTACCGTAGCAACCTGTAGATCCGCCGCGATTACGTGGCCATCCCGCCACTATTCCCGCCATTTCGCTGCAATCTCCCGCGAATTCTCGGGTCGCAGCTATGCAATAATATCATGGGTTTAGGTCGATCGGACCTTGATTTTTGTGCGTCGCGGTGTAGCTTATTGCAATGCGGTAGCGATACCGCTGCCCTCCTTGGGCGTTTCCTCCCTAGACTTGGGCCGCTTGCAACCGCGAGCGGCCCCTTTTTTTTGCTCTCCCGGAGAGCACCTCGCTTCAGAATGGTTGGCCCCGGTCACTCGGCCGCGGCGGCGCGGTAGGGCCGCAGGTCCTCGAGCGGGATGTCGCCGAGCCTGCGGGCCAGGAGTTCCATGTCGGCCGCGACCCGCGCGAAGCCCTGAGCCCGCTGGTGGCGCCGCTCGTCCATGTAAAGCGCGCGATTGATCTCGAGCTGGATGGCGTGCAGCCCCGCGGCCGGATTGCCGTAGTGCTCGGTAATGAAGCCGCCGGCATAGGGCTTGTTGCGGCTGACCGTGTAGCCTTTTTCGCGCAAGGTTTGCTCGACCACGTCGGCGACGACATCGACGCAGCTCGTGCCGTAGCGGTCGCCGAGCACGAATTCAGGGCGCACCCTTTCATCGCGATGACCGGCGTTCGACGGCATTGAATGGCAATCGACCAGCACTGCGGCGCCGAACTCGCGATGCAGCCCGGTGAAAAGGCGGCGAAGCGCGCGGTGGTAGGGCTTGTAAAGGCTTTCGATACGGGCGAGCGCGTCATCGACCGGAATGCGATGGTCGTAGATTTCCTGCGCGTCGCCGACGACGCGCGCGACGGTGCCCAACCCGCCGGCAACCCGCATTGAACGGGTGTTGGCGAAGGAGGGCAGGCGCCCCTCGAACATGCGCGGGTCAAGCTCGTAGGGCTCACGATTGACGTCGACATAGCAGCGCGGGAAGTGCGCCCGCATCAAGGGAAAGCCCTGTCCGACCACGCCGGCGACCAGGTCGTCGACAAAGGAATCCTCCGAGCGCCGCAGTGTGGGGACGTCGAGCCGGGTCGCCTCCAGAAAGGCGCGCGGATAGACTGAGCCGGAATGGGGCGAATTGAACAGGACGGGGCCACGGGCAGCCGGCGGCTCGATGATCTCGAACGGCGGATCGAGCTCGTCGCGGGTGTGAACCATGGCAGATGGCGGCCCCTGAGGCGGTCGGCTAGGCTGGCGTTCGGCCGGGCGGTTGCGCCCGTGCCCGGTATTGTCCATTGGCGCGGAGACAATTCCAAGCACAGCTTTCGGTTCACCCGATGTTTACCGGGCACAAGTCTTATAAGGCGTTCTGAGCCGGTTGGGGCCGGCGGGGTTGGGGTGTGCGGGGATGATGTCCAAGATCCTGCTGGCTGAAGACGATACCGACATGCGCCGCTTCCTGGTGAAGGCGTTGCAGAATGCCGGCTTCGAGGTCACCTCCTACGACAACGGATTATCCGCCTACCAGCGGCTGCGCGAGGAGCCGTTCGAACTGCTCCTGACCGACATTGTCATGCCGGAAATGGACGGGATCGAGCTTGCCCGCCGGGCGGCGGAACTCGACCCCGATATCAAGATCATGTTCATCACCGGCTTCGCCGCCGTGGCGCTCAACCCGGATTCGACCGCGCCGAAGCAGGCCAAGGTGCTGTCGAAGCCGATCCACCTGCGCGAACTGGTGACGGAAGTGCAGAAGATGCTGGCGGCGGCCTGAGCCGCCGTCCGGGCCTTGCCTCGCCGGGGCCCAATCGATAAGACCACCCCTCGGATGGGCGCGTAGCTCAGCGGAAGAGCACCTCCTTGACATGGAGGGGGTCACAGGTTCGATCCCTGTCGCGCCCACCATCCATTGACCCGACAGAATCGTACACCGCGCGGCGCCCTTGCGCCCGACGCACCATGCTATTCTCTCTTCTCGACTGGCAGGGAGAAGGCGTGATGCAGCTTCAGTCGCTGGGATACGTCGGCATCGCCGCGGACAAGCTCGAGGACTGGTCGGCCTTCGCGACAGGCCTCCTTGGCATGCAGGTGATCGAGCGCGGCAATAGCGGCATCGCGCTGCGCATGGACGACCGCAAGCAGCGCCTCCTCGTCGACCGCGACAGCCGCAACGGCTGCAATTTCTTCGGCTGGGAGGTGGCGGATGCGGGGGCGCTCGATGCCTATGCCGCTCACCTCGAGAGCCATGGCGTCGCGGTCATCCGCGAGCCGCGCGCGGTCGCCGACCGGCGCTGCGTGCGGGACCTCATCTCCTTCAACGATCCGATGGGCAACCGGCTCGAAGTGTTCCATGGCGCCGCGCTCGCCGACACACCGTTCGTGCCGTCGCGCTGCATCTCCGGTTTCCGCACGGGACCGCTCGGCGTCGGCCATGTCGTGCTGACGACCGACAGCATCGAACGCGCCATGCCGTTCTATCAGGACGTGCTCGGCTTCCGGCTGAGCGACTATACGCTCAGGCCATTCAAGGCCTACTTTTTTCATATCAACCCGCGTCAT
>DASTGR010000373.1:0-2326 GCA_035718885.1 Pseudolabrys sp. | reverse complement strand
CGGGATATGACTCCGAGCCGCCGAGGCCGAAGCCTGCGGCGATAGCGAGCGACATCTGGTTGCCGCCGTGCGGAAAAAGGGCGGTGCGCGGCCAGCCGCTCGCTTCGAGCATCGCCACCATGCGCGCATATTCCGTGATGCCGTAGGCTTGCGGCGGGTCGACCTGGATGATGTCCTGCGTTGCGCGCCAGCCGCCAAAGCGGATCAGGTTCTGCACGTCCTGCGCCGAATAGAGGTTCTCGCCGGTGGCGAGCGGCGGCGCGTAGAGGGACGCCAGCTCGGCGAAGAGGGCGAAATCGAGCGGGTCGCACGGTTCCTCGAACCAGCGCAGCTTGAACGGGGCCAGCGCCTGCGCATAGCGCAGCGCTTCCGCGCGGCCGAATTTGGCATTCGCGTCGGCCGCGAGCCGTTCGCCCGCGCCGACGACTTCAAGCACCGCTTCGAGCCGGCGCAGGTCTTCGTCGAGCGGCAGGCCGCCGACCTTCATCTTCACCATCGTATACCCGGCATCGAGATGGCGGCGCATCTCATCCTGCAAATCCTTGATCGTCTGGCCCGGCCAGTACCAGCCGCCCCCGACATAGCAGAAGACGCGTGTGGCAATCCTGCCGCCGTTGAACCGCTCGGCGAGCAGCGCATGCAGAGGCTTGCCGGCGATCTTGGCGACAGCATCCCAGATCGCGACTTCGATCGTGCCGATGGCGATGGAGCGTTCGGAATGCGCACCCGCCTTTTCGCGCTTCATCATCACGGCAAGAACCTTTGCCGGGTCGAGATTGTCGCCGGTGTCGTCGAGCAACGTGTCCGGAGAGGCGGCGAGAATACGCGGGATGAAGCGCGCGCGCATCTGAGCACCGCAGGCATAGCGTCCGGTGGAATTGAAGGCGAAACCGCAGACCGGCTTGCCGTCTCGAACGACGTCCGTGATGACGGCGACCACCGACGTCGTCATTTCGCTGAAATCGAAGCTCGAATTGGCGAGCTTCGATTTCAGCGGGATTGCGGTCTCGCGGATGTCGACGATGCGCATTGTACGTGCCTCGGACACAGCGCAGCACGGAGCGAAGCGGAGTGGTGCGACGCTGATCCGGGTCCCGGTTAGGTGGGAGCAAGCGGGATCCCGGGTCTGCAGCGCATCGCTGACGTCCTGCGCTGCGCCCGGGACACGGAGACGGCTATTTGATCTGCGGGATCT
This sequence comes from Pseudolabrys sp., assembly GCA_035718885.1. Lineage (GTDB taxonomy): Bacteria > Pseudomonadota > Alphaproteobacteria > Rhizobiales > Xanthobacteraceae > Pseudolabrys. The sequence continues at coordinate 1,131 of DASTGR010000373.1, read as the reverse complement.
TCGCGTCCTTGATCACCTTGGCCCACTTGTCGACTTCTTTCTTGATGTAGACATTGAATTCGGCGGGCGTGTTGGCGACCGGGTCGAAACCGAGCTGCGCGCACTTGTCCTTGACGTCCTGCATCGCCATGACCTTGACGATCTCATTGTGCAGGAGGTCGACGACGTCCTTCGGCGTCTTCGCCGGCGCGAATATGCCCTGCATGGTCTCGGACTCCTGCGCCTGAACGCCGGCCTCCGCGAGCGTCGGCACGTCGGGTAACGCAGCCGAGCGCTTCGCCGAGGTCACAGCGAGGCCGCGCAGCGTGCCGGCCTTCACCTGCGGTGAGGTCGGCGGCAGCGCCGAGAAGGCGATCGGGGTGTGACCGGCGATGGCCGACTGGATGGCGGGCGCGGCGCCGCCGAACGGCACGCTCGTCGCCTCGAGCTTGAGTTCGAGCTTGAACAGCTCGGCGGCGAGCTGCGGCGTCGTGCCAATGCCGGGATTGGCGATCGAGTACTTGTTCGGCTCCTTCTTCAGGACCTCGATCAACTCCTTCACGGTCTTCGCCGGGAAGCTTGCGTTCACGACGAGGATGTTCGGCGAAGCGGCGGCGAGCGTGATCGGCGCGAAGTCCTTGTACGGGTCGTACGGTGCCTTGGCGTAGAGGCTCGGATTGACGACGTAGCTCGAGCTCGCGACCAGCAGCGTGTAGCCGTCCGGGTTGGCGCGGGCCGCTTCCCCCATGCCGATATTGCCGCCGGCGCCCGGGCGGTTCTCGACGTAGAACTGCTGCTTCAGGTCTTCCGACATCTTCTGCGCGATCAATCGGGCCATCACGTCGGTCGGGCCGCCGGCCGCGAACGGCACGATCACCTTGACCGGGTGATCGGGATAGCCGGCCGCGCGGGCCGGCGTCAGGCCGAGCGCCAGGCCGATCGCGGCGGCCGCGCCCAACAGTTGGAGTTTCCTCATCGAGCTTTCCCTCCACATGTGCCGGCCCGTCACGCGCGGGCCGGTCTCAGTTGCTTTGAATTCAGGTCCGGAGGCCGAGGATCTGCCGCGCCTCCTTGGCCGTGGCGAGCTCGGCGCCGATGTCGTCGAGAATGCGAACGGCCTTCTCGCACAGCGCGGCATTGCTCGGCGTCAGC
>DASTGR010000372.1:0-4205 GCA_035718885.1 Pseudolabrys sp. | reverse complement strand
GGAGAGGTAAGCCGTGGCGCGGCCCGCTACTTCACCAGCTTCACGCCGGTCATGCGCTCGAGATTGCCGTACCAGACCTTGTCCTTGTCGGCCTTCGGCATGTCGGTGTCCTCGATGATGCGCAGCGTCTCGCGCGTATATTGCGTGCCCTTTTCCGGGTCGAACGGACAGTCCGACGCGAATACGATCTTGTCGAGATCGTAGAAGGCAAAACCGGCATGGCTTGCCGGCACGCCGCCGAACACGGCGGTATCGGCGTAGAACACGTGCTTGAAATAATCGAGCGGGCGGCGCTTGAGCCGCTTGAGGATCACGCTCAGGTCTTCATCCGAAGTGCGCGCGCCGAGCTGGTCCCAGCCCGGGCCGATGCGGCCTTCCAGCATCGGAACGATGCCGCCGAAATGATGCGTGATGATCTTCAGGTTCGGATACTTGTCTATGATGCCCGAGAACACCAGCCGCGCCATCGCCGCCGCGGTTTCATAGGACCAGCCGAACGTCCACCAGATCTCGTATTTCGATTTCGTCTCGGTGGCGTAATCGGACATCGCCGCGGTGCGCGCCGGGTGCAGCCAGATCGGCTTGCCGATCTCGTTCATCGCCGCGAAGAACGGCTCGAACTCCGGATCGTCGAGCGGCCGGCCGACGACGTTGGTGTAAATCTGCGCGCCGAGCGCGCCGTTGGCGATTGCGCGCCTGACCTCCTTGACGCCGACGTCGGGTGCGCCGAGCGCGCTCTGCGCCACCCAGCCTGGAAAGCGGTCGCCGTCCTTCGCGCATATTTCGGCGAAGCCGTCATTGAGCAGCTTGGCGTATTCCTCGACCTGCTGGCCTTTGGCCAGCACTTCGAGCGGCGGCATGCCGTGCGACAGGATCTGAGCGTAGTCCTTGAACGTGTCGACGACTTTCTTGCGAACGTCGAGATCATGGATTGCCGGCAACTCGCGCATGCGCTTTCCGATGCCGGGATGATTGCTCTCCACCACCTTGGCGAAGAATTTCTCCGGGATGAAGTGGGTGTAGGCGTCGATACGCATTCAGGACTCCGATTTGCTCTTCGTTGTTTTCAGTAGGGCGTGATGACGTTGACGAGCGCCTGGCGCTTGTCCTTGACGACGGCGTCGCGCGCGCGCTCGAGCGCGGCCGGTAGGTCGGCAGGCTTCTCGACACGCTCGGCATGTGCGCCCTGCGCGGCCGCCATCACGTCATAGGGCGGCGCCGGTGAGAGGTCGGCGAGGACCTGGCCATTCAATTCGCCGGCGACGCCGTCTTTGAACATGGCCATGGTCGAGTTTCGGACCGCACCGTAGCGGCTGTTGTTGAAGACGATCGTCAGGATCGGCAGGCCGTGCACCTGCGATACCCAGTGGGCCACGGTCGGATTGCCGAACATGTAGGCGCCATCGCCGAGAGTGGCGACGACGAGCTTGTCCGGCGCGGCAAGCTTGGCGCCGAGCGCGGCGCCAAAACCCCAGCCGAGGCCGCCGGCGGGACCGAGCGCGTAGAAAGTGTCCGCCTTCTCGCGCGGGCAGTGGTCGGCGCGCAGTGGGTATTCATTGAAAATCACGGCGTCCTCGCCGACGCATTCGCCGATGCAGCGCGAGAGATATTCAGGCGAAATGCGCTCGCCGGCGGCGGAATCCTTCACGAGCTGCGCGCGGCGATTGCGCATGCGTTCGGCCAGGCGGCCGCGGCGTGCGGCGATGCGCGCCTCAGCCATTTGCAGGCGCTGCTCGACGGCCGACGACAATGCGTTCAGGCTGTTGACGACGCCGGCCTGCACCGCGAGGTCGCTCGGGAACGAGCGCATCGGGTAGCGCACGTAGAACGGATCTTCGCCGACATGGGCGATACGCACGCCGGCGGCCGGGCTCAGTAAGTGCGGCATCCATGGAACGTCCGATTCCAGCACGACGACGAGGTCGGCGTCGGCGAGCAGCGTGCCGGGCTCGTAGCCGAAATGCATCGGATGGCTCGACGGCAGGCACACTGTGCGCGGATTGTGCGTAATGATCGGAATCGCGCAACGTTCGGCGAGATGCGACAGCACCGGCACCGCCTCGCTCGGCAATGTCGCGGCGATGATCAGCGGCCGCTCGGCGGTCGCGAGCCATTCGGCAAGCGTCGCGACCGCCTTCGGATCGGGATGCACGCTTGCGGCCTGAGGCCGCGGCTTCGCCGGGCCGACCGGCTCCGGCATTGGTGCGGACAGAGGCTCGCGCGGCAGCACCAGATAGACGGGCCCGCGCGGGTGTGCCATCGCCACTTCGTTGGCGCGCGCGACCACGTCGCCGACCTGAGACGGCATGCGCAATTCGTAGTCCCATTTCACGAGCTCGCGCAGCATGCCGGCCTGGTCGAACATTTCCTGCGCCCAGTGGATCGGCCGCGAGCGCGAGCCGAACTGTCCTTTTTCGGTGATCGGCGTGCGGCCTGCGGCGAGGATCAGCGGCACGCGGTCGCGCGACAGGTTGGTCAGATTGTTGATCGTGTTCGCGGTGCCGACATTGACGTGCACCATGACCGCCTGCGGGCGTCCGTTCATCAGATAGGCGCCGTGCGCCATCGCGACCGCGAGGTTTTCGTGCGGCACCAACACCGGCTTCGGGACCTTGGCGTTGGTCTTCTTGGCGCGGCTGAACGCCTCGACGATCGGCGGGAAGTCGGTACCGGGATTGGCAAAGAAATAGTCGGTGCCGTGGTCCGCCAGAGCGCGCAGGAACGCTTCGGCAGCGATGGTCGGGCGCGTTGTCGGCGAGACGGCCATGCGTTTCGTCCCTTCAAATTGTGCGCGCTGGAGCGCGACGGGCCTGTCGAGCGCGACGGGCCTGTTTTGCGCGACTCTTACGCCAAGCCCCCGGGGCTGACAACGGACCCGCAATGCAGGGCAGACCGGCCCGCAATCACTCGGCGGCGATGGGCAGCGCGACGCGCGTCTCGATCTCGGCGAGGCAGCGGGCAAGGCTCTCGCCCTCCGGGTCCTTCAGCGCCGCGGTACGTGCGCTGGCGACCGCGTCGGGGGCATGTGAGAGCGGAAGGACGCCGTCGAGCGCCGGACGGATCACACGCACTTCGATGGTGCGGTAATTGGCCAGCCCACGCGCGTGCGTGTCGCCATAGCCCTTGATCAGCCGCGCGCACTCCGCGATTTCCAGTGCGAGGTCGGGCGACCGGTGCGCGGCTTCGACGATGAGCCGCAGCCAGGACTCGATCTGCTCCTGCTCCTGCGCGTAGCGGATGCCGTAGGGCCGAACGCGACGCATCTTGGCCAGCAGCAGGAAACGCAGGTAGCCGGAGATCGACGTGGTGTTGATCTCCATGCCGAAATAGACGCGGTTCAGCCAGCCCTTGCGTTCGGCATAGCGCAGGACCGGCCGCGCCAGCGACGGCGGCAGAAGCTGCGTCAGTTCCTCGAAGCCAGGCTTGAGGAAGTCGTGCACGGAGTAGGGCTCGCCCTTCGCCTTCAATTCCTCGCGCGCGATGCGCCGCATGCGCTCCGGCGCGATCTTCGCCTGCGCAACGCGCACGACGTCCTCGTAGGACATACGCACCGCGAGATGCCGCGCAACTTCGCGCAGCAGCCTGCCTTCCAGGCCCGCCTGCTCGTCGACTTCGACGACCGGCCCGAGCCGGTCGAGGTAAAGCCGCGCATAGGCAACGTTCTGGTACGGCACCAGACGGCGCACGCCTTCGCGCACGATGTCCTGCGCCGCGGCGGGAATGGTGTCGGCGACGTCCTCTTCCAAGGCCGCGAGCGTGCCTGGCGCGTGCTTCTTGGAGTCGGTGCGCTTTGCCGGCGCCGCCTTGGTGCGCGTGGCGTCGTAGCCCGCACGGAAGCCGCGCAGATTGGAGTCGAGCGCCTTGCCGTCGTCGCGGATCGCCGCCTCGAACTGTTCGACCGAGATCGGCAGTCTGCCGGAGCCGGCAATGGCGCCGAGCATCACCGCATTAACGATCGAGCCGCTCTGCCTGGCAAGTTCACCCATGTCGATCAGCAGCGTGTCGCGGGCATTTTCCGCGATGGCGCGCGCAAGCGTGTCGCTGTCGAAGCGGCCGTCACCCATGGCGATCTTTTCGTCCATGGCATAGAAGCGACTCGTCGAGGCGATGACGTGCGTGCGCTCGCGCGTGACGAAACCGGCTGAAACGGTTCGCCCTGCTTCGAGCAATTCGCTCGCCACCGCGACGTCGATGTCGCCGACGCC
>DASTGR010000371.1:0-3802 GCA_035718885.1 Pseudolabrys sp. | reverse complement strand
CGCCGCAGGCGCAACGGGCGGTGAGGGTCGGCGATGATGCTCTCATGACGGCGCAATGCTATGCGAGGTTTGTGTCGGCGCCGTAACGATGCAGATCGGCGCCATGGGCGTCGAGCCAGGACTTGGCGCGGGCGACATCCGGATAGATGCCCTCGACCAGCCGCCAGAAGCGGCGCGAGTGGTTCATCTCGACGAGATGCGCCGCCTCATGCGCCGCGAGATAATCGAGCACGAAGGGCGGCGCGAGGATCAGTCGCCACGAATAGGAGAGCACACCGGTCGTGGAGCACGAGCCCCAGCGGCTGGTCTGGTCGCGGATCGAGATGCGTTTGAGGCCGACGCCAAGGGACGCCGCAGCCGCGCGGCTGGCGCGCTCCAGGTCTTTCTTCGCTTCGCGCTTGAGATAATCGCGCACGCGCCGCGGCACGTGCGACTTTTCGCCTGCGACGCACAGGAGTTGCGCTCCATCGTCGCCGCATTCGGGCCAGACGGTGCCGCGGATGCCGCTCCGATGCTCGATGCGGTGCGGCACGCCGCGCAACGGCACCAGCGCGCCATGCGCGAACGGCGTGCCCCCCGGCAGACGTTTCAGCCGTGCGGCGATCCAGGCGCCGTGCTTCTGCGCGAAGACGTTGGCCTCGCGCAGGCTGCCGCGCACCGGCATCGACAGCAGCACCTCGCGCGTGGCGGCATGGATGCGCAATGTGTAGCGCCGGGCCTGCGCGTGGCGGCGCACGCGAACCTCATAGACCTCGCCGTCGAAGGCGACGGTGAGAACGGCCGGCTCCGGCGGTGGCGGTTTGCGTAACAGGAAGCGGCGCAGCATGAGCTCAGGCCCGATTCGGCCTGCTCATTGTCGCGCGGTCAATGGCCGGATTTCAATGGCAGGATTTCAGTGACCGTTGGCGCGCCGGCTGCCCTTGCCGGTGCCGTTGTTCGACAGCACGAAGTCGGCGATGCGCGGCGCGATCTCCGAACGGAAGCGCGACCCATTGAACACGCCATAGTGGCCGACGCCGGGCTGCATGTAGTGAACGCGCTTGTCGGCGGGAATGTTCGGACACAGGCGGTGCGTCGCCTCGGTCTGCCCGACCGCCGAAATGTCGTCGTGCTCGCCCTCGACCGTCATCAACGCCGTGCGGGCGATCGCTCGCGGATCGATGCGGCGGCCGCGATGCGTCATCTCGCCTTTCGGCAGCGCGTGCCGGATGAAAACGGTGTCGACCGTCTGGAGATAGAACTCGGCCGACAGGTCCATGACGGCGAGATACTCATCATAGAATTCGCGGTGCTTCTGCGCCGAGTCGCCGTCGCCCTGCACGAGATGCGTGAACAGATTGTGATGCGCCTCGATATGGCGGTCGAGGTTCATGCTCATGAAGCCGTGCAGTTGCAGGAAGCCCGGATAGACGTCGCGCATGAAGCCGGGATGCGGGAACGGCACCTTGGTGATGACGTGGTTGCGGAACCAATCGATATTGCGTTCGGTCGCGACCTTGTTGACGGCTGTGGGGTTGATGCGCGTGTCGATCGGACCGCCCATCAGCACCATCGAGGCGGGCGCGTAGGGGTCTTTATCAGCCTCCATCAGCGCCACGGCCGCGAGCACCGGCACCGAGGGCTGGCACACGGCGATCACGTGCGTGTCGGTGCCGAGGGTGTGCAGGATGGAGATGATGTAATCGATGTAATCGTCGAGATCGAAGCGGCCTTCGGACTGCGGCACCGCGCGCGCATTGCGCCAGTCGGTGATGTAGACATCGTGATTGGGCAGGAAGGCATCGACCGTGCCGCGCAGCAGCGTCGCGTAATGGCCGGATAATGGCGCCACGATCAACAGCTTCGGCTGCGGCCGCCGCGGCGCTTGCGTCAGCGAGCGCTCGAAGCGCAACAGCCGACAGAACGGGCGTTCCCATACGGTGTTGACGTGCACCGGCACATGCTCGCCGCCGACGACCGTATCCTCGATCATCCAGTCGGGACGGCCGTAACGGCGCGTCGAACGCTCGAACAACTCCATCGCCGCAGCGACGGACTTGCCGTAAGTCGTGTGCGTCAGCGGGTTGGCTGGATTCTTGTAGTAGAGGCGGGTGGCATCGGCGAAGGCGCGGGCGGGACTGAGCGCGGCGTGTCCCATCTCGTAGAGCCAGTACATCGGGGTCGAGAGAAGCAGACCGCCTTCACCGGGCAGACGCGCTGCGCCGTCGAATTCCCCAATCGCCATATTGTCCGGCCCCGACCCCTGCTGCGCTGCAACAGACTGTCGTTTTTTGGTCATACGGTCAATAATGCCAGACAAGTTGTTCGCGTTCGGTTTACGGCTGTTGCCGCCGCGCACAATTACGTGAAAATCGAGGAAATATAAGGGCTTCCGGAGGCCTTACTCGCCCATCTGGAGCAGCGAGCCCTGCTCGCGGGCGCTTCTGAGCAGGAGCAAAAAGGCGATTGATGCGCCCGCGAACAGAATCGCATTGAACAGAAAAGCCTCGAGCATCAGATCGGCCCGGAAGACGTGGTCGATCAGCAGCGCGCGCATGCCCTCGAAAACGTAGGTCGGCGGCAGGGCCCAGGCGACGTATTGCAGCCAATACGGCAGCACCGCCACCGGGTAATACACGCAGGTGAGCGGCAGAAAGAGAAACATGATGGTCCAGGCGAGGCTCTCCGCGCCCATGCCGTTGCGCAGGAGCACACCGGACACGAAGATACCGATCGACCAGCTCGTCAAAATCAGATTGACGAAGAATGCAGCGAGCGCAAAGCCCAGCGCCCACAGATTGAATCCGAAGAAGGCGATCGCGAGGATGGTCACCGGCACCATGCCGATCGACAGCCGCACCAGGCTCATGATCATCAGAGAGAGGACGAATTCGACCGGACGCAGCGGCGAGATCATAAGGTTGCCGAGGTTGCGGGCGTACATCTCCTCCAAAAACGAAATTGAAAATCCGAGCTGGCCGCGAAAGAGGATGTCCCAGAGCAGCACGGAGCCGATGAACACGCCGCCTGCGCGCGCGAAGAACCCCGCATTCGACGCGACGTAGGTCTGGAGAAAACCCCACATCAGCATCTGCACCGTCGGCCAGTAGATGAGGTCGAGGATGCGCGGCCAGGACGAGCGCAGCAGGTACCAGTAGCGGCGGACCATGGCGCCGATGCGGGTGAGGGAGGCGGAGGTCATGCGCTCACGGCCGCATGTCGCTGTGCCCTCTCCCCTCGTGGGAGAGGGCATTGAGCGCGGTTCAACGCGCTCTGCTGGGTGAGGGGGACAGCCCCCTCACCCATTCTTTTGCGGTCAGATGCTGCGGCCGCCCTCTCCCACAAGGGGAGAGGGCACAATAATGTGCGCTGCAGTCGCAGTGAGCGAATCGCCCGGGGCGACAGAAGGTTCTTCATCGCGCCGCTTCCGCCGCATGGCCGCGGCCGCGGGCGACGTCGAGGAACACCTCCTCGAGCGTGCCACGTCCGTAGCGCTCGAGCAGACGCGCCGGCGTGTCGTCGTCCTCGATGCGGCCGCGCTTCATGATGATGACGCGCTCGCACAGCCGCTCGACCTCGCTCATATTGTGCGAGGCGAGCAGGATCGCGGCATTATTGTTGCGCCGAAACGCCTCCAGACGGCCGCGCACCCAATCGGCGGTGTCCGGGTCGAGCGACGCCGTCGGCTCGTCGAGCAACAGCACCTCGGGGCGGTTGAGCAGCGCCTTGGCGAGCGACACGCGCGTTTTCTGGCCGGCCGAGAGTTTGCCCGTCGGACGATCGAGCAACTCGGTGAGCTCGAGGTCGCTCGCGATCTCCAGCA
>DASTGR010000370.1:0-4535 GCA_035718885.1 Pseudolabrys sp. | reverse complement strand
CTGTTGAGGTAGAGCGCGGCGGCGATCTGCTCGGAGAGCCGCGCGCGCGGATTGTTGCCGACGCGCTGGTTCTGCTCCTCGAGAATGACCTCGCGCTCCGGCAGCACCACCTCGTCGGTGAGCTGGAGCCCGGTCATGCGGTCGGCCTCGAAGGCCATGACGGTCGCGAGGTCGGCGCTCGGCACGCGCTGGAAATAGCCGGTGTAATCGCTGGTGGTGAACGCGTTCTCCTGGCCGCCGAGGCGCGCCACCACCTGCGAGAATTCGCCGGCGGGATGCTTCGCGGTGCCCTTGAACATCAGGTGTTCGAGGAAATGCGCGAGCCCGGAATGGCCGGCGACCTCGTCGGCGGCGCCGACCTTGTACCAGATCATATGCGTGACGACCGGCGCGCGATGATCGGGGATGACGACGAGTTCGAGGCCGTTCGACAATTTATAATCGGCAACCTTGTTGTCGGCGGCGGAGGCAGGCGCAACAAAGGCCGCGGCGAGGGCCGCGGCCAATGCCAGAATCGATTTCATTGTCACGTGTCTAAACCTTGCGGCTGACGAGTTGAGACGCCCCACACGTCGCTCTGGAAGCAGTCCGATGAGCAAGGCAGCAGCCGGCGCCTATCGCGTGGCACCCTCGATGCGCATATCGGTCGCGTTCGCCGCCTTCGGCGCGGAGTCGGACTTGCCTTCGCCGTAGGGCTGGTCGGGCGACGGCGTCTGGTAGCCCGGCGGCGGCTGGACAAGCGAGGTCCGCGCCGGCTCGCCGGTGAAGCGCGCGCTGCGCTCCTGCTTGCCGCTGAACATGCTGCCGAAGAGGCCGCCGCGATAGCCGAGTTCGTCGGCGGACAGCCGTGTCCCCTCGGCGCCGGCGGGATTGACGACCTTGGGCGCCGGACCGGTGCGGCCGCGATCGCCGCCCGGCATCATCTCGCTCGGGCGGAGCGGTTGCGACCAGACCTTGTCGATTTCGTCGCTGCTGACGCCCTTCTTGGCGTCGATTCGGGCCTGCCGGGCGCGCGCCACATCGGGGTCCTTCGGCCAGGCCGGCGTGTTGGCGATGACGGCGTCCGAGGACTGCGGCGCCGGCAGCGCCTTGCTGCCCGGGATCACCAGCGGCGGCCGCTCGTGGTAGTCGATCGTGTTTTTGCCGTCGCGCTCCAGGCCGATGCCTTCAAGGATGCCGCGCAGGATCTTGGTGTCGATCGGGGTATCGTCGTCGCCATCGTCGGCGGCGCGCGCCGGAGCGGGCGCGACCAGCATGGAGGCCACCAGGACGAACCCGGCGGCGGCGGCGGTGAATTTCGCAAAGGTCATCGAGCGCATCGAAGTCTACCGATCTGGCCTCGAGGGCATTGAAATCGCTAAAGATTTCAGTCGCGTAAACGAGACTATCGTGGCGGATCAGGGCGCTTTTGCGGCGCGGTCCCCGAAGAGGCTTTCATACAACAGACCGGCCACCCCGGCAACGATGGCAACGTCGGCGAGGTTAAAGACGTACCAGTTGAACTGCCAGGACGCCGTCCGGATGTGGAAATAGACGAAATCGAAGACCCAGCCATAGGCCAGCCGGTCGATGGCGTTGCCGATGGCGCCGCCAATGATGAGGCCCAACGAGAGGGCGGTCAGGCGGTCGCGGGTGCGGGTCAGCCAGACCGCGAGCGCCACCACCGCGGCGACCTTGATGCCAAGCAGGATCCACTGCCCGAGCGGCCCTTCGGTCTGGAACAGGCCGTAGCTGATGCCCTTGTTGCGGACGAAAACGAAGTCGAAGAACGGCCCGAGCCTGATCGGCGGCTGCTGCGGCAGGCCGTAGACGAACATCAGATAGAGCTTGCTCGCCTGATCGAGCGCGCAGGCGAGCACGGCGGCGACGATGCCGAGGCGGAGGAAGCGGGCGTAACCCGACGATTGCTTCGGTAAGTCCACCGACGATCCTCCAGCCTGTCATGGCCGGGCTTTGTCCCGGCCATCCCGATACCGGAGGCACGGCGTTGCCCGCCTAAGCGAGATCACCGGGCGAAGCCCGGTGATGACAGTGTTTAGCGCGGCGCTCCGAGCACTACTCCGCCGCCTTGCGCAGGGCTTCCCATTCGCGCAGCGCCTGCGCGTCGCGCGGAGAGACCTCCGGGTACTCCGGATCGGCGCCGATCGTGCCCAGCACCTTCCATGAGCGCGCGCATTTGGTGCCTTCGGCCAGATTGCACACCACCGCGATGCCCGAGACGTCGGGCATGCGGAACGCGTCGGCGGACCCCTCGTCGCGGGCGAGCGTCGCGGCGGACGTGATGCACACCTCGGCGAGATCGACGTCGGCGACGGCCTCGAACAGGTCCTCGTTGGAGACGTGCACGATCGGATGCGCTTCCAGGGACGAGCCGATGCGCTTCTGCGCGCGTTCGATCTCCAAGGCGCCGGTGACGACGCGGCGCACGGTACGCACCTTGCGCCATTTCTCGGCGAGCTTCTCGTCGCGCCATGACGCCGGCACGTCGGGGAACACTTCGAGATGCACCGACTTCGCGTCGGCGCCGTAGCGCGACAGCCACGATTCTTCCGTGGTGAAGCACAGGATCGGCGCCAGCCACGTCACCGTGCAGCGGAACAGGTGATCGATGACCGTGAGCGACGCCTTGCGTGCCGTCGATGAGATCGGATCGCAGTAGAGCGTGTCCTTGCGGATGTCGAAATAGAACGCCGACAGGTCCGCCGTCATGAACGCAGACAGCGCCGCGAAGATGCGCTTGTAATCGAATTCGGCATAGGCCTTGCGAACGATCTCGTCCAATTCGGCAAGCCGATGCAGCATCAGCCGCTCGAGCTCCGGCATCTTCTCGGGCTTGACGCGCTCGTCCTCGTGGAAGTGCGCGAGCGAGCCGAGCATCCAGCGGATCGTGTTGCGCAGCTTGCGATAGGTGTCGGCGGTGGTCTTCAAAATCTCCGGGCCGATGCGCAGGTCGTCGGCATAGTCGGAGGCGCAGACCCACATACGCAGGATGTCGGCGCCGGACTGCTTGATGACGTCCTGCGGGAAGACCTGGTTGCCGAGCGACTTCGACATCTTGCGGCCGTCCTCGGCCAGCACGAAGCCGTGCGTCAGCACGATGTCGAACGGCGCGCGGCCGCGGGTGCCGCAGCTCTCCAGCAGCGAGGAGTGGAACCAGCCGCGATGCTGATCCGAGCCTTCGAGATACATGACGGTGTCGCGGCCGCCGTCGACCTTGCGCTTGATGCCGGCGAGCTGCGGGAACTGCTCGGGGTCTTCCAGCACGAAGGCGTGCGTCGAGCCGGAGTCGAACCAGACGTCGAGAATGTCGTCGACCTTCTTCCAGCTATCGGCCGCGAGCTTTGCTCCGAGGAAGCGCTCGCGCGCGCCCTCCTTGTACCAGGCGTCGGCGCCCTCGGCGGCGAAGGCCTCGACGATGCGCAGCTCGACGTCGGGGTCCTGCAAGATCTCGACCGCGCCGTCCGGCTTCTCCTTGACGAACACCGCGATCGGCACGCCCCAGGCGCGCTGACGCGAGATCACCCAGTCGGGGCGATTGACGATCATGCCGTTGATGCGGTTCTCGCCCTGCGGCGGCACCCATTCAGTCACCGAGATCGCGTGCAGCGCGCGCGCGCGCAAGGTGTCGCCGGGCTTATCGATGCCCTTGTCCATGGCGATGAACCACTGCGGCGTATTGCGGAAGATGACCGGCTTCTTCGAGCGCCACGAATGCGGATACTGATGCTTGAGGCGGCCACGCGCGATCAACATGCCGGCCTCGACCAGCGCCTTGATCACCGCCTCGTTGGCGTCGCCCTTCTCACCCTTGTCGTTGATGACGCGTTTTCCCGTGAAGCCAGGCGCTGCCGCGGTGAAGGCGCCGTTCTCGTCGACGGTATAGGGGATAGCCGAATTGATGCCGCGCGCCTCGAGGTCGCGCGCGTTCGCGGTCCACACCTCGAAGTCCTCGCGGCCATGGCCGGGCGCGGTGTGCACGAAGCCGGTGCCGGCGTCGTCGGTGACGTGCTCGCCGGAGAGAAGCGGCACGTCGAAATCGTAGCCCAGGGACTTGAGCGGGTGAGAACAAGTCAGCCCAGCGAGCCCACCAGCGATGTCACAGACTTTCTCAAAGGCCCCAACTCGCGCTTGCTTAAACACGTCGGCAGCGAGTTTATCGGCTAGGATGAAAAGATCGCCGACCTTGGCCCAGTTGTCGGGGGCGGCGTCGGTAACCTTATAAAGTCCATAGCCGATTTTCGGCGAAAATGAGATGGCGCGATTACCTGGCATCGTCCAAGGAGTTGTAGTCCAGATGACTACAGACGCGCGCGCCAAATCACCGTGCCAATCAGGTACATTCATTGCTGGCTTGGCATCGCCAATCAGCATCAGGCTTCGATCAAAACTCTTGACCGGAAACTTCACCCACACCGTATCGCTGGTGTAATCCTCGTACTCGACCTCGGCCTCGGCCAGCGCGGTCTTCTCCACCACCGACCACATCACCGGCTTCGAGCCGCGATAGAGCGCGCCGTTGGCGGCGAACTTCATCA
>DASTGR010000369.1:0-3424 GCA_035718885.1 Pseudolabrys sp. | reverse complement strand
GCGTCGTCGGTGAAGCCGAGGATCGGCATGACGTCCGGAATGGCGTCGATCGGCAGCACGAAATAAGCGATCGCGCCGACGAGCGTCGCCTTTACGGCGAGCGGCGTCGTGCGGTCGAAGGCGCAGTAATAGGCGGCGAGCAGGTCCTCGGCGAAGGGAATGCGCGCCGCTACGGCGGTGAGCTTGCGCCAGAAGCTTCGGCGCAGGGTCTCGTCGTCATCGGTGTCCTGCCGCCAGAAGGCGGTGCGTGCGAAGGCCATGACCTCTAGATGGTCTTGCCACCGTCCGCGCGCAAGCAGCTCTCAAGGCGCCTTGCGGAACCCGTGCAGCGTGTCGGCGAACTTGTCCAAGCGGGGAGAGTCCGAAACCGCGCGCACGTTCTTTTCGAGCAGCGTCAGGGATGGATCGAGATCGCAGCCGGCGCTGGTGAGCCATCTGACGTTCGGAAGCTGGCGCTCGAGATCCATCGCCGCGGTAAGCCAGGCGCCACGGCCGCGTTCGACTTTCATCGCCGCGACCCGCAGGCCAAAATCATATGCGCCGCACAAATCGGGGCTCGCAGCGAGATCGAGATCGCGCAAGTCCGGCAGATCGCCGATGCGGCTTTGCCGGAGCAGCGCCACGGCGTCAGTCTGGCGCGTTTTCACCAGCCGCGCGCCCGCCAGCGCCTCGCGGTAATGCGTATCGCCGGGCGCCAGATAATCGAGGTAATCACGCAGTGATGAATCGGGGCCGAGCGCCTTGAACTTGGCGATCTCCCGGTCCTGCCGGTCCCGCTCCGCGCGTTCGCGTGCGTCCTGCTCCGCCGCCGCATCGGCGCGGACTTTCGCCTGCTGCGCTTCGCTCGGATGCGTTTCGACGAAGTGCATCGTCAGTGGCGCAAGCGACAGCAGCAGAACAACGCCCAGCACGACCGCGCTGATCAGCGTTGCCGGAAAACCAAGCGCCGGGAGGCGCATCGCCAGCGCGTAGAGGCCGACCAGCGGCGGCAGCAGGCTGGGCACCAGCAGCCACCAGCCGCCATGTGCCCCATAAAGGCCCGCGGCGGCGAACGATGCAATGCCGCCGAGCGGATACAGCACGAGCAGCGACGCCGCGGCCCAGCGCGGCATGCGGCCGTTGATCGCAGAAATTACCAAAAGCACCGCAAGCGCCAGCCAAAGGACCACGCCGAAGATGGCGCCGAACGCGGAGGCCAGACCGCGGCCGGCGGCGTCGCTCTCATGCAGGTCAGAGACACTGGCCATCGTCGCCATGTAGAGCAACGAGGCGACGATGAAGACGACGATGGCGCCAATCGGCGCGCGCGCCTTGGGCTCGATGGTCGCGGTCATGGCCTTGCTTGCTCCGGGCGGCTCTCGCATTGCCTTCGGCGGGATATTACCTTTGCAAGGAGGCAGACGACCATACGAGGCATTCACATGTCCTGGTCTTTAAATATCGGCAAAGTCGCGGGCACGGTCGTCCGCATCCACCTGACATTCCTGTTGTTTCTCGCATGGATCTTCGCGGCGAGCTACGCCTCGAACGGCAAGGCGGCGGCGTTCGACGGGCTCGCCTTCATGGTGCTCCTGTTTCTGTGCGTGCTGCTGCACGAGTTCGGCCACATCTTCACCGCACGCGCCTTCGGCGTGGCGACGCCTTACGTGACGCTGCTGCCGATCGGCGGCGTGGCGCAGCTCGAGCGCATTCCGGAAGAACCCTGGGAGGAATTCCTCATCGCCATCGCCGGGCCGCTTGTAAATGTGGTCATCGCGGTCGTTCTCGTCGTCGCGTTCGGCGCGACGCTTGAGCCGAGCGCGGCGACCGCCGTCGACAACATGGCGATTCCATTGGTGAACCGGCTCGCCGCGGTCAACGTATTCCTGGCCTTGTTCAATTTGATACCGGCCTTTCCGATGGACGGCGGCCGCGTGCTCCGCGCGCTGCTCGCAAGCAAATTGGGCTACGTGCGCGCGACCGAGATCGCGGCGTCGGTCGGTCAGGTCGTCGCCTTCGCGCTCGGCTTCATCGGGCTCATGTACAATCCGATCCTGATTTTTATCGCTATTTTCGTCTACCTCGCTGCGGCCTCCGAAGCGCATATGGTGGCGTTGCGCGCCGTCTCGCGCGGCGTTCCGGTGACGGGCGCGATGATGACGCGCTTCGTCAGCCTCGTGCCGCGCGCGCATATCGACGAAGCCGTGCACACCCTGCTGCAAACGTCGCAGGGCGAATTTCCGGTGGTCGACGATGCCGGCAAGCCGATCGGCGTCATCGGCCGCGCCGACCTCATCCGCGCCATCAAGATCATCGGCCCCGACGCCAGCGTCGCCGACGCCATGGGTGCAGAGATGCCCACCGTCAGCCATCGCGCGACGCTGGAGCAGGCGTTCAAGCTGTTGCAGCAGAAGCAGGCGCCGGCGGTCGGCGTCGTCGATGCGGCGGGCACGCTGGTCGGCCTCGTCACCGGCGAGACCATCGCCGAGATGATGATGTTGCAGGACGCCTTGCCGCGCGACGTCAAGATCGGCCCCTGGAGCCGTCCGGCGGGCGTCTGAAGCCCTGCCGAATACGCATTAACCGCCCTCAAAGTGGCCGATTTCGACGGTTGCTATTCGGCCTCTCGTGACTATATTGCGCCGCAATAGCGCATGCGTCGCGGGCCTCCCGAGGGGGCCCGCGCTTTGATTTCTGGAACAGCCCTTATGGACCTTCGCAACGTCGCCATCATCGCGCACGTCGACCACGGCAAAACCACGCTGGTCGACCGGCTCCTGCAACAGTCGGGGGTCTATCGCGAGAACGAGCGCCAGGTCGAACGCGCGATGGATTCCAACGATCTCGAGCGCGAGCGCGGCATCACCATTCTCGCCAAGGCCGCCTCGGTCGAGTGGCAGGGCACGCGCATCAACATCGTCGACACCCCGGGCCACGCCGACTTCGGCGGCGAGGTCGAACGCATTCTCAACATGGTCGACGGCGCGCTGGTGCTGGTCGATGCAGCCGAGGGCCCGCTGCCGCAGACGAAGTTCGTCGTCTCGAAGGCGCTGCGCATGGGCCTCAAGCCCATCGTCGTGATCAACAAGGTCGATCGTCCCGACGCGCGCGCGACGGAAGTCGTCAACGAGGTGTTCGATCTGTTCGCCGCGCTCGACGCCACCGACGAGCAGCTCGACTTCCCGATCCTCTACGGCTCGGCCAAGCAGGGCTGGATGTCCACCAGCCTCGAAGGCTCGCACGACGAGGGCATGAAGCCTTTGTTCGATCTCGTGCTGCGCCATGTGCAGCCGCCGCACGTCGAGGAAGGCCCGTTCAAGCTGCTCGGCACCATCATCGAAGCCAACAATTTCCTCGGCCGCATCATCACCGGCCGCATCACGTCGGGGACGATCAAGCCGAACCAGGCGGTGAAGGTGCTCGACCGCGACGGCAAGTTGATCGA
>DASTGR010000368.1:0-2299 GCA_035718885.1 Pseudolabrys sp. | reverse complement strand
CCGGAAACTTCACCCACACCGTATCGCTGGTGTAATCCTCGTACTCGACCTCGGCCTCGGCCAGCGCGGTCTTCTCCACCACCGACCACATCACCGGCTTCGAGCCGCGATAGAGCGCGCCGTTGGCGGCGAACTTCATCAGCTCGCGCGCGATCTGCGCCTCGGCCGGAAAGCTCATCGTCGTGTAAGGGTGCGCCCAGTCGCCGATGACGCCGAGGCGCTTGAACTCCTCGCGCTGCACGCCGAGCCAGTGCTCGGCATAGGCGCGGCATTCCTGGCGGAACGCGACCATCGCCTTCGGGTCTTTCAGGTCGGGCTTCTGCTTGCCCTTGGAGCGGTAATTCTCTTCCTCGATCTTCCACTCGATCGGCAGGCCGTGGCAGTCCCAGCCCGGCACGTAATTGGAATCGAAGCCGAGCATCTGCTGCGAGCGCGTGACGACGTCCTTGAGCACCTTGTTGAGCGCGGTGCCGATGTGGATGTTGCCGTTCGCATAAGGGGGGCCATCGTGCAGGATGAACTTCTCGCGCCCCTTCGAGGCGGCGCGCAGCTGCTCGTACAGGCCCTCGCCGTGCCAGCGCTTGAGGAGTTCCGGCTCCTTCTGCGGCAGGCCGGCGCGCATCGGGAAATCCGTCTGCGGCAGAAACAGGGTCTCGGAATAATCGCGTTCGGGCTTGGACATGGCGGGGCTTTTAGCAGGGGCAGGTAGGAGGGAAAAGGCCGCTATTCTTGTCGTCCCGGGCGAGCGCAAGCGAGGCCCGGGACCCATACGCCTCAGCCCGTCTCCGCCTCATCCTGAGGAGCAGCGCGAAGCGATGCGTCTCGAAGCATGGGGCGGCCCACCGATGTCGGGTTTACCCGACATCGGCCTTATGGCGCGCAAGTCGGCTATAGCCGACTTGCGATGTTCGAGACGCGCCCTACGGGCGCTCCTCACCATGAGGCCGCACGAGCGCGCCGATGCCTCGGGTCAAACCGACCCCAGCTTCGGAAACGCACCGAGCGCGCGGGCGAGCGTGTCCTTCGCCCGGACCACGTCGCCGTCCATGGCGCGCTTGAGCGCATCGATCGAGACGAATTTCTCCTCGCCGCGGATCCAGCCGATGAAAGCGACTTCGATCGTCTTGCCGTAGAGGTCGCCGGCAAAATCGAACAGGAAAACTTCGAGCAGCGGGGCGCCATTATCGAAGGTCGGGCGCCGGCCAAAGCTGGCGACGCCGTCGACGAGTTGCCCGTCGATCTGCGCGCGCACCGCATAGATGCCGTGCTTGAGCCCGCAGGAGGCGTCGAGGCGCAGGTTGGCGGTCGGGAAGCCGAGGTCGCGGCCGCGCTTCTCGCCATGGACGACTTCGCCGGAGACGAACCAGGGTGCGCCGATCAGCTCGGCCGCCTCGACCACCTTTCCGGCCGCGAGCGCGTCGCGCACCGCGCCGGAGGACACCGGCCGGCCCTCGTCCTGAAGCGGCGGCACGATGTCGACGGCGAAGCCGAGTTCGGCGCCCTGCCCGGCCAGATAGGCCGGCGAGCCTTGACGGTCCTTGCCGAAGTGGAAATCGAAGCCGATCGCCGCGCCGGCAATGCCGAGTCGTCCGACAAGGATCCGGGAAATGAAGTCCTGCGCCGAGGTGGCGGCCAGTGCCGCATCGAAGCGCAGGATCACTGCCCCGTCGAGTCCGGTCGCGGCCAGGAGCCGCATCTTGTCCCGCCCGGTCGAGAGCCTGAACACCGGCACGTCCGGCCGGAAGAAGGTTCGGGGGTGCGGGTCGAAGGTCAGCGCCGCGGCCGGCCGGCCGAGCGCCCGGGCCCGCGCCAGCGCCGCGCCGATAACGGCGCGGTGGCCGCGGTGCACGCCGTCGAAATTGCCGATCGCGACGACGCAGCCGGCCAGCGCGCCGGGCGCGAGCGCCGCGGCATCGCCGCGGACGATGTGAAAGGGCTGTCGGGACGTGGTCATCGGTTCGGCGGGGTTAAACGGTGGCGTTCCTTCAATCCCGCCGCCGCCTGCGCGTCAAGCCGCCGACATTGGCGGCGGTTTACGGTAAAGGCGGCGTTAAGGATGCGTTTAACGGGTTATTCAAGCCCGATTGCTAGGTTCCGCAAATTCGCGGGCTGCCCTGGGGGGGCAAAGTGGCCATGGCCATCGATCTGACGATGCCGGTTCTGGTGGTGGACGACTACAACACCATGATCCGCATCATCCGCAATCTCCTGAAGCAGCTCGGTTTCGAGCATGTCGACGATGCCGCCGACGGCAGCGCCGCGCTCGAGAAGCTTCGCAAGATGAAATACGGCCTCGTCA
>DASTGR010000367.1:0-3163 GCA_035718885.1 Pseudolabrys sp. | reverse complement strand
TACAAGGGCGTGCCGCGCATGCTGCCTTACGTCACCTCGAAAGGCGCGATGCTCGCCTTCACACGCTCGCTGTCGCGCGAGCTCGGGCCGCACGGCATCGCGGTCAACTCGCTGTCGCCGGGCTATATCCTCAGCGACACCGGGCTTGCCAATACGCAGCACGTCGAGGAGGAGCGGGCGCCGGTGCGCGCGAGCCGCGCCTTCAAGCGCGACGGCTATCCGGAGGACCTTCTCGGCGCGCTGGTGTTCCTCGCCTCGTCCGACAGCGACTTCGTCACCGGCCAGTCGCTGGTCGTCGACGGCGGATCGGTCAATAACTGACTGCACCCTTCGAGGGCGGAACATGCGCAAGTCCGACGGCGGCGTCACGTTCATCGAGGACGGCAACATCCTCATCGAAAAGGATGTGCCGATCCCGCTCGCCGACGGGCACGTCTCCTACTGCAACGTGTTCCGGCCGAAAGGCGGCGGTCCCGTGCCGCCCATCGTCGTGTTCACGCCGTACGGCAAGGACTCAGACGTCGCTGTCGATTTCAAGCGCTACTGGGACGTGGTGCTGCGCGACCACCCCGAGGTGGTGCGTGACGGCTCGAGCGGCAAATACCTGACCTGGGAGGTGCCGGACCCCGAGCGCTGGGTGCCGGCGGGCTATGCGGTCGTCGTGGTCGATGCGCGCGGCACCGGCAAGTCGCCCGGCTTCTATGAGATGATGTCGCCGCTCCAGACGCGTGAATATTACGACGCGATCGAATGGGCCGGCACGCAGCCGTGGTCGAACGGCAAGGTCGGCCTGCTCGGCGTTTCCTATCTCGCCATCAAGCAATGGCAGGTGGCCGCGCTTCAGCCGCCGCACCTCGCGGCGATGATCCCGTGGGAAGGGATGTTCGATCACTACCGCGATTTCTACCGCCACGGCGGCATCTACTCGTCGTTCTTCCTCAAGCTGCTCTGGGACACGCAGATCGCGACCAATCAGAACGGCAATGCGGCGACGCCGTACCGCGACCGTTTTACCGGCGCGGTGTCGACCGGCGCCGCGATCAACCCGGACATGCTGCCGGGCAACCTCGCCAATGTTTATCAGGCCGGCCTTCAGCATCCGTTCGACGACGCCTACTTCAAGGCACGCACGCCGGTCGCGGAACGCATCACCGTGCCGTTTCTGTCGGCGGGAAACTGGGGCGGCCTCGGCCTGCATCTGCGCGGCAATGTCGAAGCGTTCGAGCGCGCGGCCTCGCGGCAGAAATGGCTCGAAATGCACACCGACACGCATTTCGCATCGATGTACATGCCGGACGCTGTGGCGCTGCAACGCCGCTTCTTCGATCATTTCCTGAAAGGCGAGGACAATGGCTGGGATCGGCAGCCGCCTGTCATCCTCACCGTCCGCGATCCGCGCGGCGCGGTGCGCCGTAACGAGAACGAGTGGCCGCTCGCGCGCACGCGGTGGACGCCTTACTATCTCGACGCCGGCGCCGACGCGCTGTCGACCACCGAACCGGCCGCCGGCGGCGCAGTCGAGTACGAGGCACTCGGTTCAGGTGTCACGTTACGCAGTGCTCCGTTCGCGGCCGACACGGAATTCACCGGCCCGGTTGCGGCCAAGCTGTTCGTGTCGACCAGCACTGCGGACATGGACCTGTTTTTGACGTTGCGCGTGTTCGATCCTCAGGGCGGCGAGGTGACGTTCATCGGCGCCAACGATCCGCAGGCGCCGGTGTCTCAGGGGTGGCTCCGCGTGTCGCAGCGCAAGCTCGACGCGGCGCGCTCGCGGCCCGGGAAACCGTTTCATCCGCACGACGAGCGCCTGCCGGTCGTGCCGGGCGAAATCTACGAAGTCGACGTCGAAATCTGGCCCACCTCGGTCGTCGTTCCGGGCGGTTACCGGCTCGCCTTGACCGTCGCGGGACGAGACTTCGCGCGGCCGGAGGCGCAAGGGCTGATGAAGGGATCGGGAATCTTTCTGCATGACGATCCGGCCGACCGGCCTGCCGAAGTGTTTGGCGGGCTCAATACCATTCATACGGGTGGCGATCGGGCGAGCCATCTGCTGATGCCGCTCATTCCTGCGCGCTGACCCGGTCTGCCCGCCGGAATCCGCCATTTCCGGCGGACCTCTGATCCGCTATAGTGGTTTCAAAGCAAACTATCGGCTTCCTTTGGAGAAAATTGCATGGCGACCGCCACGGCCCACGCCGATCCCAAGCACAACATCCAGAATGCGCGGCAGGCCTATTACGACAAGATCTCCGCGTTTCATCTCGCGCCGCTCTGGGAGGTGCTGAAAGGCCTCGTCACGCCCGAACCGAAGACGCAGATGGTCCCGGCGCTGTGGAAGTTCCCGCAGGTCGAGAAGCTGATGCTGGAAGCCGGCGAGGTCATCACCGCGGAAGAGGCCGAGCGCCGCGTGCTCGTGCTGGAGAATCCCGGCGATCCCGGCAAGTCGAAGATCACCAATTCGCTGTTCGCCGGCATCCAGCTCATCATGCCGGGCGAGATCGCCGAGGCGCACCAGCACGTCGCCTCCGCCATCCGTTTCGTGCTCAAGGGCAAGGGCGCATACACCGCGGTCGAGGGCGAGAAGTCGCAGATGGAGCATGGCGACTTCATCATCACCGCCAACTGGGCGCCGCACGATCACGGCAATCCCGGCAAGGAGCCGGTGATGTGGCTCGACGTGCTCGACATGCCGACGGTCAATCACTTCCAGGCGTCGTTCGCGCATCACTTCGACGACAAGATGCAGAACGTGAACCACGAGGACGGCGACTCGTTCGAGCGCTACGCCATGGGCGTGCTGCCGGACGGCGCGCCGGCGCAGACGCTGCGCACGCCGGTCATCAATTATCCCTACGCCAAGATGAAGCCGATCCTCGAGCGGCTGAAGAAGACCGGCGACGTCGACAAGCGCCACGGCGCGCGCGTGCGCTACGCCAACCCGATCAATGGCGGGCCGGTCATTCCGACGATGGGCGCGAACCTCTCGCTGCTGCCGGCGGGCTTTTCGGGCGCTCCCTACCGCTCGACCGACGGCACCGTGTTCTGCGTCGCCGAGGGCACCGGCACGACGATCATCGACGGCAAGCCGTTCGAGTGGGGCGTCAACGACGTGTTCGTGGTGCCGCCGTGGAAACAGTACCGCCACGAGATCAAGGGCAAGGAC
>DASTGR010000366.1:0-2032 GCA_035718885.1 Pseudolabrys sp. | reverse complement strand
TCCTGGTTCTCCCATTCCTTGGGATAGCCGATGCCGGGCTTGGTCTCGACATTGTTGAACCAGGCATATTCCATGCCTTCGCGGTTGGTCCACACGTTCTTGCAGGTGACCGAGCAAGTATGGCACCCGATGCACTTATCGAGGTTCAACACCATCGCGATTTGCGCGCGGATCTTCATTCTGCGGCCTCCATTTTCGGCGCGACGGTGAGCGGTGCGGGTTGGTCGGGGGCCGGCTTGTCGAGCCAGTCCACCTTCGACATCTTTCGCACGATGACGAACTCGTCACGATTGGTGCCGATCGTGCCGTAGTAGTTGAAGCCGTAGGCCTGCTGCGCGTAGCCGCCGATCATGTGCGTCGGCTTGACGATCGCGCGCGTCACCGAGTTGTGGATGCCGCCGCGCTGGCCGGTCACTTCCGAGCCCGGCACGTTCACGATCTTCTCCTGCGCGTGATACATCAGGCACATGCCGTCCTTCACGCGCTGCGAGACCACGGCGCGCGCAACCAGCGCGCCGTTGGCGTTGTAGGCCTCGATCCAGTCGTTATCGGTGATGCCGGCCTTCTTCGCGTCGTTCTCGCTGATCCAGACGATCGGCCCGCCGCGCGAGAGCGTCAGCATCATCAGATTGTCGGTATAGGTGGAGTGGATGCCCCACTTCTGATGCGGCGTGATGAAGTTGAGGACGATCTGCTTCTCGCCGTTCGGCTTCTTGTCGATCACCGGCTTGACCGCCTTGAGATCGACGGGCGGGCGGTAGACGCACAAAGCCTCGCCGAAGGCGCGCATCCACAGATGATCCTGATAGAGCTGCTGCCGGCCCGACAGCGTGCGCCACGGGATCAGTTCGTGGACGTTGGTGTAGCCGGCGTTGTAGCAGACCTTCTCGGATTCGAGCCCCGACCATGTCGGAGCCGAGATGATCTTGCGCGGCTGCGCGACGACGTCGCGGAAGCGGATCTTCTCGTCCTCCTTCGGAATGGCGAGATGCGTGTGGTCGCGGCCGGTGGTCTGCGACAGCGCCTTCCAGGCCCTGACCGCGACTTCGCCGTTGGTCTCCGGCGCCAGCGACAGGATGACTTCCGTGGCGTCGATATCGGTATCGATGCGCGCGAGGCCCTTGGTCGGCCCCTCCTCCGTCACCTCGCCGTTGAGCCGCTTGAGGAGATCGACCTCGTGCTCGGTGTTCCAGGCCATGCCCTTCACGCCGTTGCCGATCTTCTGCATCAGCGGCCCGAGCGCGGTGAAGCGCTTGTAGACGTTCGGGTAGTCGCGCTCGACCAATGTCACCGCCGGCATGGTCTTGCCAGGGATCGGCTCGATCTCGCCCTTCTTCCACTCCTTGACGTCAAGCGCCTGCGCGATCTCGCCCGGCGAGTCGTGCTGGATCGGTGTCAGCACGACGTCCTTCTCGATGCCGAGCACTTCCGGCGCGACACGCGAGAACGCCTTGGCGATGGCCTTGTAGATTTCCCAGTCGCTCTTCGCCTCCCATACCGGGTCCACCGCGGAGGTCAGCGGATGGATGAACGGATGCATGTCGGAGGTGTTGAGGTCGTTCTTCTCGTACCAGGTGGCGGTCGGCAGCACGATGTCGGAGTAGACGCACGTCGTCGACATGCGGAAGTCGAGCGTCACCAGGAGGTCGAGCTTTCCTTTTGGCCCGTCATTGTGCCAGGCGACCTCCTTCGGCTTCTTCTTGCCGGTCTCGCCGAGATCCTTGCCCTGAACGCCGTGCGTGGTGCCGAGCAGATGCTTGAGGAAATATTCGTGGCCCTTGCCGGACGAGCCGAGCAGGTTCGAGCGCCAGACGAACAGGTTGCGCGGCCAGTTGTCGGGATGGTCCGGGTCCTCGCAGGACATCTGCAATTCGCCGGACTTCAGCGCCTTGGCGACATAGTCCTTCGGCTCCAGGCCGGCGGCCTGCGCCTTGGCGGCGAGCGTCAGCGGGTTCTGCTTGAGCTGCGGCGCGGAGGGTAGCCAGCCCATGCGCTCGGCGCGGACGTTGTAATCGATCAGCGCGCCGTCCCA
>DASTGR010000365.1:0-9147 GCA_035718885.1 Pseudolabrys sp. | reverse complement strand
GAACGGCCGCTATCACGTGCTCGGCGGCACGCTGTCGCCGCTCGACGGCGTCGGCCCGCAGGACCTGTCGATCGACGCGCTCGTCTCGCGCGCGCATGACGGCGCGGTGACGGAGATCATCCTCGCGCTCAACGCCACCGTGGACGGCCAGACCACCGCGCACTACATCACCGAGTTGCTGCACGAGGCCGGCGTCAAGGTGACGCGCCTCGCTCACGGCGTTCCGGTCGGCGGGGAACTCGACTATCTCGACGAAGGGACGCTTGCCGCCGCGATCAAGCAGCGGACGCTGTTCTAGCCGCCCTCAGTGCAGCGGCGGCAGTGGCCGCACGACCTGCGCCATCGGCACGGCGGGCAGGGGTTGTCCACCCGGCCCAATGACGATGTTCGCGCAGTTTCCGTCACGATTGACGTGGCTTTCGCCGGTCGCGCGGTTCATCGAATAGAAATAATGGCAGCCGCCGCCGTCATATTCGGCGTTGGTCCAGTCGCCGCTCTGGTAGCGGTTGAAATATTCGGCGTTCGCCGCCGCGGACCAGCCGAGCGTCAGCGCGCAGATGCCGAGCGCGAGTTTCACCGATATGCGCATGAGAACCTCCTTCGCTGCCCGTCGGGCAAACGCGAGGTGCACATGAACGTTCCGACCACGGATTTGGAGGAACTGCGGCGGCCTTAAGGCTTCTTCGGCGCCAGCGTTCTGAAGTGCCCGATCGCGTGCAGCCACCACAGCAGAAGCAGGCTCGGCAGTCCGGCGGCGACGCAAATGACGAAGAACCACATCCAGCCGGTGGCGGCGGCGATGTAGCCCGCGGCCGCCGACAGGTAGGTGCGGCCGACAGCCGCAAGCGCGGTCAGCAGCGCATACTGCGTTGCCGTGTGCAGCGGGTTCCGGCACAGCGCCGAGAGATAGGCGACGAACATCACCGTGCCGATGGCGCTGGTGAAGTTCTCCACCGTGATGGCGACGGTCAGCCACAGGATGTCGTGGCCGCGCAGGGCGAGCATCGAGAAGGCGAGGTTTGCCACCGATTGCAGAATGCCGCCGATCAGCAGGCTCACCGCCAGCGGCAGCGCGCGCGCGATGTAGCCGCCGGCAAAGCCGCCGGCGAGCAGCGCGATCAGGCCGACGCCCTTCACAATGTTGGCGTAGTCCGTGCGCGAGAAGCCGAGGTCGACGGCGAATGGCCCGGTCATCACGCCGGCCAGCGCGTCGGTGAACTTGTAGAGCACGACGAAGACGAGGACGAGCAGCGAAACGGCGAAGCCGTCGTGCTCGAAAAAGTCGAGGAATGCGCCGGAGACGGTGCGCTTGAGCCGCTCGACCGGCGTCTCGCGCGCATGCGTCGCCTCGGCGGCTTTCGACTTCTCCGGCTCGGTCGCGATCAAAGTGGTCAGCATGCCGATGACGACCAGCACGGCCATCGCCGCGTAGCCGGCGCTCCATGCGCCGGACTTGCTGAAGCCGAGCGCCTGGAAACCGGTGACGACGTAGAGCGCGCCGGCGCTCGAGGCCAGCATGCCGACGCGATAGGCGGCGACGTACGATGCCATGCCGGCGGCCTGCTCGCTCTCGTCGAGGCTTTCGATGCGGAAGGCGTCGACGACGATGTCCTGCGTCGCCGAAGCCGTCGCGACCATCAGCGCGCCGAGCGCGACGACGCCGGGCGCGGTCGCCGGGTCGTTGACGCCGAGAAACAGGATCGCTGCGATCAGCAGGAGTTGCGTCAGGATGAGCCAGGCGCGCCGCCGGCCGAGCCAGCGCGCCAGCACCGGCACGTCGAGCGCGTCGACGATCGGCGCCCACAGGAACTTGAGGGTGTACGGCGTGCCGACCAGTGCAAACAGGCCGATGGTCTTGAGGTTGACGCCGACCTCGGCCGCCCAGAACAGCAGCGTCGAGCCGGACAGCGCCAGCGGCAGGCCCGACGAGAAGCCAAGGAACAGGACGATCAGCACGCGCGGCTTGAGATAGACCGCGGCGGCTTCGAGGAAGGATGGCTTGGCCGGCGATGCCGTATCGGGCGACGCGGCCATGCGTTATTCCGCCGCTCCGAGTTTCGGCACGGCGGCGATCGCCGGCGCGGCGTCGCCTTCGAAATCGAGCCCTTCGATGCGGCCCGCGCGCTTTTCGATGCGGCCGGTCGAGGTGAGGATGTCGTCCATGTCCTTGGTCGTCTGGCCGAAATGGCCTTGCAGCTTGCGCACGCGGTCGCCGAGCAGGCCGACGTCCTTCATCATGTGGCCGATCTCGAAGCGGATCTGATCGACCGCCTCGCGCATCTGCGCGTCCTTGCGCATCTGCCGTACGAGCTGGATCGCCAGCACCGCCATGTTCGGCGACACGATCATGACGCGGGCGCGGCGGGCACGCTGCACGATGTCGTCGAAGCTCTCGTAGATGTCGGCATACATCGACTCCGACGGGATGAACATCAGCGCGACGTCCTGCGTCTCGCCCGGGATCAGGTATTTGTCGGCGATGTCGGCAACGTGCTTGCCGATGTCCTGCCGCACGCGCTGGACGGCGGCCTTGCGCTCGTCGTCGGTCGCGCAGTCGCGCCACGCCGTCATCGCCTCGAGGGGAAACTTGGCGTCGATGATGAGATGGCCCGACTGCGGCACGAAGATCACGCAGTCTGGCCGCGTCTTGTTGGTCAGCGTGAACTGGAATTCGTAGGCGCCCTTCGGCAGGAGATCGGAGACAATCGCCTCGAGCTGGCCCTGGCCGAAAGCGCCGCGCGTCTGCTTGTTGGCCAGGATGCTGTTGAGCGAGCCGACATGCGAGGTCACCTGCGTCGCCAGTTCCGCGATGTTCTTCTGCGCGCTGTCGATCACCGCCAGCCGCGCAGTGAGGTTCTGCAAATGCTCGGCGGTCGTGGCGGTCGAGGCGGTGAGGCTCTCGCCGAGCCGCGCGGTGACGGCGTCGAGCCGCTGGTTCACTGTCAACTGGAACTGGCCCTGCGAGGCCTGCATGGTCTGCTGCAACTGGCCGTGCGCGCTTTGCAGCCACGAGGCCATGCCGTCGAGGCGGGAATTGAGCGCGACGAGGCGCTGCTCGGCCGCAGGATCGGCGACCGGTGGGCGGGGCCTGAGCAGAAGGGCGATGACGGCGGCGAGACCGAGGACCAGCAGGACGCCGAGCCCGATGAGAAGGGATGTTTCAGTCATGGGGCTTGTCTAGCGCGATTCGGGCCTGAGTGAACGAACGGCGAACGGTACGGCGGCGGTGAAGCCGGCTCAAGGGCCAGCTTACGGCGCTTTCCGGTTCCATTGACCGTCTGCGGACAAGCCCTTACATCCGGCGCATGGCACTGCGCGACATCCTCATCATCCCCGACACCCGCCTGCGGCTCACCTCCGAGCCGGTCAAGGACATCGACAAGGGCGTTCGCGCCCTGGTCGACGACATGTTCGAGACCATGTACGCCGCGCCCGGCATCGGGCTCGCCGCCATCCAGATCGGCGTGGCGCAGCGCGTGGTCACGATGGACCTCGCCAAGAAGGATGACGAGAAGGAGCCGCAGGTTTTCATCAATCCCGAGATTCTTTGGTCCTCGGAGGAGACGTCGATCTACGACGAGGGCTGCCTGTCGATCCCGGAATATTACGAAGAAGTCGAGCGGCCGCAGAAGGTGAAGGTCAAATATCTCGACCTCGACGGCAAGGCGCACGAGATCGAGGCCGACGGCCTGCTCGCCACCTGCCTCCAGCACGAAATCGATCATCTCAACGGCGTGCTCTTCATCGACCATCTGTCGAAGCTCAAGCGCGACATGGTGATGAAGAAATTCAAGAAGGCGGCCAAGCGCGGTGAGCCGGCCAAATTCGCCGAGGACAAAGAGCCCTCGCACCACATCGGGTGAAGTGCCGTCATCCTGAGGTGCGAGCGCCATAGCAGGCGCAGCCTGCGTAGACTTGGCTGCAATGCGCGAGCCTCGAAGGATGACGGGCGCGGCCTCGGCCGTCGCCCTTCGAGGCTCGGCCTTCGGCTGAGCGCCTCAGGGTGACGGGTTGAGGTTCGAGTCTGTTTCGCCGAAGCTGATCAAGAGTTCTCTGGTCCATCGCATGCCTCTCCGTCTCGTCTTCATGGGCACACCGGACTTCGCGGTGCCGAGCCTGATCGAGCTCGCGGCGCGCGGGCACAACATCGCCGCCGTCTATACGCGCGCGCCCAAGCCGGCCGGGCGCGGCATGGACATGCAGGTCACGCCGGTCGAGCGCGAGGCGCGGCGACTCGGGCTGCCGGTGTTCACGCCGAAGACTTTGCGCGACGCGGAGGCGCAGGCGACCTTCGCCTCGCATCAGGCGGATGCGGCAGTGGTGGTCGCCTATGGACTGATCCTGCCGAAGCCGGTTCTCGCTGCGCCGAAGCTCGGCTGCTTCAACGTGCACGCCTCGCTCCTGCCGCGCTGGCGCGGCGCCGCGCCGATCAATCGCGCGGTGATGGCGGGCGACGCGGAGTCCGGCGTCACCATCATGAAGATGGACGAGGGTCTCGACACCGGCGCGATGGCGATGGTCGAGCGCACGCCGATCACGATGGATATGACGGCCGGCGATCTGCACGATTTGCTGGCGCCGCTCGGCGCCGATCTCATGACGCGGGCGCTCGCCGCCGCCGAACGCGCTTCGCTGACGCTGACGCCGCAACCGGCGGACGGCGTCACCTATGCCGAGAAGATCGCGAAATCCGAGACGCGCATCGATTGGGGCAAGCGCTGGCGCGCCGTGCATGACCACATTCGCGGCCTGTCGCCGTTTCCCGGCGCCTGGTTCGAGCTCGACGGTGTGCGCGTGAAGGCACTGCGCTCGACCCGAGGCGAGGGGTCCGGTGAACCGGGAACGATTCTCGACGATCGCCTGACCATTGCCTGCGGCGACGGCGCTGTCCGCCTGACGCAGGTCCAACGCGCCGGCAAGCAGCCCATGGTGGTGGAGGATTTCTTGCGCGGTACCCGGATCGGGGTCGGTGTCCGCGCCGGCTGACTACCGGGCTGCCGGCGAATCAATTAGAATTAAACGAAGTTTCGTCCGCGTTCTTCTGTTGCGCCTCTCGCCGTCCGAAGGAGCATGATGGACACGGGCTATATCTTGATCGCCTCCGGCTTGGTCGCGCTGGCGATCCTCTTCAATCTCCGAAGCCGCGGCCCCGGCGGCGCGCAACGCGCCGCAATGGCTTTTCGGCTCTGGTTGACGCGCGACCTCTACCGCGGTGATCTGACGGCGCTCGGCTATGCCAGGCGCGGCGTGGTCTTCGACATCGACGTCGATCAGATCAACCGGCTGCGCAGGCGCGGCTTCCTGCGCCACGGCCTGTTCGGCGGCCTATGCATCACGATGAAGGGGCGGCTCGCGCTCGTGGTGCGCACGGCAGTGGTCCGCGACATCCCGGCAGACCGCTAGAAGCCAGCTCACGCCGCGTGGAAACTCGCCCAGTGATGGCGGCGGGCCTCGACGAATTCGGCGAGGTCGTTCTCGGTTACCTTCAGCAGATCGGCGTGGCCGAAGCCTTTCGAATAGTCGAGCAGCGAGATCACCTCCGGCGTGATGCGCAGAAGCGGCATCGCCGCAGGATCCGGCGGCGGCATGATCCTGTATTCCGGATAGCGCCTGAAGATGATCTCGCTGGCGTGCTCGCGCTCGCCGGGATCGGTCGTGACCTCCGCGCGCGCGGCGATCGACAGGCCCTTGATCTGGAGCGGCTGCGGATAGTCGTTGGCAATGGCGAGCGACACGCGCGGATCGCTGATGATATTGGCGTATTTCTGGCCGTCGCGGGCGACCACGCAGTAGATGATGAGGCCGTCATTGGCGTAGCCGACGATTGTCGCCTGCGGCCAGCCGTCGGGCCGGTTGGTGGCGATGGTCATGATGCGGTGCTTGTCGAGCAGCTCGATGGTGCGGCGCTTGAATTCGTGCTTCATGGGGCGGCCCTTCTGGCGACATCCGTTTATAGGAAGCGGGGCCGCGGGCGGGTTTGAGGTGGATCAAGGGTGCCGCGCTACAAGCTGACCATCGAATATGACGGCGCGCCGTTCTCCGGCTGGCAGATCCAGGCGGACCGCGTCACCGTGCAGGGCGTGCTCACCGCGGCAGTCGCGGCGCTGGCCGGCGAGCACACGCTGGTTCAGGGCGCGGGCCGGACCGACGCCGGCGTGCACGCGCGGGCGCAGGTCGCGCATGTCGATCTCGCGCGCGA
The DNA here is from genome assembly GCA_035718885.1 of Pseudolabrys sp. GTDB lineage: Bacteria > Pseudomonadota > Alphaproteobacteria > Rhizobiales > Xanthobacteraceae > Pseudolabrys. Next base: position 2,948 of record DASTGR010000365.1, on the reverse strand, counting down.
CTGGGAGACCGACACGATCCGCGACGCGCTCAACGCGCATTTGCGGCCGCATCCGGTCGCGGTGCTTGCCGCCGAACGCGTCGCGGACGATTTCAACGCGCGCATGTCGGCAATCAGGCGTCACTATCGCTATGTCATCGTCAACCGGCGGCCGCCTTTGACGCTCGAGCAGGGCCAGGCCTGGCGCATCCCGCGCAGGCTCGACGACAGGGCGATGCACGACGCCGCGCAGCGCCTCGTCGGCAAGCACGACTTCACCACCTTCCGCTCCACCGAATGCCAGGCGAAGTCGCCGGTGAAGACGCTCGACCGGCTCGACGTCGTGCGCGAGGGCGACCGCGTTTACGTCATCGCCTCGGCGCGCTCGTTCCTGCACAACCAGGTGCGCTCCATGGTCGGCTCGCTCGCCTATGTCGGCGACGGCAAATGGAGTGCCGACGACCTCGCGGCGGCGCTGGCCGCGCGCGACCGCACCGCCTGCGGCCAGGTGGCGCCGCCCGACGGGCTCTATCTCATGCAGGTCGATTATCCCTGACCATCCGGAACCATCCGGCGCGGCAGGATTCGTAGTCGTGGGGCATCACAGGAGTGAAGAGATGAGCACGACCCACGGTTCGGCAGTCTGGTCCGGCGGCATCAAGGACGGCAAGGGCGCGATCTCGACCAAGAGCGGCGCGCTCAAGGACTATCCGTACGGCTTCTCCAGCCGCTTCGAAGGCAAGCCGGGCAGCAATCCGGAAGAACTCATCGGTGCCGCGCATGCAGCCTGTTTCACCATGGCGCTGTCGCTCATCCTCGGCGAGGCCAAGCTGACCGCCGAGAAGATGGAAACGCAGGCCGACGTGACGCTGGAGAAGCAGGCCGACGGCTTCGCCATCACGTCCGTGCACCTGACCTTGAAAGCGAAGATTCCGAACGCAGACGACAAGACCTTCCAGGACTGCGCGGCCAAGGCAAAGGCGGGCTGCCCGGTGTCGAAGCTGCTCAAGGCGAACATCACGCTGGATGCGAAGCTGGAGGGGTAAGCTCTTCACCTCTCCCCGCTTTGCGGGGAGAGGTCGACACGCCGAAGCGACAGCGAAGGCGGGTCGGGTGAGGGGCTGTGCAATGCCCCTCACCCGGCTCGCGCCTTTCAGGCGCTCGCCACCCTCTCCCCGTAAGAACGGGGAGAGGGGTCAGGCGAAATACTTCTCCAATATCTTCCGGTAGATCACGGTCAGCGCGCGCAGGTCGGCGATCGGTACGCGCTCGTCGACCTGGTGCATGGTCTGGCCGACGAGGCCGAACTCCACGACGGGGCAGTGGTTCGTGATGAAGCGTGCATCCGACGTGCCACCCGTGGTCGACAGTACCGGCGTGCGGCCGGTAACCTCGCGGATCGCGTCCGCCACCGACTCGGTGAACGGGCCCGGCGCGGTGACGAAGACATTCGCGTTCGACGGCTGAAACTCGAACGTGAAGCGGATCGAATTGCCGGCCGCCTTGAAGGCGCGCTCCTCCAGCAGCGCCTTCAGAGACTCGAGCGTATGGCAATCGTTGAAGCGGATGTTGAAGCGCGCGCGCGCCTCGCCCGGAATGAGGTTGACCGTCTTGTTGCCGACGTCGACCGAGGTGAACTCCAGGTGCGACGGCTGAAAGTTGTCGCTGCCGTCGTCGAGCGGCTGCGCTTGCAGCGCCGCGACCAGCGTCACCAGGCCGCGGATCGGATTGTCGGCCCGCTGCGGGTAGGCGACGTGACCCTGCTTGCCGTGCACGATCAGCGTGCCGTTGAGCGAGCCGCGTCGGCCGATCTTGATCGTGTCGCCGAGCGCCTCGATGTTGCTCGGCTCGCCGAGCACGCAGTGGCTGAATATCTCGCCCTGCTTGGCGCACCAGTCGAGCAGCTTCGGCGTGCCGTTGACGGCGATGCCTTCCTCGTCGCCGGTAATCAGGAACGAGATCGAGCCCTTACCGTCGGCGCGCACCTTGCCGCCATTGGCGGCGAGATGGTCGAGCGTCGCGGCGAGCGCGCAGGCGATGCCGCCCTTCATGTCGACGGCGCCGCGGCCGATCAACTCGTTCTTGACGATCTCGCCGGAAAACGGCGGCTTCACCCACGCCGCCTCGTCGCCCGGCGGCACCACGTCGGTATGGCCGGCGAAGACGAGGTTCGGGCCGCTGTCGCCAATGCGCGCGTAGAGGTTCTCGACGTCCTCGGCGCCGGGCTCCTGGAAGGTCATGCGGTGGACGCGGAAGCCTGCCGTCCTCAGCGCGCCTTCGAGATAGGCCAGCGCGCCGCCTTCCGCCGGCGTCACCGACGGACAGCGGATCAGATCGCGCGTCAGGGCGACGGGGTCGGCGTTCATATTGCCGCTTTACTGTTCGTAGACGCGGTCAGTCAAGAACCAGCGTCGGTTAAGCGCCGGACAACTGTGCGGCCAGCATCGAATTATGACTTTGAATCCAGCCAGGGATCAGGAAGGCGTCGACCAGAACCCAAATGCCGAGCGCAAGCAGAATGAGGAACCCGATGTAGACGAACGTCAGAATGAAGCCAAAAATCAACATCAGCAGCTGAGCAATGCCGCCGCCCTTCTGGCCGCTGTAAAAGCGATGGGCACCTGTGCCGCCTAAAAAGAACCAGAGTAGATAGGCGACGACCGTCGATTTCTTGTTTGCTTCGAACATCATCATCGCGCGAGCGTCGTTGGTGACGCCCGTCGTCGACGGCGACAACTGTCGTGACATGTGAACCCCCAAGTAACAACCGAGCGTGGCGTCAACGCCGCGCCTTGTCAACGTCTCGTGGTGAGGTTCGTGGATTGCTGGTCAGTCGCGCAGCAGATCGTTGATGCTCGTCTTGGACCGCGTCTTCTCGTCGACGCGCTTGACGATGACGGCGCAGTAGAGACTCGGACCGATATTGCTGCCGGGCATGGCATTGCCGGGCAAGGTGCCGGACACGACGA
>DASTGR010000364.1:0-13394 GCA_035718885.1 Pseudolabrys sp. | reverse complement strand
ATGGTGATGTTGGGGACGAAATGCCCGTCCATGACGTCGACATGGATCCAGTCGGCGCCGGCGGCTTCGATCGCGCGGATCTCATCGCCGAGCCGCGCGAAATCGGAGGCGAGGATCGAGGGCGCGATGGCGAGCGGCCGCGGCATGGGTGGGGTCTCCGTCAGGGGTCCGCGTACCATGCGGGACCGGCATCGGCAACGCAGGCCGGCCCCCGCATCCCCCGGCAATTGAGGCCGGTGGCGGCAAGTTTTGCCGGTCCGCGGCGCGGGCAGGCAGGCAAAGGCCGGCCGAAATGCCAAGGAAACCGTGGTCTTTTGCACGGCTGCGAACTGGCCCGGCCCTTGCGAGGAGACCTGCGGGCGACAGTGCCGGCAGGTCCGGCCAGTCATGGGGACGTGCGTATGTCGATCTCAGCGACTTCTTCCTCGGACGCTTCTTCCTATCTCCAGTCCTTGCTGCAATCGCTCGGCAACATTGCGGGCAATGCCGCAGGCGTCGGCCCGGTCGGCGACTGGCTCGCCAGCGCCGGCAACAGCGCCAGCACGGGCGCAGCCGCGAGCGGCGGCGGCGCCGGTCCGCAAGCCTTCGGCATGGCACCGCCGCCCTTCAAGGATTCGACCATGGCGGCGCTGATCGCGCTCAAGGGCCAGGATGGCAATGCCGCTGGCGGCAGCGCGCAAAGCCTGTTCGCCAAGCTCGATGCGGACGGGGACGGCAAGGTGAGCCAAAGCGAGCTCGAAAGTGCGCTCAGTCCATCGGGCGTCGACACGTCGAGCGCCGATGCGCTGTTTTCCAAGTTGGACAGGAACGGCGACGGCAGCATCGATGTCGGCGAACTGACCTCGGCGACGCGGCGCGGCCATGGCCGTCATCATCACCAGATGGCAGCCGGCGGCGCCGGTGATGCCGGCGGCAGCGCCGACAGTCTCCTGAACGCCACCGGGGCAGACGGCGCCAAGACGCAGACGGCGACCAATGCCGACGGCTCGTCCACAACCACGATCACCTATGCCGACGGCTCGACCGTGACCATGACGACGCCGGCGGCGCCGGCGTCCGGCGCATCGTCCGGAAGCGGGACGTCCGCGCAGGCCGCGGCCGGAGGGAGCCCGATCAACATGATCGAACAGCTCATCAAGATGCAGTCGCAGCTCATCGCCAAGCAGGGCGCAAGCGTCTCAGCCGTCGTTTGATCGCTCCCGCGTCGCCCAACGCGCCAGCGGCCGCATGAGATGCGGCAGCAGGTAGATGGGGAACTGCGCCACGGCGAAATAGAGCCAGGCGATGTCGGAGACGGCGAAGCCGGTCGCCGCCAGCATCAGCCCGACATTGCGGTTGCCGGCCAGCACGCCGAGCGCGAAGGCGCGCGAGCGGCCGGCGGGCCAGAAGACCAGCGTCGTCACCGCCGTCATCCCGAGTGAGAGACCGAACGCGAGCAGGGTCAATTTAGCCACCAGCAGCGGTTCGGTGGCTATATGCGCCGACACACCGTCCATCGCCGCAATGGCGAAGCTCATGAACATGAGCACGCTCAAGCCGTCGATGCGTTGGGCCTGCGCTTCGATGAAGGCGCCGCCGGCGATGCGGCGGATCACCGCCGCGCCGAGCGCCGAGCCGGCGATGATCAGGGCCAGCCGCAGGCCGAGCATGAGCGGAGAGGTGAGCGCGGCGCCCAGGAACACATGCGTGAACAGCCATGCTGACAGCGGCGCAACCGCGACCGTGACGATGAGCCCCGCAAGCGTCAGCGCAACGTCGAGGCCGAGCAGGGCGGCGACCGCGGGCGAGGACATCAGGCCTGGTCCGGCGAGTTGCAACACCAGCATGAAATAGAGGCCGGGTGACGCCTCGGCGACCCCGGCATGGGAGAACGCCGTGCCGATCAGGGCCGGCGCGATCAGCATCAGCCAGAGGGCCGACGCAGCGATCAGGCCGGGCCGGGTGAAGTAGCGGCGCAGCGCCACCGGATCGACGCGCAGAAAGGCGAGCGTGAGCATGCCGATGATGACCGCGCCGAGCGCCGGCTTCAGGAGCGCGGCAAGCTGCGGTAAGGCCAGCCCGATGAAGATCGAGGCCGCCGCCAACAGCGTGCCGTGCCGGCCGATCAGGCTCAAGGCGGCCGCAAGCGCGGCAAGCGCATTCATGTCGGGAGAACTCCGCCGCCCGGCTGGGCTCGATGCCCTTGATAGCGTCTTACAAACAAGCGATCTATGCCGGGCAAGCTGACCCGGCATGAGCTGTGGAAGGAAGACCGACATGGCGCGCACAGATGCGATCGTCCTGGGAGCGGGAATCGTCGGCACCTCCATCGCGCTGCAACTTGCCAAGCGCGGGCTGTCGGTGGCGCTGGTCGATCGCAAGGGCGTCGGGCTCGAGACCTCCTACGGCAATTCCGGCGTCATCGAGGGCAGCACCGTGTTCCCGGCCGCGTTCCCACGGGACCTGCGCGCGCTGCTCCGCGTGGCGCTCAAACAGGCCAGCGAAGCCAATTACCATCTGTCGTTCCTGCCGCAGGTCGCGCCGTGGCTGCTGGCGTTCCGCCACTTCTCGCAGCCCAGGCAATTGGCTGAGACGGCGCGCGCGAACCGGCCGCTGTTCGCGCGCGCGGTCGGTGAGCACGAGACACTGATGCAGGAGTCGGAGGCCACGCACCTTCTGCGCAAGACTGGGTGGATGAAGCTTTACAGCCGTGACGACGCGCTCGACCGGCTGCGTGCCGAATTCGAGGTTGCCAAGGAGTTCGGCCTGCCGCTCGAGACGCTCGATGCAAAGGGCGCGCAGGCGCTGGAGCCGAACCTGCGGCCGGCGTTCAAGCACGCCGTCTTCTGGCCGCGGGCGGCGAGCATCAGCAATCCGCTGGCGCTCACGCGGGCCTACGCCGACCGCTTCGCTGCGCTCGGCGGCGTCACGGTCACCGGCGACGCGCGTTCGCTCCACCGGTCGGGTCATGGCTGGCGCGTCGAGACGGACGAAGGTGCGCTCGATTCCGCCAACGTCGTTGTCGCGCTCGGGCCATGGGCGCCCGACGTGCTCGAGCCGCTCGGCCTGAAGCTGCCAATGGCCGTCAAGCGTGGCTATCACCGCCACTTCCGCGCCGAGGGCAATGCCTCGCTGGCGCGGCCGGTGGTCGACGCCGAGAACGGTTTCCTGATGACTCCGATGGAGCAGGGCATCCGTCTGACCACGGGCGCGGAGTTCGCCGCGCGTGACGCCGCGCCGACGCCCGTGCAGTTCGACCGGCTGATGCCGCGGGCGAGGGAGCTGTTTCCGCTCGGCGCGCGCGCCGACAACGACACGTGGCTCGGCGCGCGGCCGTGCTTTGCGGATTCGCGCCCGGTGATCGGCGCGGCGCCGAAACTGCCCGGCCTGTGGCTCGGCATTGGTCATGCGCATTGGGGCCTGACGCTCGGCCCGATCACCGGAAAGCTCCTGGGAGACATGATCACCGGCGCGACGCCGGTGGTGGACCCGGCGCCGTACCGGGCGGAGCGTTTCCTCTAAACGGTCAGTGCGCCTTGATGCCGCTCGCAGCGGCGACGTCTTTCCACTGCCTGATCTCGGACGAGATCAGGCTCTGGAATTCCTCGGGCGTGCTTGTAGCGGCCGTGATGCCCTGGGCGTCGAAACGCGCCTTCACCTCGGGCATTGCGAGAATGTCGCGCAGCGCGCCGTTGAGTTTCGAGATGACGTCTTTCGGCGTCTTGGCCGGCGCCAGCATGCCGACCCATTGCAGCGCCTCGAAGTTCGCATAGCCGCTCTCGGCGAGAGTCGGAACGTCGGGGAAGTGTGGGCTGCGCGCGTCGCCGCCCGAAGCCAGTGCAACGAGCTTGCCGGCCTTGATCTGCGGGCCGGACAACTGCGTCGACAGCACGCCGAAATCCGTCTCGCCGGAGATCAGCGACAGAATCGACGGCGCTCCGCCGCGATAGGGGACCTGGACCATCTTGATGCCGGCGCGGCTGTCGAAAAGCTCCGTCACGAAGTGCGATTGGCTGTCCGTGCCGGGCGTGGCGTAGGTGAGCTTGCCGGGCTGCGTCTTCGCCAGCGCGACGAAGTCTTTCAGCGTCTTCGCCTGTACCTTGCTCGAGGCGACGAACAGCAGCGGATCGCGCATCAAGAGGCTCACCGCGGCAAGATCGTGCTCGGTGTCAAACGGCATGTTGGCATTGGTCGCGGGGACCACGGTATGCGACGAGGCGACGACGGCGAGCGTGTAGCCGTCGGGCGCGGCCTTGGCGACGGCGTCGGTGCCGATGATGCCGCTCGCGCCCGACTTGTTCTCGACGACCACGGGCTGGCCGAGCTTCTGCGAAAGGTAGGGCTGGACGATGCGCGCGACGTAGTCGTTCAGGCCGCCGGGAGGGAAGGGCACGATAATGCGGATCGCCCGGCTCGGATAATCGTCAGCGCGCGCAGCCTGCGGTACCGCGATAATGGCTGCGAGGAAGCCGGCCAAGGCCGCAGCAATGCGCATGGACTTCATCTCGCCCTCCCGTGTGCTATGGCTCGACGCCACTTTTTTTGGTGCGCCTCTGGGTGGGCGCGTTCCTTTCTTTGGCTGAACCGGCGCCCCGCCGCAACAAGGATCGTCCGATGCAGGAAGGCGGAATTGTCATCGTCGGCGGCGGGCCTGTGGGCATGGCGCTGGCGGTGGCCCTCGGCCTGCGCGGGGTCAGATGCACGCTGGTCGAGCCGCGCACGGAAGCGCACCGGATTCCCAAAGGGCAAAACCTGACGCAGCGGACCCTGGAGCATTTCTATTTCTGGGATATTGCCGGCGAATTGCGGCAGGCGCGCGTGATGCCTCCGGACGCGCCGATCGGCGAGATCACGGCCTATGGCGATCTCGCGAGCGCGTATTGGCACGCGCCGCGCGGCCGGGAACTGGTGCGGCCCTATTACTTCCAGGACAATGACCGGATGCCGCAATACCGGATGGAAGAGGTGTTGCGGGCAAAGATTGCAACGTTGCAGTCGGTCGAGACGCGGTTCGGTTGGCAGGCAATTGCGATCACGCAGGATGCCGACGGCGTGCGCGTCACGATCGCGAACGAAGCGACCAAGGCGACCGAGAGGCTGGCCGCCGCCTACGCGGTCGGCTGCGACGGCGGCGGATCGATGGTGCGCGAGGCGAGCGGAATTTCCCGCAGCGGCACGGATTTCGACCAACTCATGGTGCTCGTGGTCTTCCGTTCGCGCGAACTGCACGAGAAACTCAAACGCTTTCCGCCGCGCTCGACCTATCGGGTGCTGCATCCGGACCTGAAGGGCTATTGGCAATTCTTCGGACGCATCGACGTCGGCGAGGGCTTCTTCTTCCACGCGCCGATCCCGCGAGACACGAAGCGCGACGGCTTTGACTTCCTTGTGCCGCTGCGCAAGGCGGCCGGCTTCGATTTCGAATGCGACATCGAGTATTCCGGCTTCTGGCAGTTGCGCAATGCGGTTGCCGATAGCTATCGCAATGGGCGCATATTCATCGCCGGCGACGCCGCGCACACGCACCCGCCTTACGGCGGCTTCGGCCTGAACAACGGCCTCGAAGACGCAGTCAATCTCGGCTGGAAGCTTGCAGCACGGCTTGAGGGGTGGGGCGGCGAGGCGCTCCTCGATTCCTATTCGGCCGAGCGTCAGCCGGTCTTCCGTGACGTTGCGGAGGATTTCATCGCGGCCCGGATCCGCGAGGAAGGCGAATTCCTCGCCCGCTACAATCCCGAACGCGACCGCGCGGAATTCGAACAGGCCTGGGCCGAGCGGGAAGGCGATCTCGGCCAGCGTGTGAACCGCTACGAGCCGAATTACGAGGCCTCTCCGGTCGTCATTGGACCGCCCGGCGGCACGACGAGCGCGCACGGCGACCATTCGTTCAAGGCCCGCGCGGGTCATCACCTTGCGCCGCAGCCTTTGTCGTCGGGCCGCAATGTGTTCGAGGAACTGGGCCAAGGCTTTACGCTGCTCGCGCTGGACGCTGCTTCGGCAGATGTCGAGCGCATCCACCGCGCCGCGGAAGCCGAGAATGTGCCGCTGAAGTTGGTGCGCGACAGCCGGGCCGGCGGGCGGGAGGCCTACGAGGCGAAGCTGATCCTCGTTCGCCCGGACCAGTTCGTCGCTTTCGCGGGCGACGTGGCGCCTGCGGATGCCGGCGGCCTCATGCGACGCCTCAGCGGCCGGTCTTAGAGGCCGCCCGCTTGCGGGCATCTTCCGAAGTAATCTCCCGGGATGAGAAATTCCTGCGGATGTGCTCATTGAAGAACACGCCCTTGGAGAATGAGGCGCGGAATTGGGCCGCCACGCTGGCCGGGACTTCGGCGTATTCGTAGACGCGCCCGGTCACGAACGTGACGACCAGGCGCCGCCGTTCCGGCTCATAGGTGAAACTGGATATCACGGTCGACGGCATGGCGCGTTCCTCGAAACGAACAACGCCGGGCACGCCGCTTGGGTTTCTTATCGGGCGAAACGGTCTTTCCAGCTCGGCAGCGCGCCGGGGAACGGCAGGGCCTTCGCCTCGTAGATCGCGCGGGCGACCGCTCGCGCCATTGTGTTCGCGGCCACCATGCCGAGTTCGGCGAGACCGTAGTAGGGATCGGCGAGGTCGACGGCGCCGGTGGCGGCCGAAAACACCACGTCGCCGTCGAGCGGCGTGTGCACTGGGTAGATAGCCCGCGCGAGCCCGTCCTGCGCCATCACGGCGAGACGATTGGCTTGTGCCTTGGTGAGCTTCGCGTCGGTGGCGATGACGGCGATCGTCGTGTTCTCCTGCTGGCCGCCCTTGGCGCGGATGACGAGGTCGGACGGCGTCACCTGCGGCGCGGCCCCGCGTCCGCCGAACTCGCCGTTCTGTTCGAACGCCGCCGCCCAGAAGTGCGGGCCGTCGCCGACCGTCACGGTACCGACTGCGTTGACGACGACAAGCGCGCCGACCGTGACGCCGCCGCGCGTCTGCGCCGACGCCGAGCCGAGGCCGCCCTTGAGCGTCGCGGTGGTGGCGCCGAGCCCGGCGCCGATGCTGCCGAGCCTCACATCGGTCGAGGCCGCTGCGGCGGCGGCATAGCCGAGCTCGCGATAGGGCGGGTAGCGGCCCCAGTTCTTGTCGCCGCCGTTCAGAAGGTCGAACATGATGGCCGCGGGCACGATCGGCACAACGGCGTCGCGAATGCGAAAGCCACGTCCCTGTTCTCGGAGCCAGGCCTGCGCGCCGGAGGCGGCGTCGAGACCGAACGCCGAGCCGCCCGACAGAACGATGGCGTCGATACCCTCCACGGTCTGCGCCGGATCGAGCAGCGCAGTCTCGCGCGTGCCCGGGCCGCCGCCGCGCACGTCGACGCTGCCGGTGACGGCGCGGTCGAAGATGATCGTCGTAACGCCGGAGCCGAGGCTCGCGTCCTCCGCATTGCCGACGCGAACGCCCGCGACGTCTGTGATCAGGTTGCGCATGACATCACCCGCTTATCACATCCGCGCCAGCGCGGCACGGGGCACCTTGCCAGCGCCATATTAGGCCGGGCATGTAAGCGCCCATGCATGACGTGACGTTTCTCGCCGCCTTGATCGCCGGACTGGTCAGCTTCCTGTCGCCCTGCGTGCTGCCGCTGGTCCCGCCCTATCTCATCTTCCTCGCGGGCACCTCGCTCGAGCGTTTCGCCGACCAGGAGCCGGAGCCTCGGGTCCGGCGCGAAACGGTGCTGGCCGCGGCGCTGTTCGTCGCAGGGTTCGCCACGGTGTTCGTCGCGCTCGGCGCCAGCGCCAGCGTGATCGGCTCGCTGATCCGCGCCTATTCCGAGCCGCTCTCGATCGTCGCCGGCGTCATCATCATCGTCATGGGCCTGCATTTCCTCGGACTGACCCCGATCGCCTGGCTGCATCACCAGAAGCGCCTCGAAGTGGCCAAGCCTGTGGGCCTTTGGGGCGCATACGTTATCGGCCTCGCTTTCGCGTTCGGCTGGACGCCCTGCATCGGTCCGATCCTCGCCGCGATCCTGGCGGTGGCCGCGTCCGAGCAGACGGTCGCGCGAGGCGCGCTACTGCTCGCGGTCTATTCGCTGGGCCTCGGCATTCCTTTCATGATCGCGGCCTTCGCGATCGAGCCGTTCGCCGCCTTCCTCGCGCGCTTCAAGAAGTACCTGCGGCGCGTCGAGCAGGCGATGGGCGCGCTTCTGGTGCTGACCGGCATTGCCTTCCTGACCGGCAGCATCAGCCAGCTCAGCATCTGGCTGCTCGAGGCCTTCCCGGCGCTCGGCAAGATCGGCTGAGGTTGCAGCAGGGCAATTCAAACAAAAAGCCCGCCGGTGACGGCGGGCCTTTCGCGTCTTTATGGATCGCGGCGAGGCTTATTTGGCCTTCGAGCAATCGCTGCCGGGACACTCGACGTAGGTGATCTTGCCGTCCGGCTGCTTCTTCCAGATGTACATCACGTAGTCGAGACGGGTGATGTCGCCCTTCTTGTCGTAGGACAGGTCGCCGATCACGGTCTTGAAGTGAGCGCCCGAGTGCATCTTCTCGGCGACCTTCTTGGGATCGTTCGACTTGGCGAGCTTGGCCGCGTCGGCCATGACCTGCACCGCCGCGTAGCTGTACAGCGTGTAGGCTTCCGGCTCGAACTTGTTGGCGCGGAACTTCTCGACCACGGCCTTGGCGTTCGGATTGTTGCGCGGGTCCGGCGGGAAGGTCATCAGGGTGCCTTCGACGCCCGGGCCGCCGACCTGGGCGAACTCGTCGGTGGTGATACCGTCCGCGCCCATCATCGGCGCCTTGACGCCCTGGTCACGCATCTGGCGAACGATCAGGCCGCCTTCGGTGTGCAGGCCGCCCCAGTAGACGAGATCCGCGCCCGACTGCTTGATCTTGGACACCAGCGCCGAGAAGTCCTTCTCGCCGACATTGATGCCTTCATACAGCACCGGCTTCATGCCGCCTTTGCCCATCGCCTTGATGGTCTCGTCGGCAAGGCCCTTGCCGTACGTCGTCTTGTCGTGGACGACGGCGACCTTTTTGCCCTTGAACTGCTTGAGAATGTAAGCGCCGGCAACGGCGCCCTGCTGATCGTCGCGGCCGCAGGTGCGGAAGATGTTCCACATCTTGCGTTCCGTGATCTGCGGATTGGTCGAGGCCGGCGTGACCTGGACGATACCGTTCTCCTGATAGACCTCGGAGGAGGGCATCGTGACGCCCGAGTTGAAGGCGCCGACGACGAACTTCACGCCGTCAGCCGAGAATTTGTTGGCGACCGAAACGCCCTGCTTCGGGTCGGACACGTCGTCGCCGAACTGGACCGTGAGCTTCTGCCCATTGATGCCGCCGGCGGCGTTGATGTCGTCGACGGCCTGCTGCGCGCCGTTCTTGAGTTGCGCGCCGAACGCCGCGTTGGGTCCGGTGATCGGGCCCTGAACGCCGAATTTGACTTGCGCGTTAGCCGCGCCTGCGGCGGCGATCGCAAAGCCCAGCGCGAGGCCGAGCGTGGTGGTTTTCATCATCTATCTACCCCTCCAACGGTGGTACCGGCGATGACAACGAGGACAGCGAAGTACAGGAACCCAAAGGCTAACTCAGGTCGGTTTGCGACGCCAGCGCATTGCTCCGTCCGCCTCGTTGATCCAGCGATACTGCCGGACCATCTGCGCGGCGCGTGCAACGCGGAATCCGACCAAGCCGACGACGAGGCAGAAGACGGCGTCCACGGTATAGAAATGTAAGGACAAAAGCGTGCCGTCGAACAGGCTGAAATGGATGAAACGGACCGCGCCGCCGAGGATCAATGTATAGATTATAACCTGCCAGACCGGCCGCCAGGTCTGGGCCGCCGCCCGGCCGGTCAGCCAGGCGGCCCCGCCGCCCAGGAACACGGTGACCAGGAAGAAGACGCCGAAATTGTCCTCCTCGGCGAGCAGATGCGGGATCGAGAATGCGTGGGCCAGCCCTTCCATCAGTGCCGGCCTCCCTCGAGATAGGCTTGGCGGATTTCCGGCCGCTCCAGCAGCTCCTGGCCGCTGCCGGACAGGGTAATCAGGCCGTTCACCATCACGTAGCCGCGGTGCGCCAGCTTGAGCGCGTGGTAGGCATTCTGCTCGACCAGAAAGACGGTCAGGCCGGTCTCGGCATTGAGCGCACGGATCGCGTCGAAGATCTGCCGCACGATCAAGGGGGCAAGACCCAGCGATGGCTCGTCGAGCAGGAGGAGCCGCGGCCGCGCCATCAGCGCCCGGGCGATCGCCAGCATCTGCTGCTCGCCGCCCGATAGCGTGCCGCCGCGTTGACCGATCCGCTGCTTGAGACGCGGGAAGAGAGCGAGCACGCGTTCGAGGTTAGCCTCGTATTCGGACGCTTCGCCGACCGTCGCGCCCATCTGCAAATTTTCGAGAACGGTCATGCGCGAGAAGATGCGGCGCCCCTCCGGCGACTGCGCGAGCTTGAGCCGTGCGATCTCGTGCGTGGGCATGCGGGTGATGTCGCGGCCGTCAAATTCGATGACGCCTTCGCGCGCCCGCGGATTGCCGCAGATCGTCATCATCAGCGTCGACTTGCCGGCGCCATTCGCGCCGATCAGGGTCACGATCTCGCCGGGCTTGACGTCCATGTCGACGCCCTTGAGCGCCATTACGCGTCCGTAGAACGTCTTGACACCACGGACGCTGAGCAGAGGCGCGGTCATAGGCCGACCTCCGCTTCCACCTTCTCGACCTCTTCGTCCGGCACGCCAAGATAGGCGGCAATCACCTTCTCGTCGGTGCGGACAGCCTCCGGCGAGCCGTCGGCGATCTTGACGCCATAGTCGAGCACGACGATGTGGTCTGAAATTTCCATGACCACCGACATGTCGTGCTCGATCAGCAGGATCGACATGTTGTCGTCGTCGCGGATCGACAGCAGGAGCTCGTTGAGTTCGCCGCTCTCGCGCGGATTGAGCCCGGCGGCAGGCTCGTCGAGGCAGAGCAGCACGGGCTCGGTGCACATGGCGCGTGCGATCTCCAACCGCCGCTGCGCGCCGTAGGGCAGATCGCCCGCGGGATCGTCGGCGCGGTCGGTCAAGCCGACACGGTCGAGCCAACCGCGCGCCCGCTCGACCGCCGCGCGTTCCGCCGCTCGATAGGAGGGGAAGCCGAGGACGCCGAGCAGCGTATAGCCGGACGCGAGCATCAGCCGGTTGTGCTGCGCCACCATCAGGTTCTCGAGCGCGGTCATGCCGGGGAACAGGCGGATGTTCTGGAAGGTGCGGGCGACGCGCGCTTGCTGGGACACCAGGAAGTCCGGCATGCGCTCGAGCAGGAACAGCGCGCCATCGGCGTGGGCCACGTGGCGACGGCTGCTGTCGGTGAGCGGCTCGAGCGCCTCCCAGGCGGCGGGCCCGCCGTGGCGCAGGCCTATGCGGCCCTCGCTCGGCTTGTAGAAGCCGGTGATGCAGTTGAATACGGTCGTCTTGCCGGCGCCGTTCGGACCGATCAGCGCGGTGATGTCGCCCTTGCGCGCCTCGAAGGAGAGATGATCGACCGCGACGAGGCCGCCGAAGCGCATGGTCAACTGCTCGACGCGCAGGAGGATGTCGGCCGGATCGCGCATCAGCCGTGGCCCTCACCGACGAGGTCGGCGCTGATCGTCTTGCGCTCCTTGAGAAAGACGGATGGCGAGCGCGTCGAGATCAGGCCCCGCGGCCGCCAGATCATGATCAGCACCATGCCGAAGCCGAAGATGAGCATGCGGTACTGGGTCGGGTCGAAGGTCGAGCCGAAGATGTCCTTGAGGAAATCCATGTCGCGCATGATCTCGGTGCCGCCGATCATGGCAATGGCCGCGATGGCGACGCCGATCTGGCTGCCCATGCCGCCGAGCACGACGATCGACAGGATCGTGGCCGATTCCAGGAACGTGAAGGATTCCGGCGAGATGAAGCCCTGCCGGGCGGCGAAAAACGAACCGGCGAAGCCGGCGAACATCGCGCCCATGGCGAACGCGGTCAGCTTGGTGTTCGTGGTGTTGATGCCGAGCGAGCGGCAGGCGATCTCGTCCTCGCGCAGCGCTTCCCAGGCGCGGCCGACCGGAAGCCGGCGCAACCGTATCGTCACGTAGCAGGTGAGGAAGGCGAGGGCGAGAATGAGATAGTAGAGAAATATGGTGCGGTAGACCGGCGTGAAGGGCAGATGAAAGACGGCGGCGAAGCCGTCATCGTCGGCAGTGAATGGAATTCCGAAGAACGATGGCCGCGGGATCGAGGAGATGCCCGCATAGCCGTTGGTCAGCGCGACGAAATTGACGATGACAATGCGAATGATCTCGCCGAAGGCGAGCGTCACGATGGCGAGATAATCGCCGCGCAGCCGCAGCACCGGGAAGCCGAGCAGCACGCCCCAGAAAGATGCGAGGCAGCCGGCGAGCGGAAGGAGTATCCAGAAGGAGAAGCCGAACTCCTTGGCGAGCAAAGCGTAGGAGTAGGCGCCGACCGCGTAGAAGGCGACGTAACCGAGGTCGAGCAGTCCGGCGAGGCCGACAACGATGTTCAGCCCCCAGCCGAGCATCACGTAGATGAGAATCTGGATGCCGAAATTGTCGACCCACTTTAGTGCGCCGCCGAAGCCGGAGGTCGCGATGACGATGAACGGATAGACGATGGTGAAGCCGATCGCGAAGGGGACGAACCATTTGCCGACCGCGGCGCGCCAGGCGGGCACCTCGGACTTCGCCGGCTTGAGCGCGCGGCGCTGGAGTGCCGGATAGATCGCCAGCGCATAACACAGCCGTCCGAGCCCGATGATGGCCACGAGCGAGAACAGCAGAACCCAGCGTGTCGTAAGGATAAGCTCGTTGCGGATGTTCGAGATCGTCTGGAAGCCGACGAGCGGCAGGAAGATGCCGAATGCGATGAGCGCCGTGAGCGCAGCGTCGCGCACCGCGGTCGCGACATGGTTCGGCGTCTTTTGGACGTCGGTCGTCGTCATCAGACCTTCTCGACATCCGGACGGCCGAACAGGCCCTGCGGCAGGAAGATCAGCGTGATGGCGAGCACCGAAAAGGCGGCGACGTCCTTATAGTCGATCGAGAAGTAGGCCGACCACATGGTCTCGATCAGGCCGATCAGGATGCCGCCGATGACGGCGCCGGGCAGGGAGCCGATGCCGCCGAGGACCGCGGCGGTGAAGGCCTTGACGCCCGGCACGAAGCCATCGGCGAAGGACACGACGCCATAATACATCAGGTACATGGTGCCGGCGACCGCGGCGAGCGCGGCGGCGATGACGAAGGTCATCGAGATGGTGCGGTCGACGTCGACGCCGACCAGTGCCGCCATCTTCTGGTCCTGCTCGCAGGCGCGCTGGGCGCGGCCAAGCGGCGTCTTCGCCACGAGATACCAGAAGCAAACCAGCAGAATTGCCGTGACACCCCAGATGATCAGCTGCTTGAACGAC
>DASTGR010000363.1:0-10961 GCA_035718885.1 Pseudolabrys sp. | reverse complement strand
CGGTTCGGCGCGGCATTGGCACACGCTGCACGTCTATCACACGACGATGGCCTGCCTCGGCGTCCCACTCGTCATCTCGCTGCACAGCGTGGTCGGGCTCGACTTCGCGGCAAGCCTGATGCCGGGCTGGGCGGAAACGATCTTTCCGCCCTATTTCGTGGTCGGCGCAATGTATTCCGGCTTCACCATGGTCATCGTGCTCGCCGCCGGCGTGCGCTGGGGCTTGCGCATGCAGGCGCTGATCACGGTCGAGCACTTCGAGGTCATGGCGAAGATGCTGCTCGCAGCGTCGGTGATCATGACCCTGTCCTACGCCGCCGAGTGGTTCTCCGCCTGGTACGGCGGCGAGCACGCCGAGCGGCGACTCGTCGCTTACGCCTTCGACGGCGATTACCGCGTCCTGTACTGGCTGATGCTGTTCCTCAACTGCGCGATCGCGCATGCCTTCTGGTCCGCGACGGCGCGGCGAAGCGTCGCGACGGTCGTCGTCATCGCCCTCCTCATCAATCTCGGCATGTGGCTCGAGCGCATGCTGATCGTGCTCAACACGCTGTCGCACGGCTACGCCATCGGCATGTGGCGAACCTTCGCGCCCACACTGTGGGATTTCCTGCTGCTGTTCGGCTCGCTCGGCTTCTTCGCGCTGCTCTATCTCGTGTTCTGCCGCCTGCTGCCGGTCGTTTCCATGCACGAGACCCGGCGTCTCCTGTCGGCGGAGGCGCAGCAATGAGCGCGTTGCTGGTCGCCGATTTCGACGATGCCGGGACGCTGGTGAAGGCCGCGCGCTGGGCGAAATCCGCGGGCTATCCGCTCGCCGACGCCTTTTCGCCCTTCCCGCTCGACGGCATGTCCGAAATCCTCGACGAGACGTCGACGCGGCTGCGTGTGTGGATGTTCGCCGGCGGGCTGGCCGTCGCGGCGCTCGCCTACGCCACCGAGTATTGGAGCGCGGTCTACAATTTTCCGATCGACAGCGGCGGCCGTCCGCTGCACTCGTGGCCGGCCTTCGTGCTGTTCCCCTTTGCCGTCGCGATTTTCGGCGCGGCGCTGACCGGTTTCATCGGCCTGCTCCTCAATTGCGGACTGCCTCGCCTCCACCATCCGCTGTTCGACATCGATGGCTTCGAGAGGGCGACACAGGACCGCTTCGTGCTGGCGCTGCATGCGCCGGCGGCTGACCCAGACAAGCGCACCGCGGTCGCCTGGCTCAAGCGCGCGGGCGCCGCCAATGTGTGGGAGCTCGAATGGTGAGGGCCGCTCCCCTTTTGGTGCTCGCGGTCGCGGCGCTCGCGCTCGGCGGCTGCGATTTCGATATGCGCGTGCAGCCGAAATACAAGGCGCAGACGCCGGCGACATTGTGGGCCGATGGCTCGTCGGAGCGGCCGCTGCCGGCGGGGGTCGTGGCGCAAGGCGATCTTGCCCGCGACGAGGCAGCGGCGAAGCCGCCGCCCGTCACCGACGCGCTGCTCGCGCGCGGACGCGAGCGCTACAATATCTTTTGCGCGCCGTGCCACGGCCTGTCGGGCGACGCCGACGGCATCATCGTTCAGCACGGCTTTCCGGCACCGCCGTCGTACCACGACGCGCGACTGATGAAGTCGCCGGCGTCGACGTTCTACGACGCCATCACCAATGGCTACGGCGTTATGTACTCCTACGCCGCGCGGGTTGCGCCGCGCGACCGCTGGGCGATCGTCGCTTATATCCGCGCGCTCCAATTGTCGCGCCACGCCAAGCTTGCCGCCGTTCCGGATGCCAAGGAGCATCTGCCATGAGTGCGCGGCGAACCATGCGTCGGTCCTTGCGCCGCGCCGTGCTGACGCCGGCCGCGCCTTTGCTGGTCGGGCTCGCCACTCTCATTGGCATGGGCCTGTTCCTGTTTGCGGCGCCGAAAGCAGCGGCCGGCGGCTGGCTGGCAGCATTCCTGTTCTGGAGCGGCGTCCCCCTCGGCGGCCTGCTGGCGATTTTGATCCATGCGATGACCGGCGGACACTGGGGCTACCGATTTGCGCCGGAGTTCATCACCGCCGCGGCCGCGATCCCGCTGATGGCGCTGCTGGCCGTGCCGATACTCGCGCTGCTTCCGACATTCTATCCGTGGATGTTCGGGCACGGCGGCGTGCATGCCGACGTGCACCGCTGGTATCTCAACGCGCCGTTCTTCATCGGCCGCACCGCGCTCGCCTTCGTCGGCTGGAGCGCGCTCGCCTTTTTGCTGCCGAGGCTCAGCGGCGTTGCGGCAACGATCACCGCCGGTCTCGGACTCATCTTCTACGGCGTCACGATCACCATCGTCGGCTATGACTGGGTGCTGTCGCTTTCGCCGCATTTCACCTCGAGCTCGTTCGGCGCGACTCTCGCCTTCGCGCAGCTCGCCTCGGCGCTGGCCGTCACGGCGATCGTGGCGCGCGACGACGGCGACGCGGCCTTTGCCGATCTCGGCGGCCTCCTGCTCGCTTCGCTGCTCGGGCTCGTCTATGTGAATTTCATGGCACTGCTGATCGTCTGGTACGGCGACGTTCCGGAGCGCGTGAGCTGGTTCGTCGACCGCACGCACGGGACATGGCTCGCGATTGCCGTCCTCGCCTTCCTGTTCGGCTCGGTCATCCCGATCTTCTCGCTGTTCCTCGGCCGCTGGCGGAGGAGCCCGCGCGCACTCCGGATCATCGGCGTCATCGCGCTCGCCGGCATCGCGCTGTTCGACGCCTACCTCGTCGTGCCGGCCTTCGGTCCGTTGGCACTCGGCGCGGCGGCGCTAGCGCTGATCGCGATCGGGGCGTTGCTCATCGCCTTCCTCGCCATGCCGTGGACGCAGGCGCCGTTGCGGCAATGGAGGATGCGCCATGGCCGCTGACCGCGCCCTCCCCGATCGGCTCGAACCGGATTCGACACGGCCGAAGCTCCTGCTGGCGATCGCAGGCGCGGCCCTGGTCTTGCTGGCGATCGCTTTCGGCCTCGTGCTTTGGTTCTACAGCGCGGAAGTGCCCGCGCATGGCCCGACCGTGCCGAAGGTGTTTCCGTCGCCTCGCCTGGTGCAGGACGAGACCGACTGGTTGCACCGTGCCGAAACGGAACAGAAATCGCGCCTGCAAGGCTATCGCTGGATCGATCGCGCGAAGGGTCTGATCGCGATCCCGATCGAGGAGGCCATGCACAGGATCGCGGCAAAGGGCGCCGGCGGTTACGCCCCGATCGACGCCGCGCCGCGGGAGAGCGGCCAATGATCCGTCTCCTTCTTCTCGCCGCGCTGATGACGGCCGCCGCGCCGGCGGCGCGCGCAAACTTCAGCCGCGCCACGCTCGATGCCATTGCGGCTTCGCCGCAGCCGAACGCGCAGCTGCCGCGCGACGCGAAATTCACCGACGAACGCGGCAAGCCGCGCACGCTCGGCGCGGCAATCGGCGGCACGCCCGCGGTCATCGTATTCGCCGACTACACTTGCCGCACCTTGTGCGGCCCGATCCTCGCATTCGCAGCCGGCGCGCTGGACAAGACCGGGCTCGCGCCCGGCCGCGACTATCATCTCGTCGTGGTCGGGATCGATCCGAAGGACGCGCCGGCGGTCGCCGCCAGCTTCGCCGCAAGCCGCATCGGCCGAGGCACCCCGCTCGCCGCGGCGACCACGCTCCTGACCGGGCATGACGACGCCATAGGCGCCGTCACCAAGGCCGCCGGCTATCGCTTTTCTTATGACGCGGCGCACGATCAGTACGCGCATCCGGCCGCCGCTTACGTCGTCACCGCGCAGGGCCGTGTCTCGCGCGTCCTCACCAGCCTCGGTCTCAACGGACCGGACCTGCGGCTCGCTTTGGTCGAGGCCGGCAAAGGCAGGATCGGCGGCATCGCCGACGAGATCCACCTGCTCTGCTACGGCTTCGATCCGGCCAGGGGCATCTACACCGCTTCGATCACGAGGATCCTCAACATTGGCGGCGCGGCGACCGCGACGCTGCTCGCGGGCGGCATCGGGCTGATGCTCGTCGCCAAGCGGCGGAGGCGCGCATGACCGGCGCCTACCCTTTGCAGGCCTCCGTCTATGCCGGCGAATGGGACCGCCTGTTCGCCGTCCTGACGGTCGCTTCTGCGCTCGTGGTCGCCCTCGTCTTCATCGCCATTGTCGGGTTCTCGATCCGTTACCGGCGCGGCTCGCGCGCGCCGCGCGGCTTCCTGCCCGAGATCATCACCAACGAACTCGAGCTCGGCTGGACCGCGGCGACGGCCATCGCCTTCCTGTTCCTGTTCTGGTGGGCCGCCGTGCAGCAACTGCAAAACGTCGTACCGCCGGCGAACGCGATCGAGTTGCATGTCGTCGCCAAGCAGTGGATGTGGAAGGTGCAGCAGCCGAACGGCGTGCGCGAGATCAACGAACTGCACGCTCCGGTGGGCCGGCCGGTGCGGCTCATCATGACCTCGCAGGACGTGATCCACAGCATGTTTCTTCCCGCGCTGCGCCTGAAGCAGGACGTGCTGCCCGGCCGCTACACCTACCTCTCCTTCACCGCCGACAAGCCGGGCGTCTACCACCTGCTCTGCGCCGAACTGTGCGGCTCGGAGCATTCGCGCATGACCGGCCGGCTGGTCTTGATGACGGCGGCGGATTACGCGCGCTGGAGCGCGGCGCAGCCCGGCGCGGAAAATCTCGCCGCCGAAGGCGAGAAGCTGTTCCGCTCGTTCGGCTGCTCCGGCTGCCATGCGTCGCAGTCGAGCGTCCACGCGCCCGATCTGAACGGTATTTTCGGCCGCAAGGTCCAGCTTGCCGGCGGCCGCACCGTCATCGCCGACGAGGCCTACCTGCGCGATTCCATCCTGCTGCCGCAGAAGGACGTCGTCGCCGGCTTCGATCCGATCATGCCGAGCTTCAAGGGCACGGTGAGCGACGACGACATGGTCAAGCTGATCGCCTACCTGAAATCGCTGAGCGCGGAGACCCGGCCATGAGCGACGCCGCCCTCATCTACGTTCGCCATCGGGACAAGGAAGAAAGCTATCTTCAGCATGGCCACACATTGTGGTCGTGGATCACCACCACCGACCACAAGCGCATCGGGATCCTCTACGCGCTGTCGATCACGTTCTTCTTCTTCATCGGCGGCCTCGCGATCGGCGCCGTGCGGCTCGAACTGATGTTCCCGCACGGGGAATTCCTGAGCGACGACGCCTATAACCGGCTGTTCACGCTGCACGGCATCGTCATGGTCTGGTTCTTCCTGGTGCCGTCAATTCCTACGACGCTCGGCAACTTCCTCCTGCCGATGATGATCGGCGCCAGGGACGTCGCCTTCCCCAGGCTCAACCTGGTCTCCTGGTACATTTTCATCGTCGGCGCCTGCTTCGCAATCTTTTCGATCGTCGCCGGCGGCGTCGATACGGGCTGGACCTTCTACACGCCGCTGTCGACGATGTTCTCGAACGGCGCCGTGATCTCGGCCGCGGCAGGCGTCTTCATTGTCGGGTTTTCCTCGATCGCCACCGGCGTGAATTTCATCACCACCGTGCACCTGCTGCGCGCGCCGGGCATGACCTGGTTCCGCCTGCCGCTGTTCGTCTGGTCGATCTACGCGACCAGCCTCGTGATGGTGCTGGCGACGCCGGTGCTGGCCATGTCGCTGCTGCTGGTCATCGCCGAACGCTGGCTCGGCATGCCGATCTTCAATCCGGCGAATGGCGGCGACCCGATCCTGTTCCAGCACCTGTTCTGGTTCTACAGCCACCCCGCCGTCTACATCATGGTGCTGCCGGCGATGGGCGTGGTGTCGGAAGTGTTCGCCTGCTTCGCGCGGCGGCGCGTCTTCGGCTACTCCATGATGGTCTACGCCATGATGGCCATCGCGGTGATCGGCTTCTTCGTCTGGGGCCATCACATGTTCGTCTCCGGGCAGTCGCAATACGCCAACTTCGTGTTCTCGTTTCTCTCGTTCATGGTGGCGGTGCCGTCCGCCATCAAGGTGTTCAACTGGACGGCGACGCTCTATCGCGGCCAGATCACCTTCGAGGCGCCGCTCATCTATTCCCTCGGCTTCCTCGGCCTGTTCACGGTGGGCGGCCTCACCGGTCTGTTCCTCGCCTCGGTGCCGATCGACGTGCACGTGACCGACACTTATTTCGTCGTCGCGCATTTCCACTACATCATGGTCGGCGGCAGCGTGTCCGCCTTCTTCGCCGGACTGCATTTCTGGTGGCCGAAGGTCACCGGCCGCCTCTATTCGGAAGCCTGGGCGCGGTTCGCGGCGATCGTCATGTTCCTCGGCTTCAACACCACCTTCATGCCGCAGTTCATCATGGGCTATGGCGGCATGCCCCGGCGCTATCACGTCTATCCGCCGGAATTCCAGATCTGGCACGTGATGTCGTCGGTCGGCGCGGTGGTGCTGTTCGTCGCCTATACGCTGCCGCTGATCTATCTCACGTGGTCGCTCTTCTACGGAAAGAAGGCGGGCGCGAACCCGTGGGAGGCCACAGGACTGGAGTGGCAAACCGCCTCGCCGCCGCCGAAAGACAATTTCAAGACGCTTCCGCGGGTCAAGGCGCCGCCCTACCGCTATCACCCCGACCGCGAGGCGCCCGATGCCGAAAATCGCGAGCCGGAAACGATGCAGGGAGACATGACGTGAGCGAGGTTTCCCGCGTCCTGCACGAACCCTGGCCGAGCGTCGAGCGGCAGAAGCTCGCCGTGACGTTCGGCATGTGGGTGTTCATCGCCAGCGAGGTCCTGTTCTTCGGCGGCCTATTTCTCGCCTACACAATCTATCGCCATCTCGACGCCGAAGCCTTCAAGGCGGCCGCGCGCGAGACCGAGGTCGTCTATGGCGCGACCAACACTGCGGTGCTGCTGACCAGCAGCCTGACCATGGCGATGGCGGTGAAGGCCTCCCAGGAGGGACTGCGGCGTATGACGCTGTGGTGTCTGACCGCCACGGTTGCACTTGGCGTCGCGTTCCTCGTCATCAAGGGCTTCGAATATCATTCCGACCTGGAGAAGGGTCTATGGCCCGGTCCGGGCTTCCCGCTTCATCCGGCGGCGACGCAGTTGTTCTGGGCTTTCTACTGGATCGCCACGGGCATCCACGCCGTTCACCTCACGGTCGGCATCGGCATCGTTTTGGTGGTCACGCTCGAACTCAAGCGCGGCGCGCTGCCGGTCGAGGCGACACGTTTCGACGGCGTGGCACTGTACTGGCATCTCGTCGACACGATCTGGATATTCCTGTTGCCCATGGTCTATCTCATAGGGCGCTCATGAGCGACGCCGGCCGCAATACGATCGCACTCTGGCGCAAGCCGTCGCTGATCTGGCTGGCGTTGATGCTGCTACTCGGTTTGACGGTCGGCTCGGCCTACATCCCGCTCGGCATCGGCAACGGCCTGATCAATTACGGGGTCGCGGTGGCGAAGGCGGCGCTCGTCCTCGTGTTCTTCATGCATCTCGACCGATCGCGCGCGCTGGTGCGCCTCGCCGCCATGACCGGCCTGCTCTGGCTCGTCTTCATGTTCTCGCTCTCGTTCGGCGACTATCTGACCCGCGACTGGAACGGCAGCGCCACCACGCTTGCGCCCGGCAAGAAGGACCTGGCGATGCACGAGCGCGGCACGTTCCCGAAAGAGCGGATGCCGCTCGTGCCGCGATTCGGTTCGCGCAATTGACCCCGACAGTTCCCGCGCGCGGGAGCCATTCCGAATTTCATGTTGCCGGCAGGAACCCGCGCTCGGGCCGGGACTTGCTCCCGTTAAGCGACACCGCGCGCGCTGCAACATTTGCGCGACGAACAAGCAAGGGGGTCCGATGCACGATTCGTCATCAACCCGCGGAGCGGGCGGCTTGAGCCGCCGGAACTTTCTCAGCACCACCGTGGCATCCACCATGACCGTCTCACTCCTCGACAAAGCACGTGGCCAAACTTCGGACGCGCCCGCGCGGGTCTCGCCGCGGCAGCCTGTGACCCTCTCTCTCGTCGTCAATGGACAGGAGCGTCGGCTCTCGCTCGACGTAAGGACCAGTCTGCTCGACGCCCTGCGCGAGCACGTCGGACTCACCGGCACCAAGAAAGGCTGCGATCACGGCCAGTGCGGCGCCTGCACGGTCCTGATGGACGGCAAGCGGGTGCTTTCCTGCCTTACCTTCGCCGCGATGGCGCAGGGCCACGAGATCACGACGATCGAAGGTCTCGCCGGACCGGACGGCGCGCTGCATCCGATGCAACAGGCCTTCATCGACCACGACGCCTTCCAGTGCGGCTATTGCACGCCCGGGCAGATCATGTCGGCGGTGGCCTGCGTCGCCGAAGGTCATGCGGAGAACGACGCCGACATCCGCGAATACATGAGCGGCAACCTGTGCCGCTGCGCCTGCTATCCGAACATCGTCGACGCCGTCAAAGACGCAAAGCCGAAGATGAAGGAGACCTAAAGCCATGCACCCCTTCGTCTATGCCCGAGCCACGACCGCGCAAGGCGCGGTCGAGACGCATCACCTCGCCGAGACGCCGCGCGAAGCGGCCTCGGTGCGCGCGCGCAGCCAGTATCTTGCCGGCGGCACGACGCTCGTCGACCTGATGCGCCTCGATGTGATGCAGCCAGAGCTCGTCACCGACATCAATCCTCTTGAGGAGTCCCCGTCGGGCGAGATCGAGTTCGGTTCGCGCGGGCTCTGGCTCGGTGCGCTGGTGAAGATGTCGCAGGCGGCCGAGCACTCCGACGTGGTCGAGAACTACCCGGTCATTGTGCAATCGCTTTATCTCGCGGCGAGCCCGCAGCTGCGCAACATGGCCAGCCTCGGCGGCAACGTCCTGCAACGGACACGCTGCACCTATTTCCGCGATATGTCCTACGCCGCCTGCAACAAGCGTGCGCCCGGGTCGGGCTGCGCCGCCATGGATGGCGTCAACCGCAATCATGCGATCCTCGGCGCCTCCGACCGCTGCATCGCCACGTATCCGGGCGATTTCGCGCAGGCGCTGATCGCGCTCGACGCCGTGGTCGACGTCGCCGGCCCGTCCGGGTCGCGCGCCATACCATTCGCCGAACTGCACCGGCAGCCGGCCGACGCGCCGCACATCGAGACAGTGCTCCAGCCGGGCGATCTCATCACCGCTTTCGTCGTGCCGCCCGCGCCTTGGGCGAAACGGTCGAAATACGTGAAGGTGCGCGACCGCGAGTCCTACGAGTTCGCGCTCGCCTCCGCCGCAGTCGCACTCGACATGGACGGCGACACGGTCCGGCAGGCGCGGATCGCGCTCGGCGGCGTCGCGACCGTGCCCTGGCGTGCCCGCGAGGCCGAAGCCGCGTTGCGCGGCCAGAAGCTCACCGATGAAACGCTCAATGCCGCGGCAGAGAAGGCCTTCGAGCGCGCGTCGCCGCGCGGCGAGAACGCCTTCAAGATCGATCTCGGCAAGCGCACGCTCGTACGCGCCTTGCGCGAGACCGCTGCAATGCCCCTTTGAACGGAGCGCAAACAATGAACCGCGCCGCCCCTGCCCCTCTCGACAATATGGGCCGCCCCGAGCCACGGCTCGACGGCCGCGCCAAGGTCACGGGCGAAGCCCGCTACGGCTCCGACTTCGCCGTCAACGACCCGGCCTACGCCTTTCTCGTCACCAGCGTGATTGCCAAGGGCCGCATCAACGCGATCGACGTGCGCGCCGCGAGGGCGGTGCCGGGCGTGCTGGACATTTTCACATACGAGAACACCAAGGGACTTCAGCAAGTGCCGTTCTCGACCGGCGGCGGCGGCTCGACCCAGTCGATGCAGGAGATGGGCCCCGAGATCTTCCATGACGGCCAGATCGTCGGCATGGTGGTCGCCGATACTTACGAAGCCGCGCAGGAAGCGGCGTCGCTGGTCAAGGTCGACTACGACGCGGAGAAACCGAGTGCAACCTTCGGCTCACCCGGCGTCACGGAAGAAGACGCAAGCAAGGCAAGCGAGCGCGCCAAGGAACTGCCGCAGGCGGGCGATGCCGACTCCGCCATCGCGGCCGCCGAGGTCAAATTCGAAGGCGAGTACGGCACGCCGACGGAGCATCATAATCCGATCGAGCTTTTCACCACCACCGCGGAATGGCGCGGCGACGAACTGACGATCTACGAGCCGAGCCAGTTCGTCTACGGGCAGAAGGCGAGCGTCGCCAAGAAGCTCGGCATTTCCGACGACAAGGTGCGCATCGTCAGTCCTTATGTCGGCGGCGCCTTCGGCTCGAAAGCGCAGTTCTCGCCGCGCACCGGCTTCGTCGCCTATGCGGCGAAGGTGCTGAACAGGCCGGTCAAGCTCGTGGCGACGCGCGACCAGGCCTTCACCATCCAGACCTACCGGGCCGAGACGCATCACAAGATCCGCTTCGGCGCCGGGCGCGACGGCACGATCAAGGGATTCAGCCATGAGGGCTTCGAGATCACGTCACGGCCCGACCCCTACACCGTCGCCGGCGTGGAGGATTCCGCGCGCGTCTATAACTACGGGACCGTGAAGACGCATGTGTCGCTGGTGCACGCCGACCGCAACACGCCCGGATTCATGCGCTCGCCGCCGGTCGTGCCCTACATCTACGCGCTCGAGAGCGCGATGGACGAGCTCGCCGTCAAGCTGGAGATGGATCCGGTCGAGCTCCGGCGCAAGAACGATTCGATGACCGATACGACCGGCAAGGAATGGTCGTCGCGTTCGCTGATGAAATGCTACGACCAGGCCGGCGAGAAGTTCGGCTGGGGCAAGCGCGAGGCGAAGGCCGGCAGCATGAGCGACGGCGACTGGCTCGTCGGCTGGGGCTGCGCCACCGCGATTTATCCGACCCATGTCGGCGCGTCTGCGGTCCGCGTGCGCCTCGAGGCCGACGGCCGCGTGCGCGTGCAGATTGCTGCGCACGATCTCGGCACCGGCGCCTACACCGTCATCGGCCAGATGGCGGCCGAACAGCTCGGCGTGCCGCTGTCGCATGTGAACGTCGAACTCGGCGACAGCCGCTTTCCGC
>DASTGR010000362.1:0-13385 GCA_035718885.1 Pseudolabrys sp. | reverse complement strand
CGCGATCGCCCGTGGCGATCTCGACCATCTCAGGGACGAACTCGGCGATCTCTTGCTCCAGGTCGTCTTCCACGCCCGCATGGCGCAGGAGCAGGACAAGTTCGATTTCGGCGGCGTCGTCGAGGCGATCACCACCAAGCTCATCCGCCGGCACCCGCATGTCTTCGCCGACGAGGACGGAAAGACCGCCGAGGCGGTCAAGGGGCTGTGGGAGCGGATCAAGGCCCAGGAGAAGGCGGACGAGAAAGCGGTCCGCGGTGAGCAAGCGGACGGCGCGCTTGCCGGCGTACCGGTTGCCCTGCCCGCATTGACCCGCGCGCTCAAGCTCCAGAACAAGGCCGGCCAGGTCGGGTTCGACTGGAACGACAAGCGCGCCGTGCTCGCCAAGATCCGGGAGGAGGCCGACGAGATCGAAGCTGCGCTCGACGCGCAGGACGAGGCCCACGCGGCGACAGAAGTCGGCGATCTGTTGTTCGCCGTGGTCAACCTGGCGCGGCACCTGAAAGCGGACCCGGAAGGCATCCTGCGCGCCACCAACCAGAAGTTCGAGCGGCGCTTCGCCTCGATCGAGCGTGCTCTCGCCGCCAGGGGCAAGCGGCCCCAGGACGCCACTTTGGCTGAAATGGACGCGCTCTGGGACGCGGCGAAGGAAGAGGAAAAGGCCGGCGGCGCCTGATCAGATCGCCGCGTATTTCCGCTTCACGATCTCGGCGTTCTTGGCGTCGGCGCGCACGGTGACGGCGAGGCGGCCGTCCTCGCCCATAGCGCGGTCGAGCACCTCCGAATGGCGGTAGAGCCAGGAAAGCCCCGCCCCGTCGGCCGGATCGAGCGACAGCGACAGGGTCTGGCGCTTTTCGCTCAGCCGCCGTTCGATCGCCGCGTCGAGCGCCTCGATCCCCTCGCCCGTCAAGGCCGACACCATCACTGCCCGCTGCGGCGCTGGCTGGCGGTCTGCGAGATTGTCGGCGCGCGCGCGTCCCTCGGCATCGAGCCGGTCGATCTTGTTCCAGACCTCGATCAGCCGCGGATCGGTTGGCGCAATGCCAAGCTCTTCCAGCACCTGCCCGACGTCGCGCGACTGCGCGGCCGCGTCCTCATGCGCAATGTCGCGCACGTGCAGGATCACGTCGGCCTCGATGACCTCTTCCAGCGTGGCGCGGAAGGCCGCGACCAGCATGGTCGGGAGGTCGGAAATGAAGCCGACGGTGTCGGACAGGATCACGCGGCTGCCGTGCGGTAGATCGACCGCGCGCAGGGTCGGGTCGAGCGTGGCGAACAGCATGTCGGCCGACAACACGCTTGCCTGCGTCATGCGGTTGAACAACGTGGACTTGCCGGCGTTCGTGTAGCCGACCAGTGCCACGATCGGATACGGCACGCGCTTGCGGCTCTCGCGATGGAGCGTGCGCGTGCGCTTGACCTTTTCCAGTTCGTCTTCGATGCGCGCGATGCGCTCGCCGATGACGCGGCGGTCGGCCTCGATCTGTGTCTCGCCCGGGCCACCGAGGAAACCAAAGCCGCCGCGCTGACGCTCGAGATGCGTCCAGGCGCGCACGAGGCGGGTCTTTTGATAGCTTAAGTGCGCCAGCTCGACCTGGAGCGCGCCCTCGCGCGTACGCGCGCGCCGGCCAAAGATTTCGAGAATCAAGCCCGTGCGGTCGATGACCTTGGCGCCCCAGGCCTTCTCGAGATTGCGCTGCTGCACCGGCGAGACCGGACAGTCCATGATCACGACCGAGACTTCCAGGCTCTTCACCAGACCGGCGATCTCGTCGACCTTGCCCTTGCCGATATAGGTCGCGGGACGAATGTCGCCCAACGTGACAAGCCCCTGCTCCACGACATTCAGATCGATGGCGCGGGCAAGACCGACCGCCTCCTCAAGACGCGCTTGCGGCGTGCGAACGTCTGCGTCGCGCGCGGCGCCGCGCGGCGTGGACTGCTTCAGCCATGGCTCGATGACGATGGCGCGCCCGGTCTCCGCCCCTGTCGGGGTCAGACGATCGGCGCCCTGCTCACGACGGCGTGGTTCCAATCAGACCTTGTCTCCGCCGGCCTCTTCCCCGCCT
The DNA here is from genome assembly GCA_035718885.1 of Pseudolabrys sp. Taxonomy (GTDB): domain Bacteria; phylum Pseudomonadota; class Alphaproteobacteria; order Rhizobiales; family Xanthobacteraceae; genus Pseudolabrys. The sequence continues at coordinate 11,316 of DASTGR010000362.1, read as the reverse complement.
TCGAACAGCTGGATCGGGTGGCCGGGCATGATGGTCGAAATCGCGTGCTTGTAGACGAGCTGGGAATGACCATCCCGCCGCAGCAGCACGCAGAAATTATCGAACCATGTCACAACGCCTTGCAGCTTCACCCCGTTCACCAGGAAGATGGTGAGCGGGATTTTCGCTTTGCGGACGTGATTGAGGAAAGTGTCTTGCAGATTTTGCGCACGTTCGGCTGCCATGGCCGTGTTCCGTTTTTTGCCCGTGTCTTACGCACGAGACCTTCGTTGCCGGTTCTTGTTTCGCCTGCGGACAAGCCCGCACGCGCCGCGCGGGTCCCACACCCCCGCGGCCCTAGCCCGGAAAGAACCTATTAGATGGCACGCCCGGGAGCGGTGCAAGCGGTAGTTGGCCTATCTGGAGCCAAGTTGCTGAATTTTATCGATTTCCCGTGATCCGGCGGCCGCTCGCCCAAGGCATGGCGACCGGCTGTCAGGCGATTTCGGCGTGCCGATGATAGTCACGTCGCAGGCTCGATGTGATCAGCCCGGGTGCCCCGTTACCGACGGATTTCCCGTCAATGCTGACGACGGGCATGACGATCTGGCTCGCCGAGGTCACGAAGGCTTCGCGCGCGGCATAGGCCTCCTCGACCGTGAAGGCGCGTTCCTCGACCTTGATCCCCAGTGCCTTCACCTCGTCCATCACCACGGAGCGGGTGATGCCGGGCAGGATGCCGGTATCGAGCGGCCGGGTGACCAGCACGCCGTCGCGCGTGACGATCCAGGCATTCGACGAGGCACCCTCGGTGACGCAGCCCTGCCCGTCGACCATCCAGGCTTCGCGCGCGCCCTTGTCGCGCGCTATCTGCTTGGCGAGCACATTCGGCAAAAGCGCCACGGATTTGATATCGACGCGCTGCCAGCGGACGTCGGGCACTGTCACGACGTCGATCCCCTTCTCGGCCTGCGCTTCGAGCCGCGCGCGATCGAAGCTGCGCGACGTGACGACGAGGCTCGAGCGTGTGCCGGCCGCGGGAAACGGGAAATCGCGCGGCGCCACGCCGCGCGTGACCTGCACGTAGACGATGCCGTCCCGCACACGGTTCTTGCGCACCGTCTCACGCAGCACATGCGACAGTGCCTTGGCCGACATGGGCCGCGCCATGCGCAGTTCGCGTAAAGAGCGGTCGAGGCGAGCCATGTGGCGGGTCTCGTCGACCAGCCGGCCGTCCCTCACCTCGCAGACCTCGTAGACGCCGTCGGCGAATTGATAGCCGCGGTCCTCGATCGAGACGGCGGCCTGAGCGTGCGGCAGATAGCGGCCGTTCACATAGGCGATGCGTGACATGGAACGTGCTTACCCGATTCCCAGAGCTTTCAGCTTGCGATGCAGCGCCGAGCGTTCCATGCCGACAAATTCGGCGGTGCGCGAGATATTGCCGCCGAAGCGCGAAATCTGCGCCACCAGGTATTCGCGCTCGAACACTTCACGCGCGTCGCGCAGCGGCAGGCCCATGAGCTGCTCGCCGCCATTGCCGTTGGGCATAGACGGCACCATCGAGCCCACATCCGGCGGCAGCATCGAGGCGTCGAGCACCGCGTCCGGCTCGCCACCGGCGAGGATCATCAGCCGCTCGATGTTGTTGCGCAGCTGGCGGACATTGCCCGGCCAGTTGTGCGATTGCAGCACCGCCATGGCGTCCTCGCCAATGCGGCGTTTCGGCAGGCCGGTCGCCTGCGAGATCTGGTCCATGAAATAGTCGACGAGATCGGGAATGTCCTCGCGCCGCTCGGCCAGCGCCGGCACGCGGATCGGCACGACCGAGAGCCGGTGATAGAGGTCCTCGCGGAAGCGCCCTTCCGCGATCAGCGCCTCGAGATTGCGCGAGGTCGACGACACGATGCGCACGTCGACCGAGAGCTTGGCGGTGCCGCCGACGCGCTGGAAAGTCTGGTCGACGAGAACGCGCAGGATCTTGTTCTGCGTCTCGCGCGGCATTTCGGCCACGTCGTCGATGAACAAAGTGCCACCATGCGCCTCTTCGAGCGCGCCGGCCTTCTTCTGGTCGCTGCCGTTCGTCTGATCGACGCCGAACAGCTCGATCTCCATGCGCTCGGGCGTGATCGCCGCAGCGTTGATGACCACGAAGGGACCGCTCGCCCGCGCCGACATGTCGTGGATCGTGCGCGCGGCGAGCTCCTTGCCGGCGCCGGACGGGCCGACGATGAGAATGCGGCTGTTGGTCGGCGCCACGCGCTCGAGCGACTGGCGCAATTGCGACATCGCGCCGGAGCGGCCGACGAGTTGCGGGGCCACCGGCGCGAGCTGCTTGAGCTGCCTGACCTCGCGCTTGAGCCGCGAGGTCTCGAGCGCCCGGTCGGCGACCAGCACCAGCCGGTCGGCCTTGAACGGTTTCTCGATGAAGTCGTAGGCGCCCTGCTTGATCGCGGCGACCGCGGTCTCGATGTTTCCGTGGCCGGAGATCATCACCACGGGCAATTCGGCATGCTCGCGCTTGACGGTGTCGAGCAGTTGCAGGCCGTCGAGCTTCGAGCCTTGCAGCCAGATATCGAGGAAAACGAGGTTCGGCCGGCGCGTCGCGATCGCCGCGAGCGCGTCGTCGCTGTTGCGCGCGGTGCGCGTCGCGTAGCCTTCGTCCTCGAGAATTCCGGCGACGAGATCGCGGATATCGGCTTCGTCGTCGACGATGAGTATTTCAGCGGACATGCATCACTCGTTCACGGTTCTCTGCTTGTCGGGTGCGGCAGTCTCGGCCGCGCCTTCCTTGCCGGCGGCGAGGAAGTACACGCGCATCCAGGCGCCGCGCTGGCCCGGGACCTTGTCCGCGGCGTCGCGCAGTTCGATGCCGCCGCCATGCTCCTCGAAGATACGCCCGACGATGGCGAGTCCAAGGCCGGTGCCCTTTTCGCGCGTCGTCACATAGGGCTCGAGCAGACGCGAGCGGTTTTCCTTCGGCAGGCCGATGCCGTTGTCGATCACGTCGATGACGATGTTCTCGCCCTCGCGCGCAATGTCGACTTTGATCGCGCCGCGGCCGAGTTCTTCCGGCGGCACGGCGGAGATCGCCTCGGCTGCGTTCTTGATCAAATTGGTCAGCGCCTGCGAAATCAGGCGGCGGTCGAACCGCGCCGACATCGGGTCCTCCGCGACCTCGACCGTCATGTCGATGTCGGCATGGCCGACGCGCATCAGGAACACCGCCTCGCGCACGATATCGACGACGTTCTCCTGCGCGATGACCGGTTTCGGCATGCGCGAGAAGCGTGAGAACTCGTCGACCATGCGGCGGATGTCGTCGACCTGGCGCACGATCGTATCGGTGCACTGCTCGAATACGCCGCGGTCCTCGACGATCATCTTGCCGTACTTGCGCCGCAGCCGTTCCGCCGAGAGCTGGATCGGCGTCAGCGGATTCTTGATCTCGTGGGCGATGCGGCGCGCGACGTCGGCCCAGGCCGAAGTGCGCTGTGCGGCGACGAGGTCGGTGATGTCGTCGAGCGTGACGACGTAGCCGTGTTCCGCCTCGGGCGACTGCTCGCTGGTGACGCGGACGGAGAGATTGCGCTCGCGGCCGTTGCGGGTGATCGTCACCTGGTCCTGCGTATGCGCGCCATTCTGCGCCGCAGCCATGATATCGGCGAGCTCCGGCAAGACCTCGGCGAGCGGCTTGCCGAGCGCTTCGGCCTCGTTGCGGCCGATCAGCTTTTCGGCCGAGCGATTGAGGATCGAGACGCAGCCGTGCCCGTCAATGCCGATGACTCCGGCCGAGGCGCCGGCGAGCACGGCCTCGGTGAAGCGGCGGCGGCTGTCGATGACGTCGCGCGCGCGCATGATGTCGTCGCGCTGCGTGCGCAATTCCTGCGTCATGCGGTTGAAGGTCTCGCCGAGGTGGGCGAGGTCTCCCTCCGACTGCCGCACCGGCACGCGCACATAGAGGTTGCCGGTCGACACGGCCGTTGCCGCGCCGATCAGGCGGCGGATCGGCGCCACCAGCCGGTTGGCGAAATCGAGCCCGATCCACACTGCCGACAGGAGCACGATGAGCGCGATGACGGTGTACATCAGCGCGAAGGCGACCTGCACGCCGAGCCGGCGCGCCTCGAGCGTGGTGTACTCGGTGACGCTCGCCCGCGTCGCCTGCAATTGCGGCACGACGCGCGGGTCGAGCAGCCGCGTGATGTAGAGATAATCGTCCGGATACTGGTCGAGCTTGACGACCGCCGCGACATAGTTGGTGTCGGGCAGCAGAACGATCTGCGGCTCTTTCGCCGTGATGTGCGCGAGCGCCTCGCGCGGTGGCAGCGCGAAAGTCTCGTTCACCTTGGTGTCGGCGCGGGCGACGACCTTGAGGTTCTCGTCGAGGACGATGGCCGCCGCCAGCCCCCGCACCGCAGCCTGGAACGTGAGAAACTCGGGCAGTTTTTCGGGTTGAGAGTCGAACAGCGGCTTGGTGCGCGCGAGGTCGATGCCCATCACCATGATGTCGGAGCGCACGATCTGCGCGTGATCGTGCAGATAGGCCTCGGCGACGACCAGCGAGTTCTCGATCGCCGCGCGCGTGCGCGTCGAGAAGAGACGGTCGAGACCACGGTCGAGGGTCACGCTGGCGACGATGGCGACGAGGATCGCCGGCGCCGCCGCGATAATCGAGAACAGGCCGACGATGCGCACGTGCAGGCGCGCCGCGGCGCGTCCGGTGCGCCGGGCGTGGACCACCTGCCAAACCTCGCGAACGATGATGCCGAGCAGGAGGACCACCGTCGCCGCATTGGCGAGCAGCAGGCTGACGACGACGTAATGCGTCGGCGCGATCGGCGTGAGGTCGGCGAGAACGACGAAGGTGACGAAGGCCGACAGCAGCGCGAGGCCCACGGCGAGCGGGCCGAGAATGCGCGCCTCGCCGCGGCGGGGCGGCGGCGACAGCGCAGCTTCAGCGGCAGCCTGATCGACGCTCATGATCCCCCGGGCGGCACGGATGCAACAGTCGCTATGGCCGGCTCGTTTCGAGCCTCGGCAGTGATGCTTTTATACAACAATGTTGCCGAATTGCGACGATTCCGCGGCCAGAGGCAAGGCCCAGTCGCAAGCTTAACGGCGGGAACTGAAGGGGAACGTCAGGCGACCATGTCGCGTACAAGCGGTATGACCTTGCGGCCATAGAGCTCGATCGAGCGCATCATCTTCTCGTGCGACAAGGGCCCGGCGCTGTACTTCAGGTCGAAGCGGGAGACGCCTAGCGCCTTCACAGTCGTCGCGATCTTTTTGGCCACACTCTCGGGCGAGCCGACATAAAGCGAGCCGATGTCGATTTCTCGCTCGAAATCGGCGGGCGTGAGCGGCGGCCAGCCGCGCTCGGCGCCGATCTTGTCGCGCATCCGCTTGTAGTCGGCGAACAGGTCCTCGCGTGCCTGCGCGTCCGTCTCACCGACGAAGCCGTGCGAGTGGACGCCGACCGGGAGCTCGGGCTTGCCCATATCCCTGAGCGCGCGGCGATAGAGATCGGCGAACGGCGCGAAGCGCCGCGGATCGCCGCCGATGATCGCAAGCATCATCGGCATGCCGTAATGCGCCGCACGCATCGCCGATTGCGGCGTCCCGCCGACACCGATCCAGGTGACCAGTTTGCCGGACTGCGTCCTCGGATGAACGCTCTGGTTCGCGAGCGGGGCACGCAGGCGGCCCTGCCATGTGATCGGTTGTTCTTTCAGCACCGCAGCGAAAAGGTCGAGCTTCTCGTCGAACAGCTCCTCGTACTGGTTGAGGTCGAAGCCGAACAACGGGAACGACTCGACGAACGAGCCGCGGCCGAGGATCACTTCCGCGCGCCCGTTCGAGATGGCGTCGACCGTCGAGAACCGCTGGAAGACGCGGATCGGATCGTCCGAGGAAAGCACCGTCACGGCCGAGCCAAGGCGGATGCGGCTCGTGCGCGCGGCGATGGCCGCGAGCACCGTCTCCGGCGAGGACACGGCGAAGTCGGCGCGGTGGTGCTCGCCGACGCCGAGGAAGTCGACGCCGACCTGGTCGGCGAGAACGCCCTCCTCCACCAGGTTGCGGATGACCTGTGCCGCGGGCAACGGCTTGCCGTCGGGCCCGTCGGTGATGTCGCCGAAGGTGTCGAGGCCGAGTTCGATCGTGGTGCTCATCGCGGGCTTATAGCAAGGCCTCGCCGGAAAAGCCTACCGCCGTCAGCTTCCCCGGAAGACCTGGATCTCGAGATCCTTGATCTTCTTGCGCAGCGTATTGCGGTTGACGCCCAGGAGGTCGGCGGCGCGGATCTGGTTGCCGCGCGTCGCGGCGAGCGCTGCCGTCAACAGCGGATGCTCGATCTCGCGCAGGATGCGGTGATAGAGCCCCGCCGGCGGCAGCCCGTCCTCGAAGCCGGCAAAGTAGGATGCAAGGTGCCGTTCGACCGCGGCGCTCAAGGAGTCGTCGGCGCGCGCCTCGTCCGCAAGCCCGAACGTCACCGCCGGTTGCGCGAGTTCGGCCTCGATGACCGCCGCGGTGATCGTCTCCTGCGGATAGAGCGCGGCCAACCGCCGCGCGAGGTTTTCAAGTTCGCGCACATTGCCCGGCCAGCGGTGATGCTTGAGCCGGTCGAGCGCGGCCTGGTCGATCTGCTTTGCCGGCAGGCCTTCGCGCTCGGCCTGCGCGAAGAAGTGGCGGATGAGGTCCGGGATGTCCTCGGTGCGCTCGCGCAGCGGAGGCAGCCGCAGCGGCACGACATTGAGACGGAAGTAGAGGTCCTCGCGGAACAGGCCCTGCTGGATCAGGAGCCGCAGGTCCTTGTTGGTGGCGGCGATGATGCGCACGTCGCTCTTGATCGGCGTGCGGCCGCCGACCGTCGTGTATTCGCCTTGCTGCAAGACGCGCAGCAGCCGCGTCTGCGCCTCCATCGGCATGTCGCCAATCTCGTCGAGGAACAAGGTGCCGCCTTCGGCCTGCTCGAAGCGGCCCGCCGAGCGCGTGTTCGCCCCGGTGAAGGCCCCCTTCTCGTGGCCGAACAGCTCTGACTCGATGAGGTCGCGCGGGATCGCCGCCATGTTGATGGCGACGAAGGTGCCGGTGCGCCGCTTGCCGTAATCGTGCAGCGCGCGCGCGACGAGTTCCTTTCCGGTGCCCGACTCGCCCGAGATCATCACGGTGAGATCGGTCTGCATGAGCCGCGCCAGGACGCGGTAGATCTCCTGCATGGCCGGTGAGCGGCCGACGAGCGGAATGGACGAGTCGAAATCGTCCGGCGCCGCGGCCGCGGCAGTGCGCTCTTTCGGCTCGGCCAGTGCGCGGCCCACAATGCCGATCAACTCCTTCAGGTCGAACGGCTTCGGCAGATATTCGTAGGCGCCACGCTCTGAGGCGCGGATCGCGGTCATGAACGTGTTCTGCGCGCTCATGACCACGATCGGCAAATCGGGACGCGCCTTGCGGATGCGCGGGATCAAATCGAATGCGTTCTCGTCTGGCATCACCACGTCGGTGATGACGAGATCGCCATCGCCCTGCGTCACCCAGCGCCACAGGGTCGCGGCGTTTCCGGTCGAGCGGACCTCATAGCCCGCGCGCGACAGTGCCTGATTGAGGACGGTGCGGATCGCCGCATCGTCGTCGGCGACAAGTATGCTTCCGGTCGGCATCGTTCGTGACCCTTAGGGAGCCTGCATTGGCGGGGAGTCGTCGACGTCTTCGCCGCTATAGATCGGCATGAGCACGCGAAAGATCGTTCGCCGCGGCTGGGATTCGCACTCGATGATGCCGCCATGGTCGCCGACGATTTTGGCGACCAGCGCAAGGCCGAGCCCGCTGCCCGAGCGCTTGGTGGTGACGAAGGGATCGAACAGGTGCGGCATCAAATCATCCGGCACGCCCGGTCCGTTGTCCTTGACGCAAATCTCGAGCGGCAGCGACACGCGCGCTTTCGAGCCCGGCACGGACAGCCTCACGCCGGGGCGAAAGCCGGTGGTCAGATGGATCTCGCCATCGGCCGCGCTCTCGCTGATCGCCTCGGCGGCGTTCTTCACAAGGTTGAGCAGCACCTGCACGAGCTGGTCGCGATTGGCGAGCACCGGCGGCAGCGAGGGGTCGTATTCCTCGACAAACTTGATGTTGCGGCCGAAGCCGGTCTGCGCCAGCCGCTTCACGTGATCGAGCACAACGTGAATGTTGACCGGCTCGCGCTCGACCGGGCGCTCGTCGGCGAACACCTCCATGCGGTCGACCAGCTTCACGATGCGGTCGGTTTCGTCGCAGATAAGCTTGGTCAAAGCGCGGTCGTCGTCGGCGGCAGACTGCTCGAGAAGTTGTGCCGCGCCGCGAATGCCGGACAGCGGATTCTTGATCTCGTGCGCCAGCATGGCGGCAAGTGCAATCACCGAGCGTGCGGCGCCGCGATGCGTCAGCTGCCGGTCCATCTTGTCGGCGATGGTGCGCTCCTGGAGCATGACGATGACGTGGCCGTCATATTCGGGCAGCGGCGCGACGTGCAGATCGACGAGGCGTTCGCCCGGATTGCGCGGCGTGGCGAGATCGACCTTGTATTCGTTCACGGCCGATCCGGTGTGGCGCACCTGATCGACCAGCGTCAGAAGCGGCGAACCGAACGGCACCAGGTCGCGAAGCATGTGCCGGCGCAGCAGAGGGATCGAGGCCTCGAAAAACTGCTCCGCCGCCACGTTGGCGTCGGCGATTCGGCCGTCCGGCGCAATCATGATCACCGGATGCGGCAGCGCATGCAGCATCGCATCGGTAGCGCTCGGAAGTGTGTCGGACACGGCGGGCGCGCGGCGGCTCATGCGGCGGCCCTCCAGGCGAAATCGTCGAAGGCTTCGGCGAGCAGACGGCGCGCTTCGGCCGGCTGCTCCGCGGTGAGCACACGCGCGCGGTGATGCTTGAGGCGGTCGGCGGGCACGCCGGCAGTGTTGGCGGCGTGGTCGAGCGCCCAGCCGAGGTGCTTGCGCGCGTGACGTCGGCCGACCGGCGCGCCGTAATGCGCGATCATCTCGTCGTACATGGCGGTGGTCAGCGCGTGCTGGTCGGCGAGCGCAGGTGCGTCTTCGCGCGCGCCGGTCGCGAGGAAGCGCGCGACCTGGCCCGGAAACCAGGGCCTCCCCTGCGCGCCCCGGCCGATCATGATCGCGTCGGCGCCGGACGCTTCTCGTGCGGCGAGCGCACCCTCGAAGGTGGTGATGTCGCCGTTCACGACGACGGGAATTGAGACGGCATTTTTCACCGCGCGCACGGCGCTCCAGTCAGCGTTGCCGGTGTAGAATTGGCAGCGCGTGCGGCCATGCACGGTGATCATTCTGACGCCGGCGGCCTCGGCGCGGCGGGCAAGCACGGGCGAATTGATCGAACCGTGATCCCAGCCGAGCCGCATCTTCAGCGTCACCGGCACGCGAACCGCAGCGACAGTGGCCTCGATGAGACGTAAGGCATGGTCGAGGTCACGCATGAGAGCCGACCCCGATGCGCCGTTGACCACCTGCTTGGCCGGGCAGCCCATGTTGATGTCGATAATGCGGGCGCCTTGCGCTTCGGCGATGCGCGCGCCCTCCGCCATCCATTCGGCCTCGCAGCCGGCAAGCTGGACGACGGGAATGCCGACCCCCGGGCTGTCGCTGCGCACCGCGTGCTCACGCTCGCCGCGCACCAGGCCCGCGCAGGCCGTCATCTCCGAAACGACGAGGCCGGCGCCCAGCCGCTCGGCCAGTCGCCGAAACGGGGCGTCGGTGATCCCGGCCATAGGGGCCAGAAACACAGAATTCGGCACCTCGACGTCGCCGATCCGCAGCAAATCAGTTCTCCCGCCGGCCATTTGGCCGTATTCTGCGATATGCACACCATTTAGGCGGGCATTAATCGTGCCCACAGTTTAGCCAAACCTCGGCGGTGCGCAAGTGCTGCACTGCAAAATCCTGTTCATGCCCCCTCTGGAGGCCGCGCGGGCTTCGGCCCCGCTTTCGCCTCGCGCCTGGAACGCGCTAAGGAGGGGCGAATTGTGCGGGGAATGAAGAAGATGGCCGATGTTGCTGCCGTGGTCGTTGCCGCGGGTCAGGGTCTGCGCGCGGGCGGCGAGCGGCCGAAGCAGTTCCGCGCGATCGGCGGCGAGGCCATGCTCAGGCGGACCTTGTCGCGGCTTGCGGCCTCGCCGGCGATCGGCGCCATCCAGCCGGTCATCCGGATGGAGGATCGCCCCCTCTTCGAGGAGGCCACCGCCGGCATCGACCTGCTGCCCCCGGTCGCCGGCGGGGCGACGCGCCAGGCCTCAGTCCGCGCCGGGCTGGAAGCCCTGGAAATCCGCACGCCGGATATCATCCTCGTCCACGACGCTGCGCGGCCTTTTGTCAGTGAATCGCTGATCGCGCGGGCAATCACGGCCGTCGGAAACACGGGCGCGGCGATACCCGGTTTGGCCGTCACCGACACGATCAAGATCGTCGACCGCCATGGCCTCGTCGGCGAGACCCTCGACCGGTCGCAACTCCGCGCCATCCAGACGCCGCAGGCCTTCTCGTTCGCCCCCCTGCTCGAGGCGCACCGCCGCGCCGCGCGCGAGGGCCGCGCCGATTTCACCGACGACGCCGCGCTCGCCGAATGGGCCGGCATGCAGGTCGCCGTGTTCGAGGGCGAACCCGCCAACATCAAGATCACCCATGCGGAGGACTTCATGCGCGCCGAGGCGATCGAGGCGGCTCAACTCGGGGACATCCGCACCGGCAGCGGCATCGACGTGCACGCTTTCGTGCCCGGTGATGCGGTGTGGATCGGCGGCGTGCGCATCCCGCATACGGCGAAACTGACCGGCCATTCCGACGCCGACGTCGGTCTTCATGCGCTGGTCGACGCCATTCTCGGCGCGCTCGCCGACGGCGACATCGGCACGCATTTCCCGCCGAGCGACCCGCAGTGGAAGGGCGCCTCCTCCGACAAATTCCTCGCCTTCGCGGTCGAGCGCGTGAAAAGCCGCGGCGGCATGATAGCGCATCTCGATCTCAACATCGTCGCCGAGGCGCCGAAGATCGGGCCGCATCGCGACGCCATGCGCGCGGCGATCGCCCGCATCGCCGGCGTCACGATCGACCGCGTCGCCGTAAAGGCGACGACCAGCGAGACGCTCGGCTTCACTGGCCGCCGCGAGGGCATCGTCGCCTACGCGACGGCGACCGTGCGGCTGCCGTGGAGTTGACATGTTCGACGACGAGATCACCGCCGCTGTCAACAAACTACTCGAGCGCTGCAAGGCGAAGGCGCTGACGGTTGCCACGGCGGAGTCCTGCACCGGCGGCCTCGTCGCGGCGGCGATCAGCGAAATCT
>DASTGR010000361.1:0-5319 GCA_035718885.1 Pseudolabrys sp. | reverse complement strand
GCGCGCGGGACGCGATTCAGTCATGCCGGGCCGCTTGGCGATGCCGTGGCTGATGTAGTTGACCGCGTCGTAGCGCGTCATGTCCTGCTCTTGCAGGAAATAGGCGGCGTGGCTCTCGCGCTCGGCGAAGATCGCGACCAGAACGTTGGCGCCGGTCACCTCCTCGCGGCCCGAGGACTGGACGTGGATGACGGCGCGCTGGATGACCCGCTGGAAGCCGGCGGTCGGCTTGGAATCCTCAGCGCCGTCGGTGATGAGATTTTCGAGCTCGGATTCGAGGTAGGCCGTCAGACTGCGGCGCAGCTTGTCGAGATCGACATTGCAGGCGCGCATCACGGCGGAGGCGTCCTGGTCGTCGATCAGGGCGAGCAGGAGGTGCTCGAGCGTGGCGTATTCGTGGTGCCGCTCATTGGCGAGGGCAAGCGCCCGATGAAGCGACTGTTCGAGGCTGCGCGAGAATGTAGGCATTCAGGTTTCCGTCTTCTTTCGTATTGTTGGACGCCCCCCGGCGCTCATTTCTTCTCCATCACGCACTGCAACGGGTGCTGATGCTTTCGGGCGAAGTCCATAACCTGCGTCACCTTGGTCTCGGCGACCTCGTAAGTATAGATGCCGCATTCGCCGATGCCGTGATGATGCACATGCAACATAATGCGCGTGGCGGCCTCGTGGTCCTTGCCGAAGAAACGCTCGAGGATGTGCACGACGAATTCCATCGGCGTGTAGTCGTCGTTCAGGATCAGAACACGGTACATGTTCGGCCGCTTGGTCTGCGGCTTCGTTTTCGTAATGACGGCCGTGCCCGGTCCATTGGCGTTTCCGCCGCCGGTATCGCGCCGCTTGCGGTCGTCGTCCGCCATCCGTGTCATGTGAACCGGTAAAGCAACCTGCATTCCAAACCCCAGTGCCGCGCGGCGCACGGCCCACCCCGCCATCCTAGCGAGCCCCGGATGGCCATTCCAAGCCGGGATTCGCTCTTGACGAAGTTCAGGCAGGGGACAAGTGGGCCCGATATCCCGCGGTTCCGCCCCCCCAACAAGGCTCAGATAGCCATCGGCCGCGCCTTCGCAACGTCATTGCCGACGATTCGAGCCGATTTTTGCCCAGTTTCGCGTCAGCTAACCAACGTCCTTGCAAGAAATGGCCACCATATTCGACCACCGGCCGAGCCTTTCAGGCCCTCAGGAGCCGGTGACCCCATGTTCGCCCGATTTTTACGTGACCGCCGCGGCAGTGTCCTTCCCCTCCTCGCCTTCACCGCGCTGCCGCTGATGGCCGGTGTCGGCGTCGCCGTCGACTACAGCCGCGCCAACGCCACCAAGGCGCAGTTCCAGGCCGCCCTCGACTCGACCGCACTGATGCTGTCGAAGACGGCCGCCAACCTGTCCGCTTCCGATCTGCAAGCGCAGGCGACGAAATACTTCACCGCGCTGTTCACCAATACGCAGGCGCAGAACGTCGCAATCACGACGTCCTATTCCACCACCGGCGGCTCCAAGATCCTGCTCAACGGCACCGCCACGCTACCGACCAACTTCCTCGGCCTGCTCGGCTACAGCCAGATCCCGATCAATGCGAGCACCACCTCGACATGGGGCAATACGCGCCTGCGCGTCGCGCTCGTGCTCGACAACACCGGCTCGATGGCCCAGGACAGCAAGATGACGGCGCTCCAGACCGCGGCGCACGGCCTCTTGTCGCAATTGCAGGCGGCGGCGAACAAGCCGGAGGACGTCTACGTCTCGGTCGTTCCGTTCAACAAGGACGTGAACTTCGGATCGAGCAATTATACGGCCTCGTGGCTGCGCTGGGACCTGTGGGAGGCCGCCAATGGATCCTGCAGCATCAGCAGGTACGGCAGTTCGCAATCGCGCTGCACCAGCAATGGCGGCACCTGGACGCCGGCTGATCATTCCACCTGGAACGGCTGCCTGACCGACCGCGACCAGAATTACGACACGACCAACGATGTTCCGGTCGCCGGCTCGACGCTCTATCCGGCGGAGCAGTACTCCTCCTGCCCCGCTTCGCTGATGGGCCTGTCGAACGACTGGACCGCGCTGTCGGCCAAGATCGATGCCATGACGCCTGTCGGCAACACCAACCAGGCGATCGGCCTGCAAATGGGCTGGCAGTCCCTGACGCAGTCGCCCTTCACGATTCCGGCCTTCGACTCAAACTATCAATATTCGCAGGTCATCATTCTCTTGACCGACGGCCTCAACACGCAGGACCGCTGGTATTCGAGCCAGAGTTCGATCGACACGCGGCAGGAAAAGACCTGCGCCAACGTCAAGGCCGCCGGCATCACGATCTACACGGTGCAGGTCAACACCGGCGGCGACCCAACCTCGACGCTGCTGCAAAACTGCGCGAGCGACGCCAACAAGTTCTTCCTGTTGACCTCGTCGACGCAAATCCCGACGACCTTCAGTCAGATCGGCACGGCGCTGACCCAGTTGCGCCTGAGCATGTAGGTCGCCGCGCGAGTTTTGCGAAAACCACCGCCCCGCGGCTCGCGCGGGGCAGTTTGTTTTCAACGGCAGCGCGAGGCCGTTCATACTCGCTTGAGAACGATACCAGACACAGCGCTTCCTTCGACCGGTAAGGCCCTCTTCCGCGCTTCGATTTACGACAGTTTTTACTCTGTTCCGCGCAGTTTCGGTGCACGTCAACTCAACACGTGTGCCGCCATGTCTTTCCGATCGATGGTCTGGAATGCGCAGTGCCACTTGGCCGGCTTCGCGCGCGCCAAAGCGGGCAACGTCGCCATCACTTTCGCCATCGCGACCTTACCGGTGATCGGCGGCGTCGGCGCCGCCGTCGACTACAGCCACGCCAATTCCGTCAAGGTGGCACTGCAAGCGGCGCTCGATTCGACCGCGCTGATGCTGTCCAAAGAGGCGGTCAACGATACGAGCAGCGCGCTCCAAACCAACGCTTCTAAATACTTCAACGCGTTGTTCACGAAGCCCGAGGCCAAAAACATCTCCCTTACCGCGACCTATACGACGACCGGCGGCTCGCAGGTGGTCGTGAACGGCCAGGTCGACGTGCCGACCGTGTTCATGGGCGTGATGGGCTACAGCAAGATCACGGTGTCCGGCTCGTCGACCGCGAAGTGGGGCTCGCAACGCCTGCGCGTCGCGCTCGTGCTCGACAATACGGGATCGATGGCGGATGCCGGCAAGATCGACGCACTCAAGAGCGCGACCAAAAGCCTGCTCACGCAGCTCAAGTCGGCGGCCGGCACCAACGGCGACGTCTATGTGTCGATCGTGCCCTTCTCGAAGGACGTGAACGTCGGCTCGAGCAACTACAACGGCACCTGGATCGACTGGGACGACTGGGAGGCGGCCAACGGCAGTTCGCAATACGTTCAGACCTGCTCAGGCTCGTCGCGGCGTGGCCGCAGCCGCTGTAGCGGCTCCTATCAGTGGGTGCCGGCCAGCCACAGCACCTGGAACGGCTGCATCACCGATCGCGACCGCGACTACGACCAGACCGTCACCGCGCCAAACCCCGCGGACGCCAACCTGCCGGCCGGCCAGGCTTCGACCCTGTTTCCGGCGGAGCAGTACGATAGCTGCCCGGTCGCCATGATGGGCCTGAGTTACGATTGGACGACGATGAACAGCCTCGTCGACTCGATGCAGCCGAACGGCAACACCAACCAGCCGATCGGTCTCGTCTGGGGCTGGCAGTCGCTGGTCGGCGGCGGGCCCCTCACCGCGCCGGCCATGGATCCGAACTACACCTATCAGCAGATCATCATTCTGCTGTCGGACGGCCTCAACACCGCCGACCGCTGGTACCAGGCGCAGACGCCGGTCGATAACCGCATGGTCCAGACGGGCAACGGCACCGGAACCTGCGCCAATATCAAAGCGGCCGGCATCACGATCTACACGATCCAGGTCAACACCGGCGGCGATCCGATGTCGACACTGCTGCAAAGCTGCGCCAGCGACTCCAATAAGTTCTGGATGCTGACGTCGTCGAGCCAGATCAACACGACCTTCAACCAGATCGGCACGAACCTGACGCAGCTCCGCGTCGCCAAATAGCGCCGAGCCTTCGCGGCGACCTCCGCCGCGAGTCCTCCGCACCTTTTATTAGGGTCCCGTTAACCGCGGTCGCAGGTTACCGGATCGGCCTCGCTCCACGACCTTATGTGCATTAACCGACAAAGCCCTTGAGAGGCCGGCCCGATCACGGTGCCCGGCCGCACATCGTTAATTTCGCCCACCGCATTTCAGACAATTCGGACAAGTGTCGATTCAATAACGTGCTCTATGACGGGTGCCGGACAAATCTATATCCGGGACCCGTCATCATGCTGCCGCTCTGGTCGAAACTCCGCCGCGCCCTGCGCGCCTTCGGCGCCGAGCGTTCGGGCAACGTGGCGATCACCTTCGCCATCGCCACCCTGCCGGTGATCGGCGGGGTAGGCGCCGCCGTCGACTACAGCCACGCCAACTCGGTCAAAGTCGCCTTGCAGGCCGCGCTCGATTCCACGGCGCTGATGCTGTCGAAAGAGGCCACGAGCGATACCAGCGCACAGCTTCAGACGAACGCCGTCAAATACTTCAATGCGATGTTCACGAAGCCGGAAGCCACCAATCTCTCGCTCACGGCCACCTACACCACGACGGGTGGCTCCGCCGTGGTGGTGAACGGTCAAGTCAATGTGCCGACCGTGTTCATGGGCATCATGGGCTATCGGAACATCACGGTCTCCGGTTCCTCGACCGCCAAGTGGGGCTCGCAGCGGCTGCGCGTCGCGCTGGTGCTCGACAACACCGGATCGATGGCCGACGACGGCAAGATGACGGCGCTGAAATCTGCCACCAAGAGCCTGCTGGCGCAGCTCAAGGCGGCCGCCGGCACCAACGGCGACGTCTACGTCTCGATCATCCCGTTCTCCAAGGACGTGAACGTCGGCTCAAACGCCTACAACGGCAACTGGATCGACTGGGATGACTGGGAAGCGGCCAACGGCTCGTGGCAATACACGACAAGTTGCAGCAGCGGTTATTCGCGCCGCGGTTACAGCCGCTGCAGCGGTTCCTGGACCTGGGTTGCGGCCAGTCACAGCACCTGGAACGGCTGTATCACCGATCGCGACCAGAGCTACGATCAGACCGTCACGGCGCCGATCGCGTCCGACGCCAACCTGCCGTCGGGCCAGGCCTCGACGCTGTTTCCCGCCGAGCAGTATTCGAACTGCCCGGCAGCGATGATGGGCCTGAGCTACGACTGGACGTCGATGAACAGCCTCGTCGAGTCGATGTATCCAAACGGCAATACGAACCAGCC
>DASTGR010000360.1:0-9202 GCA_035718885.1 Pseudolabrys sp. | reverse complement strand
AAGCTCACGGGCCATTCAGACGCCGATGTCGGCCTGCATGCGCTGGTCGACGCGATTCTCGGCGCGCTCGCCGATGGCGACATCGGCACGCATTTCCCGCCGAGCGACCCGCAGTGGAAGGGTGCTTCGTCGGACAAGTTTCTCGCCTTCGCGGTCGAGCGAGTGAAGAGCCGCGGCGGCATGATCGCGCATCTCGACCTCAACATCGTCGCCGAGGCGCCGAAGATCGGGCCGCATCGCGACGCCATGCGCGCTGCGATCGCCCGCATCGCCGGCGTCACAATCGACCGCGTCGCCGTGAAGGCGACGACCAGCGAGACGCTCGGCTTCACCGGCCGCCGCGAAGGCATCGTCGCCTACGCGACGGCAACCGTGCGGCTGCCATGGAGTTGAGATGTTCGACGAAGAGATCACAGCGGCGGTCAACAAACTGCTCGACCGCTGCAAGCAGAAAAAACTGACGGTCGCGACGGCGGAGTCCTGCACCGGCGGGCTCGTCGCGGCGGCGATCAGCGAAATCTCCGGCTCGTCGGCGGTGCTCGACCGGGGCCTCGTCACTTACTCCAACGAGGCCAAGCAGCAGATGCTCGGCGTGACGCCGTCCACCATCGACGTCTACGGCGCGGTCAGCACGGAATGTGCCGATGAAATGGCCAAGGGCGCGCTGGCGCATGCGCAGGTCGATCTTGCAGTGTCCATCACCGGCATTGCCGGCCCGACCGGGGCGACACCCGGCAAGCCGATCGGGCTCGTCTATTTCTGCGCCGCCTCGCGCAGCGGCCGCGTCCTCGCCCACGACCGCAAGTACGGCGACATCGGGCGAGCCAACGTGCGCCGCGCCTCGGTGCTTCAGGCGCTGGCGATGCTCCAGGAACTTGCAGACAAGGAAGAGCCGCGGCCGCCGGCGGGATCAAGCGCACACTAACGCCCGGTCAGCTGGCTCATCTCGTTGAGCAGCATGTTGCCGATGCGCTTGCCGCGGTTGCGCAGCATGCGCATGAGCCCGCTGTCGACGAAGTATTGCAGGATAATGAGGTCGCGCGTCTTCACTTCCGGGCCGACCGGATCGACCGAATGCCATGTGTTGTCGCCGACCGCGAAGGCCAGTCCCGCGTTCGGCACGAACTGCCCGCGCCCTGCCCGGGTCATGGTGCCGCCGGCGGATTTTTCGTGAATCACGGTGCCGATATGCGCGATCGAGTCATCGCGCGGCAGATAGATCAGGACCGTGATGCCCTTCCAGTGCGTGTCGGTGTGCGGCGGGATGTGATAGCCCGCGATGTCGCGGGTCAGAACGGGCACCGGAAACATGCCGACGCTTGCATAGTCCTTGCCGAAGCGGCGCTCGAGGCCCGGCGCGAGCTTGCGCACGAAGGCAGCCTCGACCTCCGGCGCGCACAGGACGCGGCCGACCAGACTCCATACCGCGCGTTTCTGCGGCGGCAGGAAGCGCAGATATTCGGGAAACAGATCGATCTTGACGCGCGTCGGCGTGCCGTCGGCGCGGTTGCTGTCCTTGCTGCGGCCCGACATCGGCCGGTAGTCGGACGACTCAGGAAGCGTGTCGATGATCTGCCAGTAGAGATCGGGCGGGAAGAAGCGGGCGAATTCGAGATGGAAAAAGGGCTTGTCGATTGCCGATGCGTTTTCAATCGCCGCGACGACGTAATTGGTCGCGCGCGCGAGGGCGGCCTTGTCGGTCATTGCAACTCCCCATGGCGTTGCAAACGACTTAAAGGTTGGCGGTGACGATCAACATTGAGGCAGGTCAACGCCGAAGCGCGCGGACTCGTCGCCGAGCCCGCGCTTGATAATCGTCATGGAGTCGATGCTCTTCAGGCGACCGGCGGTGTCGTTGCCGGACGGACCGCGGTTTGCGGCTCGTCGTGCGCATGCACGTGCGGCTTCACGGTCGCGGGCAATTGCAGCACATTGGCACGCTGGCCGGCGCGCAACTTGGTCACGAGCACGATCTTCCCATTCGGGAATTCAAGCGCGTCGTGATGCGTGTCGGGGCGGTCCAGGTTGACCTGGCGGAAGCGCGCGACGCGCTGTCCGATTTTGCCGAAACCGAATCTGGGCAGGATCCGGCGGAAGATATGATCGACCTCGACGTCCTCGTCGAACGCAAGCTCCGTGCCGGGCATCAGACACACCGCCACTTTCGGTTCGCCCACTTCGGTGAAGCCGCGCGTGAACGAGTTGATGAAATTCGTCGACACGAGCTTGTCGCCGATCTTCGCAGGACGGTTTGCGACTCCGTGCAGGCTATAATCGCACATCGAGCTTTCTCCATTGTCTGCGCCGCGAACAGCCGAAAGCGGTTGTCCTTATCGAGCAACGAACTCACCCGTTTTTGGTGGCGGCTCTAAGGTCGCAAGACGCGTTTTTCCGGGTCTTCGGCGAAAATATATTTGTGCGCCGGCACGGAACGACTTGCCTGCCTTGTTCGTCGTCCCTGTTGGTGCCGTGCGCGGCCGGCTCGCGGATCAGTCGTCTTCGGCAACCCAGCGCGGAAAGGCCAGCAGCGTCCCGATCAGGGCAAGCCCTGCGCCGAGCAGGACGTCCTGGAGCCGCTCCGTCATCAGCCCGCGCAGGATGCGCGGGTCCGACGTCGCCAGATGATAGGCAAGCAGGATCACGACTGCGATCAGCGCGGTGTGCAGCCAGTAGCGATGCTGCAAATGGTGTGGAATGAACGGCGCCAAAACCAGCACCGCCAGCGCAATCACCCAGGGATCCTGCAACAGGCTGGTCAAAGCGAAAGCGGCGACGACACCGGCAACGGTTCCGGCGATGCGGTGAACGATGCGCACATAACTCAGCCGCGCGTCGGATTGCATCACCACCAGCGTGGTGACCGTCACCCAGAGCGCGCGCTCCGGGTCGATACGCACGCCGAGCCACAGGCTGGCGGTCGCAGCCGCTGCATAAGCGAGCGCAAAGCGAGTCCAGCCGCCGAGCGGAGCGCCGCCCCCGCCGCCGCGCTGCTGCTGCAACGGCCCGGCGATCAGATGGTCGGCGAGACGGGCGATGACGACAATCAGCAGCGCCAGCATCGGATACCAGAGCAGCGCGACCGTAAATTGCGGCCCGCCGCTGGTGACGACCAGCGCCATGGCGCAATGCCGAGTCGCCATGGCCGGCCCCTTGCCGAAACGCAGGGCCTGTCCGGCGCCGAAGGTCAGCGCCACGAACAGGACCCAGACCGGCCAGGGAAAGCCGTGCAGAAAGACGCCGGCAAGGCCACCGAGGCCGATTGCGACGGCGTTTATCGCCAGAATGGCGAAGCGCCGCGAGAGCGCGCCCTCGTCGTCGGCAAAAGACATGATGAGCCCAGTCACGGCGCCGAGGAGGCCACCGGCCGGTGATGCGGCCGCGACCCCGGCGCAGAGCGGTCCGCCAATGGCCACGAGAAACAGCAGCGATCGCCTCAGCGCGGCGGTGTCGAAGGTCGGCCAGATCGGACTATCGGAGCGGGTCACGGTTCCCAACGCCGTGACAATGGAACCGGTTGCGCGCCGGCCTCAGGCGAGCTTGCGGCCATAGACCTGGTCGGCCCGCTTTTCGAACGCTGCCGCCATGCGGCGGAAGACGGTATCGAACACCGCTCCCGCCAGCATGGCGAAGGTGCGGCTCCTGAATTCATAGTCGATGAAGAATTCGACGTCCGAGGAGGTCTCGCTCGTCTGACGGAAGGTCCAGCGGTTCTGCATCCGGCTGAACGGACCGTCGAGATATTCGACCAGGATCGTCAGCCTGGCGCGGTCGAGCGTGACCCGGCTGGTGAAGCTCTGATGGATGAGCTTGTAGGCGACCGTCATGACCGCGACTATGACGCAGACGCCCTCGTCTTTGCCGGCGCGGCTCTTCACACGCATGCCGGCGCAGAGAGGCACGAACTCCGGATATCGCTCGATGTCGGCGACGAGATCGAACATGTCGCCGGCGGCGTGACGAACGCGGCGGCGCGTCGAGAATTGCGGCATTACGCCTTCGCCGCGCGCGCGGCCTTCAGGCGCGCGAAGTCTTCGCCGGCGTGGTGCGACGAGCGGGTCAGCGGCGAGGCCGACACCATCAGGAAGCCCTTGGTGTAGGCGATGGTCTCCAGCGATTTAAACTCGTCCGGCGGTACGAAGCGTTCGACCGCGGCATGCTTCTTGGTCGGCTGGAGATATTGACCAATGGTGAGGAAGTCGACGCCGGCCGAGCGCAGATCGTCCATCACCTGCAAGATCTCGTTCCGCTCTTCGCCGAGGCCGACCATGATGCCGGACTTGGTGAACATCTGCGGGTCGAGTTCCTTCACCCGCTGCAACAGCCGCAGCGAATGGAAGTAGCGCGCGCCGGGCCGCACCGTCAGATAGAACGACGGCACCGTCTCGAGATTGTGGTTGAACACGTCGGGCTTCGCCGCAACCACGGTCTCAACCGCGCCGTCCTTGCGCAGGAAGTCGGGCGTCAGCACCTCGATGGTCGTGCCGGGCGCGTGGGTGCGGATGGCGCGGATGGTCTGCGCGAAGTGCTCCGCGCCGCCGTCGGCGAGATCGTCGCGGTCGACCGACGTGACGACGATGTGCGCGAGGCCGAGCTTGGCGGTCGCCTGTCCGACATGGTCGGGCTCGGTCGCGTCGAGCGCGTTCGGCAGGCCCGTCTTCACGTTGCAGAAGGCGCAGGCGCGCGTGCACGTGTCGCCCATGATCATGAAGGTGGCGTGCTTCTTGTCCCAGCACTCGCCGATGTTGGGGCAGCCGGCCTCCTCGCACACGGTGTGCAGGTTGTTCGCGCGCATCAGCGCCTGCGTCTCGGCATATCCCTTCGACAACGGCGCCTTGACGCGGATCCAGTCGGGCTTCTTCGGCTGCTCGGCGGAATCCGGTTTGCGCGCCTTTTCGGGGTGGCGCGGGCGCGGATCGTTGATGAGGTCGATGACGACGGCCATGCCCCTACTTACGGCTGCCGGACCCTGCTCGCAAGGTCGCTAACGGCCGCGAATCGCCCGCCAAATGAACAGGAAGATGATCGCGCCGATGGTCGCGCTGATGATGTTTCCGATGAAATCCGGCCTGATGAGGATGCCGAGCCGCGGCAGGATCGCGCCCGCCACGATGGCGCCGATCAAGCCCACGGCGAGGTTGCCGAACAGGCCGCCGCGGCCGCCAAGGATGATGTGCGCCAGCCAGCCGGCGATCAGGCCGACGACGATCCATGCAATGATGCCCATAATGCTTTCCCCCGCCCCCACCATTGTCATGCGCGGGCTTGACCCGCGCATCCATGATGATTTTCCCCGACGAGCAAGCATATAGCGGCTGCTCTTTGCGTGCCATCATCATGGATTGCCGGGTCAAGCCCGGCAATGACCGTTGAGAGGCCCTGCCCTGCGGCTACCCCTTATCAGCCTGCCTTCGGCGGAAGCCTATTGCCCGGCGTCGAATTGGAGATCGACAATTCCTCCTCGCTCATGTCGGCACCGATGTCCCCGAACAGAGGCGTCGACAGATAGCGCTCGCCGGTGTCCGGCAGCATGCACAGGACGGTCGCCCCTGCGCCCGCCTCTTCCGCCACCTTCAGCGCGCCGGCGAAGGTTGCGCCGGACGTGATGCCGACGAAGATGCCTTCCTTCTGCGCCAGCGCCTTGGCGCACTTCATGGCGTCCGGGCCGGCGATGGTGAGCACACGGTCGATCGCCTTGGTGTCGACCGCCTCGCCGGTGATGCGCGGGATGAAGTCCGGCGACCAGCCCTGCATCGGATGCGGTTTGAACGCGGGATGCGGTTTCGCGGGCGTGCCGTCCTGATTGCGCACCTGCGCTTCGCCCGAAGAGAGCATCGGCGCGTCGGCCGGCTCGCAGACGACGATCTTGGTGCTGGGCATCTCCTTGCGCAGCACGCGCGCGACGCCCGTCAAGGTGCCGCCTGTGCCGAAGCCCGTCACCCAGTAGTCGAGCTTGCCGCCCTTGAAGTCCTCGACAATCTCGCGGCCGGTCGTGCGCTCGTGCATGTCCGGGTTGGCTTCGTTCTCGAACTGGCGGGTCATGAACCAGCCGTCCGCCTTGGCCAGTTCCTGCGCCTTGTTGACCATGCCGAAGGCGCGCTCAGCCGCCGGCGTCAGGATCACCTTGGCCCCGAGGAAGCGCATCAGCTTGCGCCGCTCGACCGAGAAGCTTTCGGCCATCGTCACGACGAGCGGATAACCCTTCGCCGCGCACACCATGGCGAGTCCGATGCCGGTGTTGCCGGACGTCGCCTCGATCACTGTCTGGCCCGGTTTGAGCTCGCCGGACTTCTCTGCCGCCTCGATCACGCCGAGTGCGAGGCGGTCCTTGACCGAGCCGAGCGGATTGAAGGCTTCGATCTTGACGTAGAGATTGACACCCTTCGGCGCCAATTTGTTGATGCGCACGACAGGCGTGCGGCCGACCGTGCCGAGAATGCTGTCGAATTTGGCCATTGCTGCCCCCCGGCCGTTGCGGCCGTTACATGTTCAGAACACGTCCATACGCGTCGAGCACCGCTTCCTTCATCATCTCCGACAGGGTCGGGTGCGGGAAGATTGTGTGCATCAGCTCTTCTTCCGTCGTCTCGAGATTCATCGCGACGACGTAGCCCTGGATCAGTTCGGTCACTTCGGCGCCGACCATGTGCGCGCCGAGAAGCTGGCCGGTATTCGTGTCGAAGATGACCTTGACCAAGCCCTGATCCTCGCCGAGCGCGATCGCCTTGCCGTTGCCGACGAAGGGGAAGCGGCCGACGCGGATGTCGAGCTTCTTCTCCTTGCAGGCCTGCTCGGTGAGCCCCACCGAGGCGACCTGCGGCGAGCAATACGTGCAGCCGGGGATCATCGCCTTGTTCATCGGATGCGGATGCAGGCCCTTGATCGCCTCGATGCAGACGACTCCCTCGTGCTCGGCCTTGTGCGCGAGCATCGGCGGGCCGGCGACGTCGCCGATGGCATAGATGCCGGGCACATTGGTCTTGCCGTAACCGTCGATGACGACGCAGCCGCGCTCGGTCTTCACGCCAAGCTTTTCGAGGCCGAGGTTCTCGATATTGCCGACGACGCCGACGGCAGAGATGACGCGCTCGACGGTGATCTGCTGGTTCTTGCCGTCCGTCTCGATGGTCGCGGTGACGCTGTCGGCCTTCTTGTCGAGTTTCGACACCTTGGCGCCGGTCATGATCTTGATGCCCTGCTTCTCGAAGCTCTTG
Source organism: Pseudolabrys sp. (assembly GCA_035718885.1). Lineage (GTDB taxonomy): Bacteria > Pseudomonadota > Alphaproteobacteria > Rhizobiales > Xanthobacteraceae > Pseudolabrys. The sequence goes on along the minus strand of DASTGR010000360.1, from coordinate 1,991 downwards.
CGGGCAAACGTCTGAATCTCGTGGTCCTCGACGGGAAGGATCTGCGGCAGGACCTCGACGACCGTCACTTCGGTGCCGAACGTGCGGTAGAACGAGGCGAACTCGATGCCGATGGCGCCGGAGCCGACGACCAGCAGCGACTTCGGGATCGCCGGGGGCACCATCGCCTCGAAATAGGTCCAGACCAGCTTCTTGTCCGGCTCGAGGCCCGGCAGCACGCGCGGCCGCGCGCCTGTGGCGATAATGATGTGCTTGGCCTGGTACTGACCGGCGCCGAGCGTGCCCTTCGGCGCCTCGCCGCGGCCGGCCTTCACGGTGACCTCGCCGGGCGCATCGATCGCCGCCTCGCCCCAGATCACCGAGACCTTGTTCTTCTTCATCAGGAAGCCGACGCCGTCATTGAGGCGCTTCGACACGCCGCGCGAACGCTTGACGATCTCGCCCGCGTCGTAGCCGACATTGTCGGCCTTCAGGCCGTAGGCCTTGGCGTGCTGCATGTAGTGATAGATCTCGGCCGAGCGCAGGAGCGCCTTGGTCGGGATGCAGCCCCAGTTGAGACAGATGCCGCCGAGATATTCGCGCTCGATAATCGCCGTCTTGAAGCCGAGCTGCGCCGCGCGGATGGCGGTGACGTAGCCGCCGGGGCCGGAGCCGATGATGATGACGTCGAAGGAGGTATCGGCCATTTGGTTCTAGTGTCCTTGAACGCGACGCCGCGCAAACCAGTAGCGGACGCCAATTTCGATCAGAGCGCAACCGGCGGCGCCGGCCAGCATGACCATCAGCAGGAACTGGCCGATGCTGTTGGAAATTCCCTCCGCGGAGACGAAGCTCGAATGATAGACGTCCTGCCCGAGCGGGCTCACCGCGACCAGAGCCGCGGCCACCAGCGTGAACCACGGCACGAGGCGCATCGCTCCCTCACACCACCATCATCACCGGGTTTTCGATCAGGGTCTTGAAGGCGGTGATGAGCTGCGCGCCGAGCGCGCCATCGATGGCACGGTGATCGCACGAGAGGGTCACGCTCATCATCGTCGCGATCTCGAGCTTGCCGTTCCGCACGACCGCGCGCTCCTCGCCGGTGCCGACCGCGAGGATTGAGGACTGCGGCGGGTTGATCACCGCGGTGAAGTCCTTGATGCCGTACATGCCGAGGTTCGACACCGACGACGTACCGCCCTGGTATTCGTTCGGCTTGAGCTTCTTGCCCTTGGCGCGGACGGCGAGGTCCTTCATCTCATTGGAGATCGCCGACAAGGACTTCGTCTCCGCCTGACGGATGATCGGCGTGATCAGGCCGAACGGCAGCGCCACGGCGACGCCGATGTCGGAATGCTTGTGGCGCAGCATTGCGGCTTCCGTCCACGACACGTTCGCTTCCGGCACGCGCTGGAGCGCCAGCGCCAGCGCCTTGATGACGAAGTCGTTGACCGAGAGCTTGTAGGCGGGCTTGCCATCCTGGCCCTTCGGCGCGGCGGCGTTGATCTCCTCGCGCGCCGCGGTGAGCTTGCCGATGTCGCAGTCGACCGTGAGGTAGAAGGTCGGCATTGAGTTCGTCGCCGCGGTCAGGCGCTGCGCAATCGTGCGCCGCATGCCATCGTGCGGGATGAGTTCGTAGGAGCCCTCCTCGTAGAGCCCGAGGATCTGCTGGTCGGACATGGCGGGAGCGATCGCGGGAGCCCCGCCCGCAGTTGCCGGCGCAGCGCCCGGCGCGCGCAGGCCCTTGCCGGACTTCGCCGCGTCAATGTCGCGCGCGACGACCCGGCCGTGCGGCCCTGAGCCTTCGACTCGCGAAAGGTCGACGCCGGCCTCTTTCGCGAGACGCTTCGCCAGCGGCGACGCGAACACACGGCCGCCCGCGCCGCGGCCTGCGTCCTTCGAGACGGCGCTTCGCGCCTCCTCAGAACGAGGGGCTGGCTTGGCAGCCTGCGGCTGAACTTTCTTAGCCTCATCCTGAGGAGCCCGCGCAGCGGGCGTCTCGAAGGATG
>DASTGR010000359.1:0-11766 GCA_035718885.1 Pseudolabrys sp. | reverse complement strand
CGCCGGCGCCATCTTGTTGGTCAAGGTGCCGGCGACGATCATCACGTCCGACTGGCGCGGCGAAGCGCGCGGCGCGAAGCCGAATCGCTCGGCGTCGTAGCGCGGCATCGACATCTGCATCATCTCGACCGCGCAGCAGGCAAGACCGAAGGTCATCCACATCAGCGAGCCGGTGCGGGCCCAGGTGATGAGATCGTCGACGGCGGTGACGATGAAGCCCTTGTCGGCGAGCTCGTTGTTGACGCCCGTGAAGAACGGATCGTCGGCGCCGATCGGCCTGCCGGTCGCCGGGTCGAGGATGCCTTTGGGTGCGGGTGCGACGAGCGTCATGGAATCAATCCCACTCCAGCGCCCCCTTCTTCCACTCATATATGAAGCCGACGGTGAGGACGCCAAGGAACAACATCATGGCCCAGAAGCCGAAATGGCCGATGCCGCGGAACACCACCGCCCAGGGGAACAGGAAGCTGACTTCGAGGTCGAAGATGATGAAGAGGATGGCGACCAGATAAAAGCGCACGTCGAACTTCATGCGCGCGTCGTCGAAGGCGTTGAATCCGCACTCGTAGGCGGAAAGCTTTTCCGGGTCAGGCTGCGAATAGGCGACCAGGAACGGCGTCGCGAGCAGGACGAGGCCGATGACGAGCGCGACAGCGATGAAGATGACGAGGGGCAGGTAATCGAGAAGCAACGTGCTCATGGCGACCTCGCGCAGCCTCTGCCCCGAATATGTGCCGCCCAAGGACCGACCGGCAGCCGAAAAGGCGCCGAAAACCGCAAAAACGCCCTTGGTTTTAGGGGTGAGTCCTCAAGGACGGGAAGCGCCGGAGGCTTAGCGCAGGGAAACCGGGGTGGCAAGCCGACATTGGAATGCATCCACGGTGCACGCGCGCCCATTCCACCGGCGTCACATTGACGTAGCGGAAGGCCGGCTCGATAGTCCGCGCGCGCGCCATCAAGGACAAAAATCGGGAGGAACGGCATGCCTCGTCTCCGGCCAGTTGCGGCCGCGCTGGCGCTCGGCGCGATGCTTGCGTCCGCGACCCCTGCCGCCGCAGCCGACTCCTACCCGTCACGCCCCGTAAAGATCATCGTACCGTTCGGCGCGGGCGGCCCGACCGACCTGTTCACGCGCGCTGTCGCCGAGGAGCTGACCAAGGCATTGCACCAGCCCTTCGTGCTCGAGAACCGGCCCGGCGCCGGCACGACGATCGGCACGGAGGTTGCCGCCAAGGCGCCGCGGGATGGCTATACGCTGCTGATGGTGTCCGGCACGCAGACCGTCAACGAGACGCTCTACGGCCACAAGCCCTACCACCTGATGACGGACCTGACCCCGGTCGCGCCGCTGATCGAGAGTGACCTCGTCCTCGTCGTGCACCCTTCGGTGCCGGCCAAGGATCTCGACGACCTGATCACTTTCGCCAAGGCCAATCCGGGCAAGCTGAACTTCGGGTCGTCCGGGCCCGGCTCGAACTATCACATGGCGGCCGAGCTCCTAAAGAACCTGACCGGCATCGATATCGTGCACGTGCCCTATCGCGGCTCGACCGGCATGCGCACCGATATCCTCAGTGGGCAGATCCAGATGCTGTTCGATTCCGTGCCGACCATGGCGCCGATGATCAAGAGCGGCATGGTGCGCGCGCTCGGCACCTCCGGGCTTGAGCGCTCGCCCATTTTGCCCGACGTCCCGACCATCGCCGAAGCCGGCGTACCCGGCTTCCAGGCGACGCTCTGGGTCGGTTTCATGGCGCCGGCCGGCACGCCGCAGCCGATCCTCGACCTGCTCAACCGCGAGATCACGAAGATCGTCGAACGCCCCGACATCAAGGCGGCCTGGGCGCAGCAGGGCGCGACCGCGATGACGATGAGCGCGCCGCAGTTCAAGGTCTTCATGCAGGACCAGGTCGCCAAATGGGCGAAGGTCATCGCCGACAACCACATCCGCCACATCAACTAGGCAGCCAAAGCGATGAACGACATGACGAAACCCGCCATCAAGGGCGAGGAACACTGGACCACCAAGGACGGCGGCGCCGCCAAGCTATTCATGTTCGAGAAATGCCTCGGTGATCCGGCGAAAAGTCGCGGCACGATTCTGTTCGTGCACGGCTCATCCATGGCCTCGCAGCCGACCTTCGATCTCCAGGTGCCGGGGCGGCCCGACTCCTCGGCGATGGACCACTTCGCCAGGCGCGGTTTCGACTGCTGGTCGGTCGACATGGAGGGCTATGGCCGCTCGACCAAGGACCGCGACAACAACGCACCGATTTCCATGGGAGCCGACGACTGTTACGCGGCCGCGCAATACATCGCCAAGCTGCGCGGGCCGCGTCCCCTGCTCATCTACGGCATCTCATCTGGCGCGCTGCGCGCGGCGCTGTTTGCCGAGCGCCATCCCGACATGGTGGCGCGGCTTGCGCTCGACGCCATGGTGTGGACCGGCGAAGGCTCGCCGACGCTTGCCGAGCGGCGCAAGAAGCTGCCCGAATTCATCGGCAAGAACAGGAGGCCGATGAGCAAGGCCTTCATCCACTCGGTGTTCGATCGCGATCATCCCGATACCGCCGAGCGGCACGTGATCGAGGCTTTCGCGGACGCGGTCTGCGCACTCGACGATTCGGTGCCGACCGGCACCTATGTCGACATGTGCTCGAAGCTGCCGGTCGTGAACCCCGAGAAGATCAGCGTGCCGACCTTGATCATGCGCGGCGAGCACGACGGCATCGCGTCGATGGACGATCTCCTGAAGTTCTTTGAGAAGCTTGCGACCACGGACAAACAGTTCACCGTCATGCCGGGCATCTCGCATGCGAGCTTCCAGCAGAAGAACTACATGATGGTCTATCACATTTTGGCGAGCTTCTTCGAACAGCCGGCGCCGGTGTATCGCGGGTGACTCTTGTCATGGCCGGGCTTGTCCCGGCCATCTCGCTTAGGCGGGCACTGTGCCATCCTGGTCGGGGTCACCGGGACGAGCCCGGTGACGACAGGAATTAACAGCCCAGCTTGTCCGCCAGATCGGCGAGGTCCTTGCCGAACACGTCGACCGGCACGGTCGGTCCCGGCTCGCCGGTGTTCGGCCCGTACTCGTTGACGCGCGCAATGTGGCCGGTGCGCAGGCCGTTCGAGGCGGCGGCTTTCAGGTCGCGCGAATGCGCCGCCACCATCATGCAGCGCGCGGGTGCCTTGTTGAGCGCCTCGCAGGCGGCGAGATAGGCGCGCGGCTTCGGCTTGTAGTCGCCAGCGATCTCGGCGCCGAGGATCGCATCCCACGGCAGATTGTTGCGCCGCGCGCAGTCGACCATCAGCGCGATGTTGCCGTTCGAGCACGGCGCGATGATGAACTTCTTCTTGAGGCGCGCGAGCGCCGCCGGCACGCCCGGCCAGGCGTCGAGCCGGTGCCAAGCATTGTTCAGATCGGCCATGACGTCTTCGGAGAGACCGCTGACGTTGAAGCGCGGCAGGCAGCGCTCGAGATTGCGCCGGTGCAGCACGTCGAGCTTGGAGAACGGAATTTTGCCCGAACGCACCTCCTCCATGCCGGGCTGGTACTCGCCGCGCCAGGCGTCGGCGAAGGCGATCCAGTCGAGGCTGTAGCCGAGGGGAGCCAGGACCTTTTCGCTCTCGCGCGCGATCGAGGTGCGCCAGTCGAGCAGCGTGCCGAACACGTCGAAGAAGAGGGCCTCGACGCCGGTGACGGGAGTATCCTGGGGCATGGTGCCGGCTCCATGAAAAAGGCGCCAAAGGCGCCGCCGGAACTTCACCTTAAGTCATTGAAAGAATGGCGGGAGCGACGGGACTCGAACCCGCGGCCTCTGCCGTGACAGGGCAGCGCTCTAACCAACTGAGCTACGCCCCCGCGGGCGTGGGGCAGGACTTAAAGGCGGCCCTCCCCCAAGTCAAGGACAACCGGGTGATGCCTCCAACTTTGCGAGAAAGGCCCTATTTTCCGCAAGAATCGTTGGTCAAACAGGTTCCGAATCGTCTATTGCGGCAAGCAGTCTGGCGTCCGGCCAGACTCGCGGATCTCAAAGGGAGGGTCCCATCATGGCTACGGCTCCTGGTAAGTCAGCGACCCCGACGACTGTCACGCTGAAGCATCTCGCCGCTGCGCTCGCAGACTCGCATGAGATGTCGAAGAAGCAGGCGGAAGAGGTCTTGGGCGACCTCGTCGGCAATATCGTCAAGCATCTGAAGAAGGGCGAGCGCATCCGCATCGGCGGCCTCGGCATCCTTCAGGTGCGCAAGCGCGCCGCGCGCATGGGCCGCAACCCGGCGACCGGCGAGGCGATCCAGATCAAGGCGTCCAAGAAGGTCGCGTTCCGCGCCTCCAAGGATCTCAAGGAAGCGATCTGACGGCTTAAGGCTCGACGAGCCTTAGACCCTCCGGGGATCGTGTTTTACGGCAGGCTGGGGCACGAGCATGCGCGCCCCGCGCCTGCCGTTTTGTTTTGCGGGCGCGCTATCATGGCGTTGTTCGAAAGGTCGGGTCCAAAGGTCAGGTGCTATGGCGTTCATCGAATTCGACTACACCGTCCTCGAGCGCTTTCTGCGCTACGTGACGATCGACACCCAATCCGATCCCAATTCCGCGACGACGCCATCGACCGCAAAGCAGAAGGACCTCGCGCGCCTGCTGGTGGCGGAGCTGCGCGACGCCGGCCTCGCCGATGCCGCCATGGACGAGAACGGCTACGTCTATGCGACGCTGCCGGCGACCAGCGCCAAGAAGGTGCCCGTCGTCTGCTTCTGCTCGCACATGGACACCTCGCCCGACGCGCCCGGCGACGGCGTGAAGCCGCAAGTCCATCGCAACTATCGCGGCGGCGACATCGCATTGCCCGCCGATCGGTCGCAGGTCATTCGCTTCGCCGAGCACCCCGCGTTGAGGGACCAGATCGGCAACGACATCGTCACCGCCGACGGCACCACTCTCCTCGGCGCCGATAACAAAGCCGGCCTCGCCGAGATCGTCGACGCTATGCGCTTCCTCGCGGCGCACCCCGAGATCAAGCACGGCACGATCAAAGTACTGTTCACGCCCGATGAGGAAATCGGCCGAGGCGTCGACAAGGCTGACCTCACGCGTCTCGGCGCCGACGTCGCCTACACGATCGACGGCGAAACCGCCGGCCAAGTCGAGGACGAGACCTTCTCGGCCGACGGCGCGACCGTTACCGTGCAGGGCGTGCCGGCGCATCCGGGCTTCGCAAAGGGCGCGATGGAGAACGCGGTGAAGATCGCCGCGCGCATCATCGACAATTTGCCGCGCGACGCCTGCTCGCCGGAGACGACGTCGGGCAAGGACGGCTTCATCCACCCGTTGAGCGTCAACGCCGAGCTCGACCGGGCCACACTCAAATTCATCCTGCGCGATTTCACGACGGCCGGGTTGAAGGACAAGGCGGCCATCCTCGAACGCGCCGTGAAAGCCGCGCTCGCCGAATTTCCGCGCTCCTCCTACACGCTGACGGTCAAGGAGCAGTACCGCAACATGAAGGAGGTGCTCGACCGACACCCGCAGATCGTCGACCACGCGATGGAGGCGGTGCGCCGTGCCGGCCTGGCTCCAAAGAAGTCGTCGATCCGCGGCGGCACCGACGGCTCGCGGCTCTCTTTCATGGGGCTCCCCTGCCCCAACATCTTCGCCGGAGAGCACGCCTTCCACTCACGGCTCGAATGGGTGAGCGTGCAGGACATGCAGGCGGCGGTGCGCACCATCGTGCACATCGCGGCGATCTGGGAAGAAAAAGCCTAGAGCGCCGCGCAACAACATATTCTCCAATTGCTTTTTGTCGAGAGAGACCAGACAATCGGTATTCCGATCCAGCGCGAGGCCGCTATTCATGGCTCTGCTCGATTCGATGCCGCGAGTCCGTCGATCGTTCGGGCCCAGGAGACTTGCCGCGGCCCTGTCTCTCGTCATTATTTCGAACGGCATCTTTCCAGCAAATGCCAGTGCAACCTGGCCCGAAAGGCCCGTCCACGTCGTGGTGCCGTGGGGCGGCGGCAGCCTCGCCGATCTCGTGCCGCGGATCATCTTTGACAGGGTCTCGCGGCGGATCGGCCAGTCGGTCGTCATCGAAAACCGGCCGGGCGCTGGCGGAACGATTGGCGCCGCCATCGTCGCCCAATCGAACCCAGACGGATATCTCCTCCTCGTTAATTCAAACGCCGAGGTGAACGCGCCGCTGTTCTATCCGAGGCTTTCCTATGATCCGGCGCGCGACCTGGTCCCGATCGCTCTGCTTGCGACCTACCCTGATGCTCTCGTCGTCGCCTCATCGACGCACATTGCCACCGTCGAACAATTTGTTCGTGTGGCGAAAGCGCGTAAGGACGGGCTAACTTTTGCTGCGTTCGGCGCCGGATCGGCCGCCTATATGGGAGCCGAACGCTTCCGCCTCGCGGCGAAATACGATGCCGTTCAGGTCCCATTCAAGGGCGCACCGGCGGCGATCCGCGAAGTCATGGAAGGCCGAGTCGATTTCTGCTTCTGCGGCGTGGGCACGTCGCTGCCATTCATTCGGGACGGGAAGCTCACCGCACTTGCAGTCAGCACGCCGGTGCGATCGCCATTGCTGCCGAACGTCCCGACGACCGTCGAAGCGGGCTTTCCCGATTCCGACTACACGCCTTGGATCGGATTGTTCGCACCCGCGCGCACGCCGCCGGACGTCATCCAGCGCTTGCACGACACGGTGGTCGCGACGCTCGGCGAGCCGGACGTCCGGGAGAAGCTGGCGGCAATCGGCACAGAAGCGGCCGTCATGTCCACCGCCGAGTTCGAGGCCCTTGCCGAACGCGACTTCGCGCTCAGCAAGAGGTTGGTCGAGGCGCTGGCGCCCAAGCCGCGCTGATATCAGGAAGGCCGACCGGCGCTTCTCTTACCGCATCCCGGCCGACGCGTTCGGCCGCGCCGGCCTAGTGATGGCCCGCAATACGGAATGCTCTGACATAATTGTTGTAGTCTTCCGTCCGGCTCCAGAGAGATGCGGATTCGTCGAGCCACCGCTGGATATCCGGCGCGCCCGCAGTCACCTTGTCGATCGCCCCTTTGGCCAGCTTCATGTCTCCCGCGAAAGCGGCGTTCAAAACGATCTGGCGCTGAGCCGGAATCTGAAGCGGGCTCAAGGACAATACGCGCTGCGCGAAATTTATGCCGTCGCGATAGCGTCCCGCGACAAAGGACGTCGTCGCCCGCACATTGTCGTGCGCTCCTACGTTTCCCTTTGCCAGAAGGTCCAGCGGGCTGAGCCTTTCGGCTATATCGGCTTCCTTGAACGCCTTCTCAGTGTCGCCGAGATAGGCCGACGACAGCGCGATCAGGTAATGGCCGATCGACAAGGTCGGGTCCAGATTCACGGCGTGGTCAAGCATCGTGATCGCTTCGTCTGTCCGGTTTTCCATGTACAGCCGGGCATATCCGAGCGCGAGATAAGCCCAGGGATCCTGGTCGTTCAGCGCCAGTGCCTGTTCGACGTAGCCGAGCGCTCGTCCAGCGCGTGCCTTTCGCGAGACCCAGCCAAGATGAACGCCCAGGGTTTCACAAAACGAGAGCAGGCTCAGCACCGCAGACGATTTGATGTCGCTGCCGATCACCGACCTCAACAGATGCTGCGCCTCGCGGACGCGATCCTTCCGGCGTGTGCCGATCATCGAGAGGGCGACCACGACAACGTCCCAGACCGTGCGTTGGTGGGCGGGTACGGTCCGCGCGCGGATCCGCTCGACCGCGAATACCTGCTCTCCCACGGCATGCGCGATTGACCTGGCAATCTGCGCCAGGTTCGCGCCGGCGTCGCCGCTGGTGCAGGCGCTTCTTTCGCTCCAAAGGCAAACGCGTGTCCGCGCATCGGTCAGCCGCGCGAAGACGACGCAGTGGTCGCCTTCCACGCGGACGCTCCCCTCCAGCACATAGCGGGCCGGTTCGTCCGCGCTGCGGACGGCGCGTCGAGCACCAACAGCGAGTGGGTGCGGCGCAATCACCCGAAGCCACTCCACCTGGTGCAGGAAGAACTGCAACTCCTCGGCAAGGCTCGCCGCCACGACGTGCGAACGTGCGCTGCCGTCGACCGCGGCGAAGGGCAAAAGAGCGAGCGGCGGCGCTCCGGTCAGATCGAAGGCTGCACGATGCGTTTTCGGCGCGCGCGAGGCCGAAGCCCCTTCGACGCCCGCCTCCACGATCGTGCCGACAAATCTCAGACCGCTCTTGCGCAGGGTCCGGATTACACATTGCCGTTTCCCGTCATCGTTCACCGCACGCCGGGCGGCGTTGATGCGAGAGCCGATAACGGATTCGGAAACGATGCGCTTGCTCCACACCACATCGACCAACTCGTCGCGCGTGACGACGCGATCGCGATTTTCAATAAGGAATGCGAGCAGATTGAAGACCTGCGGCTCTGTCGCGCAAACGCGCGTCCCGCGCCTGAGCTCGCGCTTGCCGGTGTCGAGTTCGAATTCGCCGAATTTGAAGATCACGGCAGCAGCCTCCAACGGCCACTCCACACGCAGCTACTTTATCAGTTTCAAATCGAAAATAAAGAATATCTGAAAGTTGATGCCCCTCGACTCTGACATTTTATTTCCGGGGAATCGAAGGGGGGAGCGATGCCGACGGAACTTCCAAATTTCAGCTGGTCGAAGCGTCGGCTTGCCGCCGAATTTACGGATGCCTGCCTCCTGACATTGCTCTCAATTGTCCCATGCATTGCGAGCCTCGAACTCGCGATGCAATTTCCGTCTGTTATGTATTCGATCACTACTCTGGGTTGATGTCGTCATGTGTCTGTCAACGCCGCAGGTCCGGTACTTTCTCGCCGCAGCCCGCGAAGGAAATCTCACCCGCGCCGCCCGAAGCTGCGGCGTGAGGCAGCCGACGATCAGCCAAAGCCTGAAGGAGCTGGAAGCGGCCCTCGGCGGTGCGCTGTTCAGGCGGGCACATCACGGCGTTGCGCTGACGCCGCTCGGACGCGCGGTGCGCCCCCATCTCGCGGCAATTGCACGCGCCGCCGTCAAGGCGGGCCAAACCGCGCACGCATTTTGCGGAGCTTCCAAGGGCCGGGGCATGGGAGACGGTGCGGCGCTTGCCATCGTGACGGGAGGGGACCGTGCGGGCGTCGCCGGTTGACGAGGAGCACGCCTCGCTGTCCGGCCCGCCCGCTGGCGTCGCCGTCATTTGGCTTATCTTTTACGGATTGATCTTCGCCGGCTGGCTCGGCTCCGGAGAAGCGCGGCACGTGTCGAACGCGTATGCGCATGCGGACGCGGCCGCGTCGCGCGCCGCAACGGCCCTGTCCGCGCGAACGTCCAGGCCCGACTGAGATGCCGGCGGCGCAAAACCCCATCCGCGCCCTCGCGGACGCCACGAGGCTATCCGGCCGGCGTCAGGCCTGCGGCTCCGCGCCTTATGTGGTCGACCGCCGATGATCCTCGATCTTGCAAGCGCGCTGATGCTCACGCTCGGGGTCTATTCGAGCTGGCTGGCCAGACCGAACGCCGAACGCGGCGAGACCCTGACCGACATGGGCGAATATCTTGGAGGGCTGCTGATCATTTCCGGTCTGGTCCTGCTGGGCTGGCAGCTCGGCCACATTGTCAACGTCCCCGCCGCAGTGCGATTTTGACCCGCAAAACAGGCCATGGCGAAACGCCTGGAAGGGCGTAACCGGCGCGTATCTTCGCGGCCCGCGTTCTTGTCATTCCCCTGACGGCCGGCGTAGATTCGACCCGCACCCGGGGTCGACCCTATGGATCGTTTCATCGCGCGCGAAAACATTCGCCACCTCCGGATCCGGCTGTGGGACGAAAACGACGCGGCCACGCGGTCGTGTTTGCAGAAATTGCTGGTCGAGGAAGAGGACAAGCTCGGCGCCAGCCTGGAATTGCTCGCCGACATCGAGCGGCACCTCGACGACGGTCACCAGCGCATTGCGCGGCAGCGCGTTCTGGTCGCGGCGATGCAGCGTGACGGTCACGCCGGGCTCGCGGTCGCCACCAGCATTCTCGATGCCATGATCGACACGCAGGGCCTGCACGAACGCTACCGCGGGCGCGTTCTGGCGGACGTGGAGCGCAACCGCCTGTAGTGGCAACGCGTCAACGCCCGGCCGTGTCGCAGCGGGCCGATTCCAGTTCGCACGGACGCCCGTGGCGTTCGCATGCCCGCAACGCCGCCCGCGCGGCCTGCCGCGGCGAATCCCGCGTCGCCCAGCCATAGCCGGAGTGTCCCGCACCCTGCCAGGCGAAGGCGATGCACTTGTTCCAGAACACCGTCTCGACGCGGCAGGGGCCGTGCTGGGTGCAGGCACCCATGGCCTCGCGCCGGGCGATGCGGACCGAACCGGAATCGGAATTCAAGCCGTACCAGACGCGGCCCGGCTCGGTGCCGAGCGCGAGCGCGCCGGCGGCCAGACCGGTCGATCCGAATTGGAGACTGACTGCCGACGCGAGCGCGGCAATTGCGACGATGTGCTTGTTCATGACGCCCCACTTGCGCTGGGGCAACGACAACGCGGCGCGGCGCGCGCGGCTTTGACACCGGTCAACCGGCGCACCGCACCGCGCGTTCAAGTCTTGACGATTGCGGCTTGCGCAGAGCGCAGAGCACGGGACCTTGGTGGGCGGTGACGGACTCGAACCGCCGACATCCTGCGTGTAAAGCAGGCGCTCTACCAGCTGAGCTAACCGCCCCCGGCTGCCGGTTTAGCCGCCGCCCGGCGCAGGGGCAAGCCGCCGGCAGAAATGGAAACGGCGCCCGCAGGCGCCGCCACCGTGTTCGAGGCACGCCGCGCGATCAGTGCGCGGTCAAGCCCGACGCATCCTCTTCGCCCTTGGCCTCGGCGGCAGCGAGCTTGGCCGCCGCCTCGTCCCATTCGATCGGCTCGGGCGTGCGCGTGAGCGCGCGCGTCAGCACCTCGTCCATCCGCGACACCGGAACGATCTCGAGGTTCTTCTTGATCGTCTCGGAGATCTCGGTGAGATCCTTGGCGTTCTCCTCCGGGATCAGCACGGTCTTCATGCCGCCGCGCGCGGCGGCCAAGAGCTTCTCCTTGAGGCCGCCGATCGGCAGTACGCGGCCGCGCAGCGTGATCTCGCCGGTCATGGCGACATCGCGGCGCACCGGGATGCCGGTCATCACCGAGACGATGGCGGTGACCATGGCGACGCCGGCCGACGGACCGTCCTTCGGCGTCGCGCCTTCCGGCACGTGCACGTGGATGTCGCGCTTGTCGAACAGCGGCGGCTCGATGCCGAAGGCGGTCGCGCGCGAGCGGACATAGGACGCCGCCGCCGAGATCGACTCCTTCATCACGTCGCGCAGGTTGCCGGTGACGGTCATCTTGCCCTTGCCGGGCATCATGGCCGCCTCGATGGTGAGCAGCTCGCCGCCGACATCCGTCCAGGCGAGGCCGGTGACCACGCCAACCTGATCCTCATCCTCGACTTCGCCGTAGCGGAACTTCGGCACGCCAAGGTAGTCGGCCAGCACCTTGTCGGTGACTTCCACCGAGTCGGTCTTTTTGATCGTGAGCTCCTTCACCGCCTTGCGGATCAGCGTCGACAGCTCGCGCTCGAGATTGCGCACGCCCGCCTCGCGCGTGTAGCGGCGGATGATCGTGAGCAACGCTTCCTCGTCGATCGACCAGTCCTTCGGCTCAACGCCGTGCTTGACGGTCGCGTGCGGGATCAGGTGCTTGCGCGCAATCTCGACCTTCTCATCCTCGGTGTAACCGGCGATGCGGATGATCTCCATGC
>DASTGR010000358.1:0-11187 GCA_035718885.1 Pseudolabrys sp. | reverse complement strand
CGGCCGGGCACGTTCGACACCACCGGCGCGCTGTTCAACCCGAAGGCCGACAACGGGGTGTTCGATCCGGTCACGGTGCCGAGCCTGCACGGCGCCAAGAACCTCGGGCCCTACGGCCATGACGGCCGCTTCGCCTCGCTGCGCGACTTCGTGCGCAACGTCATCGTCAACGAGTTCGCCGGCGCGGAGCCGTCGGGGCAGACGCTCGACGCGCTGGTCGCCTACATCCACGAGATCAGCTTCCTGCCGAACGCCAAGATGACGCCGGACGGCCGACTCACCGACAAGGCCTCCGATGCGGCGCGCCGCGGCGAGGTGGTGTTCAACAAGCCATTCCCGCGCAATGCGGCGATGAGCTGCGCAACCTGCCACGAGGCGAACGCCGCCTTCGTCGACCACAAGGTGCACGACATCGGCACTGGCGGCTTGTTCAAGACCAAGACGCTCGTCAACGCGCGATTCAATGCCCCCTATTTCCATGACGGCCGCTTCGACTCGTTCGGCGAGGTCGTCGGCTATTTCAACACGCACTACGATCTCGGGCTGAGCGAGGCAGAGCGCGCCGATCTCGTCGCCTATCTCGAAACCATCGGCGACGCCGATGAGCCGACGACCCGCAACACGGTTCAGGCCGAGATCGACGAGCTGTCGGCCTTCGTCAGCGTGCTCGACGTCGCCATACCGGCGCACAACACGGCGGTGATCCTCCAGGCGGTGGATTCGGTCGGCGCGGAATGGCGCGAGATCGGCGAGAAATTCCCCGACCGGCGCGATACCAGCATCGAAGGCGGGGTTAGCGAGCGGCTGAAGGCGCGCGCCGGCGTGCGCGGCCTGGTGCTGACTTTGCGGCAGGTGGCGATGGCGGCGGAAGCCGGCGACTTCCCGCAAGCCGCGCGGCTCTATGCCGAATACGGCACGCTCGTTGCCGCCGCCACGCCGCAATTCAAGGCAGCCGAGCAATGGTCGCTGTTCAATCCGGACGTGCACCGGCGGCACTTCGCCGCGCTCGCGAGGCTCGCTGCGCTCGCCAAGTAAATCGCAATCAGAACTGCTACGGTTACGAACGGGGTGACGGAATGAATCGTGTTGGAATGAAGCGGGTCGCCGGATTGATGGCGGGCGTCGCGGTGCTGTCGGCTGGCGTCGCCAACGCCGCCGACGTGATGCCGACCAAGGCGAAGGCGCCGGCGCAGAAATCGATCTGGGAGCAGGACACGCTGACCGGCGACTGGGGTGGCGCGCGCACCGCGCTCAAGGACAAGGGCATCGATCTCACGCTCGTCTATATCGGCGAGACGTTTTCGGTGCTCTCGGGCGGGCTCCGGCGCCGCGGCAGCTACGAAGGCCGCTTCGAGTTCACCTCCGAAGCCGACCTCGAGAAGCTGATCGGCTGGAAGGGCGCGACGACGCATGTCACGGTCTTTCAGATCAACAATGGCAACTGGAACACCGCCGACAATGTCGGCAGCGTTTCCGATCCGAGCAACATCGACGCCTATCACACGACGCGGCTGTTCACGGCCTGGTATCAGCAGAACTGGTTCGACGACCGCATCTCGCTGCGCGTCGGACAGCTCGCGGCCGACGACGAATTCCTCACCTCGCCGACCGCGTCGGGCCTCATCAACGGCACGTTCGGCTGGGCCGACATGATGGCCGCTAATATTATGAGCGGCGGGCCGGCCTATCCGCTGGCGACGCCGGGCGCGCGCCTCGCGGTCCAATCGGCCGACAGCTGGACCTTGCAAGCGGCGGTGTTTTCCGGCGATCCGGCGGGCCGGAACTGCACCGACCTGCCGCAGCGCTGCAACGCGCACGGCACCACATTCAGCTTCTCGGGCGGCGCGTTGTGGATGGGAGAAGCGCAATACGCCGTCAATCAAGGCAAGGACGCCAAGGGCCTCGCCGGCATGTACAAGCTCGGCGCCTGGTACGCGACCGCGAACTACAATGATCGTCACTTCGGCATCGACGCGACCGGCGCGACCGTTTCGCTCGGCGTTGATCCGACCGCGACGCCGCTCGGGCACAAAGGCAATTACGGCCTCTATGGCGTCGCCGACCAGATGGTCTGGCGCGGACATGAGTCGAGCCTGAACCTGTTCGCGCGCGGCGGCTTCATGCCGTCCGACCGCAATCTGGTCTCGTACTATGTCGATGCCGGCCTCGGGCTGAAGGGCGCGCTGCCGGGCCGCCCGGACGACACGCTCAGCTTCGGCGTCGCTTATGCCAGGATCAGCAAGGACGTCGCATCCGCCGATCAGGACACGGCGCCCGCGGTGGTCGTGCGCGACTATGAGATGGTGTTCGAATTGAACTACGCCTACCAGATCGCGCCGTGGTGGACCGTGCAGCCGGACCTGCAATACATCGTGCATCCGAACGGCGGTCAGAATCCGAACGACGCGACGCTGCGGCTGGAGAACGCCTTCGTCGCCGGCGTGCGCAGCACGATCAAGTTCTGATCGGGAGACGGGACGCTACTTGTTCTCGATGCCGTCGCGCAGCGCGCGGAAGCGCGGAAACATGGCGTCCCATTCCTCCTTCGGGCTCACCGCCACGATGCGCATGAAGCCGCCGCTGCCGAAGCGCAGCCATTGCACGATCTGCACAGGCTTGTTCTCGAGGTTCTTGGCCGTGGCGCGGACCTCGTTGCCAGGCATGCCTTTGACGCG
Organism: Pseudolabrys sp.; assembly: GCA_035718885.1. Lineage (GTDB taxonomy): Bacteria > Pseudomonadota > Alphaproteobacteria > Rhizobiales > Xanthobacteraceae > Pseudolabrys. Next base: position 8,512 of record DASTGR010000358.1, on the reverse strand, counting down.
CATCGTCTCGCCCGAGGTGATGGACAGTTCGCGCACCGGTCCCTGACCGATCAGGTCCTGCGCGAAGCGTCCTCGGTCCGCGGCATTGGGCGGACCGCCGGGCGCGACCGTGACGATCACATAGGCCTGCGCGTAGGGGACGCCGTCATCCGTCTCGGAGAGCACGACCGACGCCGGCATCGCCACCTGGCGCACGTGGAAGCCCGCGAGGTCTTTCAGCGCGTACGGCAGCAGCGCGAGCTGCTCGTCGACCGGCGGCTTCCGGAAGGTGACGCTCTTCAACGCCTTCTCGACCACCGCGTCGGTATAGATGTCGCGCGCGCTCTCTGGCGTCTCGACCGTGATGAAGGCGGTCAGGTTCGGCACCGGCCCGGCGACCGTGGTGGCGAGGAAGAACCACTTGTGGAGTTGCTTGTCGTTTTCCTGCGCCGTGCCGGTCGCGAGGAGCGCGATGCCCTCCTCGAAGGGAAAGGCGCGGCGCGCGAGCCCTTTCACGTCCGTTTCCGGCTTGGCGAACAGCGATTGCTCGGCCTCGACATAGGCGGCGGCGGGCAGGTCGAGCACGAGGATGGCCGCCTTGTGCTCCGCGTCCTCGAAGCCGGCGAAGCGCTTGCTCGGCACCATGCCGGGCGGGGGCTCGAGGCCGACGCGCGAGCCGGGTGGGAACACAGGCTCAGCCGCCACGGCGCAGGGCACGAGGATGAGCGCGGCGAGCGCGAGCGCGCAAAGGCTCCGGATTCCGGTCATCGATGGTCCTGCGGGTCTTCGATCGGATCGACTGTCGCATGGAGCGCGCCGCCCGAAATAGGTCGTTAACGCCAAATCGCTACTTTTTCGCGGCAATCCACACCGCGGGGGCCCCAGGGCTGCATGAGCCTGATCGCGATTCCAGCCGCTCGCCGCCTCGCGCTGCCGCGCTGGCTGCCGCTTGCCGCCGTGCTGGTCGTCGGGCTGGGGCTGCGCGCCGTGACCGTCGCCAATACCGACGTGAGCTGGGGCCTGACGATGGCCGAGAAGTGGCTCGCCGGCGCGCGCCTCTATATCGACCTTATCGAGGTCAATCCGCCGGCGACCGTCTTCCTCTATGTGCCGCCAGTGCTCCTCGGCCGCGCGACGGGGCTCGCGCCCGAGACGATGGTCGATGCGCTCGTCTTCGCCGCCATCGGGCTGAGCCTCTGGCTTTCGGTCCGTAACCTGCGCAGGGGCAATATAATCGACGCGAGCCAGCAATGGCCGCTCGCGGCGATCGTCGCGGCGGCGCTGGCGATCCTGCCGGCGCAAACCTTCGGCGAGCGCGAGCACATTGCGCTGATCCTGTTTCTGCCGTGGCTGTCTGTCGCCGCGGTGCGCGCAAAAGGCGTTTCGCCCGAACCGGCAATGATATTTGTGGCCGGCATCGCCGCCGGATTGGTCGCAATCATCAAGCCGCATTTCGCCGCGGCCATCGTCTCCACTGCCGCCGCCGCGGCATGGAGCGCGCGCACGTGGCGGCCGCTGTTCGCATTTGAAAATTGGCTGGCGGCGGTGCTGCTCGCGGGTTACGTGGCGTTCGTTGCGTTCGCCTACCCGCAATTCTTCTCCGACATGATGCCGCTGCTGGCGGCGGTCTACATTCCGGTGAAGGCTTCGTTCGCGAAGCTGATCGTGTTCTTCGCGACGCCGATCTGGCTTGGCGCGCTCGGCATGATCGCCTGGCTCAAGGGCCGCGCCGCATTGCGCGCGCCCTTTTCGCTGCTGATCGCCGCGTCCGCCGGGTTCTCGATCTCGTACTACGTACAGCAAAAGGGCTGGTCCTATCATTCGTACCCGATGCTGGCGCTGGCGCTGATCGCGGTGGCGGTTGCCTTCGTCGACCGCTGGCACCGCGCGCCCGGCGTCGGCGCGCGGCAGGCGCGACTCGCGACCGCACTGATCGGCGCGCTGCTCGCCGGCATGACCTATCTTTGGATGAATTTCGCGGTGGACTGCTCGGCGCTCGCCGCGCCGATCCGGGCGCTCAAGGCGCACCCGAAAATGCTGGCCCTGTCGGCGGACCTGGCGGTCGGCCACCCGCTGGTGCGGCAGGTCGGGGGCACCTGGGTGTCGCGTGTCTCGGCGCAGTGGATTACGGCCGGCGTGATGCTGCGCAGGCTCAACGAGCACCTCGACCCGGCGACGGACGCCCGGCTCGACGCCTACATGCGGCAGGATCGGGCCTGGCTCGCGGAAGACATCGCCCGCAACCGCCCCGACGTCATCCTGGTGCAGCCGCTGTCCCGGCTCGATTGGCTCGCCTGGGCGCGCTCCGATCCGGCGCTGGCCGCTGAGATGGCGGCTTACCGGCCTTATGCGACCGTGGACGGGGTTCAGATCCTGAGCCGCACCGGGGTCGAAAAGTGAACTCCCACCGGCACATCTTGCGGCCCTATGGGGCCCTCCTATATGAGCCAGTGAGCCGCCGAGAGCGGTGAATCGCGTATCCAGGGGGCTGGATAGAGGGGGCCTGGCGGATGAGCCGCCGGCATCCGTTCGGGCGCCAAGTGGCCCGGCCAGCCTGCCGCAAATGAGAGGAAGAACCATGGGCAAGGTCATCGGCATCGACCTCGGCACGACCAATTCTTGCGTTGCCGTCATGGAAGGCAAGACGCCGAAGGTGATCGAGAACGCCGAAGGCATGCGGACGACGCCGTCCATCGTCGCCTTCACCGACGACGGCGAGCGCCTCGTCGGCCAGCCGGCCAAACGTCAGGCCGTCACCAATCCGGAAAAGACGATCTTCGCGGTCAAGCGCCTCATCGGACGGCGCTACGACGACCCGATGGTCGAGAAGGACAAGGGCCTCGTCCCCTACAAGATCGCCAAGGCGTCGAACGGCGATGCCTGGGTCGAGGTGGACGGCAAACCCTATTCGCCGTCGCAGATCTCCGCCTTCACGCTCGGCAAGATGAAGGAGACCGCGGAAGCCTATCTCGGGCAGAAGGTCGACCAGGCGGTGATCACCGTTCCGGCCTACTTCAACGACGCCCAGCGCCAGGCCACCAAGGACGCCGGCAAGATCGCCGGCCTCGAAGTGCTGCGCATCATCAACGAGCCGACGGCGGCCGCGCTCGCCTACGGCCTCGACAAGCAGAAGAACGGCCTCATCGCTGTCTACGACCTCGGCGGCGGCACGTTCGACGTGTCGGTGCTCGAGATCGGCGACGGCGTGTTCGAAGTGAAGTCCACGAACGGCGACACGTTCCTGGGCGGTGAAGATTTCGACATGCGTCTCGTCAATTATCTCGCCGATGAATTCCAGAAGGAGCAGGGCATCGACCTGCGCCGTGACAAGCTGGCGCTCCAGCGGCTCAAGGAAGCCGCCGAGAAGGCGAAGATCGAGCTGTCGTCGACGACGCAGACCGAGATCAACCTGCCGTTCATCACGGCGGACGCCTCCGGTCCGAAGCATCTGACCATCAAGCTCACGCGCGCCAAACTCGAGGCGCTGGTCGACGATCTCATCCAGAAGACCGTCGAGCCGTGCCGCAAGGCGCTCAAGGACGCCGGCGTGTCGGCGAGCCAGATCCAGGAAGTCGTCCTGGTCGGCGGCATGACGCGCATGCCGAAGGTCCAGGAAGTCGTGAAGCAGTTCTTCGGCAAGGAGCCGCACAAGGGCGTCAACCCGGACGAGGTCGTCGCCATCGGCGCGGCCATCCAGGCCGGCGTGCTTCAGGGCGACGTCAAGGACGTGCTGCTGCTCGACGTGACCCCGCTGTCGCTCGGCATCGAGACTTTGGGCGGCGTGTTCACGCGCATCATCGACCGCAACACGACGATCCCGACCAAGAAGGCGCAGGTCTTCTCGACCGCCGAGGACAGCCAGAACGCGGTGACGATCCGCGTCTTCCAGGGCGAGCGCGAGATGGCCGCGGACAACAAGATCCTCGGCCAGTTCGACCTCGTCGGCATTCCGCCGGCGCCGCGCGGCGTGCCGCAGATCGAAGTCGCCTTCGACATCGACGCCAACGGCATCGTCAACGTGTCGGCCAAGGACAAGGCCACGGGCAAGGAGCAGCAGATCCGCATCCAGGCCTCCGGCGGTCTGTCCGAGACCGACATCGAGAAGATGGTCAAGGACGCCGAGGCGCATGCCGAGGACGACAAGAAGCGAAAGGCCGCGGTCGAGGCGAAGAACCACGCCGAAGCCCTCGTTCATTCGACCGAGAAGGCGCTCGCCGAGCACGGCTCCAAGGTCGGCGACGCCGAGCGCAGCGCGATCGAGAACGCCATGGCCGACCTGAAGGAAGCCTTGAAGGGCGACGATGCCGACGCGATCCAGCAGAAGACCAATACGCTGGCGCAGGCGTCGATGAAGCTCGGCGAGGCGATGTACAAGGCGCAGCAGGAAGCCGCGCAGCCGGGCGCTCCGGGTGCGGACGCGACCGGCGAAAAGAAAGAAGACGTCGTCGACGCGGAGTTCACCGAAGTCGACGACGACAAGAAGAAGTCGGCGTAAGCGCCGTCAAATGAAAAACCTCGTCCTGCAAGCCGCGTAGCGTCTTCGGGGCGAGGTTTTTACTATTCGGGGACTGGCAGTGTCCAAACGCGACTATTACGAGGTACTCGGCGTTGCGCGGACCTGCACGGAGGCGGAGCTCAAGGCTGCGTTCCGCAAGCTCGCCATGCAGCACCATCCGGATCGCAATCCCGGCGACGCCGAGTGCGAGCACAAATTCAAGGAACTCAACGAGGCCTATGACGTCCTCAAGGACGGCGACAAGCGCGCGGCCTATGACCGCTTCGGTCACGCCGCCTTCGAGCAGGGCGGCATGGGCGGCGGCCACGGCTTCTCGGCCGATTTCGGCTCGGCCTTCGCCGACATCTTCGAGGGCATTTTCGGCATGCCGGGGGGCGGCCGCGGCGGCCGTTCGAGCGGCCGTGAGCGCGGCTCCGACCTCCGCTACAACATGGAGATCACCCTCGAGGACGCCTTCGAGGGCAAGGCCGCGCAGGTGCGCATCCCGACCTCGGTGACCTGCGAGGGCTGTTCGGGCAGCGGCGCCAAGGCTGGCACCAAGCCGACGACCTGCGCGACCTGCGGTGGCATGGGCAAGATCCGTCACGCCCAGGGCTTCTTCACGCTCGAGCGCACCTGTCCGACCTGCCAGGGCCGCGGGCAGGTGATCGAAGACCCGTGCAAGGCCTGCGGCGGCGCCGGGCGCGTCACGCGCGAGCGCACGCTCTCAGTCAACATTCCCGCCGGCGTCGAGGACGGCACCCGCATCCGGCTTGCCGGCGAGGGCGAGGCGGGCGTGCGCGGCGGCCCGCCGGGTGACCTCTACATTTTCTTGTCTCTGGCTCCGCACGAATTGTTTCAGCGCGACGGCGCCGACCTTCACTGCCGCGTGCCGATCTCGATGGTGACGGCGGCCTTGGGAGGCGATTTCGAGGTGCCGGCGATCGACGGCAGCAAGGCCAAGGTCAAGGTTCCGGGTGGGACCCAGACCGGCCGCCGTTTCCGCCTCTCAGGCAAAGGTATGCCGGTGCTGAGGTCGAAACAAACCGGCGACATGTACGTTCAGGTTTCGGTAGAAACGCCGCAAAACCTGAGCAAGCGCCAGAAGGAGCTTCTGGCTGAATTCTCCAAACTGTCCTCCGCCGATACCCAGCCGGAGTCCTCGGGCTTCTTTGGCCGAGTGAAAGAATTCCTCGATGGCCTGGGGACTCGCAGCAGCCATTCCGAGTAGCCGTCTTGACCCGATCACCCGCCCCCTCTACCCATGACACGTCAATGACAGGGTCCGGCCGCCCAGGCGCGCCTGTATAATCATGCCTCCCCATTCCGTCGCACGAGTCGCCAAAAAGCCGCTACGTCTCGACGACGAGTTGCAGTTTATCCGTTCCTGGATCGACAAGCCGCTGCGCACAGGCGCGGTGATGCCGTCGAGCAAGGCTCTCTCGCGCGCCATGGCGCGGCCCATCGATCCGGCCGCGACCGGCCCGGTCATCGAGCTCGGGCCTGGCACCGGCCCCGTGACGGCGGCCCTGGTCGAGCGCGGGGTCGATCCCTCGCGGCTGGTGCTTGTCGAATTCAACGCCGACTTCTGCCGCCTGCTGCGGACCCGCTATCCGACGGCGACCGTCATCCAGGGCGATGCCTATCGGCTGCGCCGCCTGCTCGAGACTTACCTGAAGGAGCCTGCGGCCGCGGTCGTGTCCTCGCTGCCGCTGCTGACCAAGCCGTTGCGCACGCGTCTGCGCCTGATGGCCGACGTCATCGCGCTGCTGCGCCCCGGCGCGCCGCTGGTGCAGTTCACCTACGGCGTCGTACCGCCGATCCCGAAGACGCTGACCGGCATCAGCGCCACTGCGTCGAATCTGGTCTGGCTCAACCTGCCGCCGGCGCGCGTGTGGGTCTATCGCGGGCGCTGAACGCGACTCCCCAGGTATTCCTTCTGTCGTCACCGGGCTTGTCATCGCAAGCCGGGTCTACTCGACTTGCGGCTGCTATAGTGCGGAAGTCGGGCAGGCCCGACTTCCGATGTGACCCCGATTAGGTGAGCATGGTGCCTGCCTAAGCGAGATGGCCGGGACAAGCCCGGCCATGACAACGAAGACACCGCGAATGCCGAATCCGAAAATCCTGGTCCTGCCCGGCTCGGTGCGCTCCGGCTCGCACAATGTGCGGCTGGCGGCGCTGGCGACCAAGGAGCTCACGCTGCTCGACGCAGACGTGACCCGCATTTCGCTCCAGGACTATCCGTTGCCGCTTTACGACGCCGATCTCGACGCGCGCGGCGGCCAGCCGGAGAACGCGGTCAAGCTCAAGCACATGATCGCCGCGCATCACGGCGTCTTCATCGCCAGCCCGGAATATTCGGCCTCCGTCACGCCGATCCTGAAGAACGCGATCGACTGGGTCTCGCGCGTGCGTGAGAAGGGCGATCCGACCTACGCCGCGTTCAAGGGCCGCGTCTTCGCCATCGCCTCGGCCTCGCCCGAGGCGGCCGGCGGGCTGCGCTCGCTGATGGCGCTCAGGCAAATCCTCGAACTCGGCTGCGGCGCGCTCGTCATTCCAGAGCAGGTTGCGATCCCCGACGCCGAGCGCGCCTTCGACGACATGGACAATCTTGTGGAAGCCCGCCTCATGAACCTGCTGCGCGCGGAGCTGGCGCGGCTGGTCGACATGACGCGGCTGATGATGTGAGGAGTGAGCGACTTGCTCGACGCGCGTGAACGGCTGATCGTGGCGCTGGACTTGCCTTCGGTGCAGGACGCGGAAAGGATGGTGGCGCGCCTCGGCGACTCCGTCTGGTTCTACAAGATTGGCTATCAGCTCGGCTTTGCCGGCGGCCTATCCTTCGCCAGCCGCCTGATCGCCGACGGCAAGCAGGTGTTTCTCGATTTCAAATTACACGACATCGGCAATACCGTGCAGAAGGGCGTCGAGAGTGTCGCCAAGCTGGGCGCCACCTTCCTCACCGTGCATGCCTATCCGCAGACGATGAAGGCGGCGGTCGAAGGCAAGCGCGGCTCGACACTCCGCATCCTCGCCGTGACCGTGCTCACCTCCTATGACGACAGCGATCTCGCCGCCGCCGGCTACGACATGACGGTGCCGGAGCTCGCGGCCGCGCGCGCAGGCCAGGCGCGCGATATCGGCGTCGACGGCCTCGTCTGCTCGGCCGAGGAAGTGACGAAATTGCGCGACATCGCAGGTCCCGGCATGGCGCTGGTGACGCCGGGCATTCGCCCGGCCGGCAGCGCCGCCGGCGACCAGAAGCGGATCATGACACCAGCGCGCGCGATCGAGGGCGGCGCCGATTATCTCGTCGTCGGCCGGCCGGTCGTCGATGCTCACGACCCGAAGGCCGCGGCGGACGCAATCGTCGCCGAGATCGAGCAGGCGACAGGAAAGTAAAAGGGGGACGACATGCCGAAGGGCTACTGGATTGCGCTCGTCGATGTGAAGAGCATGGACGGCTACAAGCCATACACCGTCGCCATCCAGCCAATTTTCAAGAAGTTCGGCGCGCGCTACGTTACGCGCGGCGGCCAGAGCGAGATTCCCGAAGGGCACGGCCGCTCGCGCTGCGTGGTGATCGAATTCCCCGACTACGCCGCGGCCCGGGCCTGCTACCGTTCTCCGGAATATGTCGAGGCGCGGAAGCTCCGTCTCGGCGCCGCGGAGGCCGACATCCTCATCGTCGAGGGCTATGACGGCCCGCAGCCGTAAGCGCAGGCAGGTGACAGGGCGCGCTCCGCCCCGCTATATCGTCACGTCATTTCCGGGAGCACACCGATGTCCGACATGCGGCTGATCGTGGCGGGGGCGGGCGGACGGATGGGCCGCACGCTGGTCAAGGCCATTGCCGAGACGAAGGGCCTCGCGCTCGCCGGCGCGATCGAGGGTGCGGGCTCAGCCCTGATCGGCAAGGATGCGGGCGAGCTTGCCGGCATCGGCGCCAATGGCATCAAGGTCACCAGCGACGCCGCGGCGCTCCTGGACAAGGCCGACGGCATCGTCGACTTCACCATTCCCGCCGCGACGGTG
>DASTGR010000357.1:0-3542 GCA_035718885.1 Pseudolabrys sp. | reverse complement strand
TTCAGTCCGGTTCGTGTTCCTGATCCGCTTGCCGTTTCGGCATCCGACACGTCGGCGACTTCTACTGTCGCGCCGTGCGGCGTCTTGGCATTCGACGCAGCCGGTATGGGCGTCAGCGAAATCGTTCGGCGTCGTCACATGATCCCAGGCAACAGACAGCCGCTCTCATCCGCCAATGAGCGTAGAACCGAACCTTTGTTTCTGAGCGCGCGCGGCGAGTGCCGTGCGCAGATCGAATGTACACGCTGGAAGGTCGCCATCAACGATTTTGTACGCCAGCGTTCGGAGTGTGACGCGAAACATGCATCAGTGTTGCGAAATTGCTGCGCTGCTTTCGAAGGACAACGCTTTGTAGAGTCCGATGATTTTCGGAGCGCGAGACGAATATTCGGAGGTATCGGCGCTTTCGGAAATTTTCTGCGGCGTGCCGAGCGCCGCGTCAGCGGCGATGGGGAATCTTGGGGTCCTTTCGAATTGTGGCGGATAACTTGTTTGTCCGCCTTCGATTTTTCTGCTCGATTTCGCGACTAGCATTTCACGAAAAGCCCCATGGAATATGGCTTGACACAAGGTGCAGTGCGAGTTCAGCCGATGAAACCTGGACGCCCAGAGGTGTCTGACGGCGCAAAGACCGTTTTACGACAATAAATAATTGCGCCCGCGAACGGCACGACGGCCGGCGGGCGCGATCAGTCTGTCATAAATGAAGAACGCGGCAATGCGCGAATGCGGTTCCGAACGGCGAACCGCGCGCGAGTATTACTTGCCGATCTTGGCGATCCGGTGCGCGAGGCGCGACACCTTGCGGCTGGCATTGTTCTTGTGAACGACGCCGCGCTGCGCGGCCCGCATGATCACCGGCTCGGCCGCCTTCAGCGCGGCGGACGCGGCGGACTTGTCGCCGGAGGCGATCGCTTCCTCGACCTTGCGCATCGAGGTGCGCAGCACGGAGCGGCGCGCCTTGTTCACTTCGGTCCGGCGCGCGATCACGCGCGTGGCTTTGCGGGCGGACTTGGTATTGGCCATCTGTTCTCTCGTTCGACGGGCTGGCGCTCGGTGCGGCGGAAACGGCCCGCGCGAAAAGCGCTCGTATTCTGAATAGGGTAAGCGGCGAGCCTTGAGACAACCCGCCGCCAAGGCGGTGGCTTATAGACAGACCCCGTCCGCCCGTCAACGTCCGCTTGTTCCCTAAGGTTCAGGCCACCTTGCGGGCGCGGACGCCGTCGTAGCCGGCGGCGGCGGCCGTGCGGTCGGCGGCCGAGAACGGGGCGAGAGGCGGCTTCATCCGGGCCAAGGCCGGATCGCCGTGGATGTGTGCGAGCAAAGCCTTCACGCCGGAGACGAGCGGCTTGCCTTCAAACAGCTTGCGGATCGTCACGGCCTGCTCGAGCGCGGCCGTGTCGCCATGCGCCCAGGCGCGCTGGCAGAGATCGGCATTGAGATTGGCGGTCGCCGAGATGCAGCCGGCGAAATCGCCGCGCCGCGCTTCGAGCAGCGCCGCCTCGGTCGAGGGGAATACGGCGAAGCCCTTTTTCACGGCGGCGGCCGAACGCGCATAGGCCATGTCGCCGGAGGAATCCTTGAGACCCACGATGCGGGTCGGATGCGATTTCAACAGGCGGTCGATAAGCGCAACGTGCCAGGGCAGTCCGGACATGGCGGGGTAGTGATAGAGATAGAGCGGGATCGGCGTGGCCGCAGTCGCCTGCACGATGGTGTCGATATAGGCCGCCAGTCCGTCGTCGGGCACGCCCTTGTAATAGAAGGGCGGCAGGACCAGCGCGCCGGCAAAGCCGAGCTCGGCCGCGTGCTTCGTGAGCGCCACGGCGTCGCTGACCGCGGCGGCGCCGGTTCCGACCATCAACCGGTCAAGCGGCAGTCGGTTCGACTTGTAGGCGTCCATCACCGACTTGCGTTCCGTGAGCGAAAACGACGTCGCTTCGCCGGTGGTGCCGAGCACGTTGAGCCCGTCGCAGCCATTGTCGAGCAGGAAGCGCGCGAGCTTCATCGCGCGGCCGAGATCGGGCGCGCCGCTCTCCTCGACGGGCGTGGCAATGGCGGCGATCACGCCGGTCATGGTCTTGGTCATAGGATTCACCTTTGATGGCGGCTCGTTCTAGCCGCTGACGTTGAAGGCCGCCAGCGCCGCCATGTTGACGATCTGCGTGTCCTTGGCGCCGAGCTGGACGATCTGCACCGGCCGGTCGAGGCCGACCAGCAGCGGGCCGATGACGGTCGCGCCGCCGAGTTCCTGAAGCATCTTGGTCGAGATCGAGGCCGAGTGGAACGCCGGCATCACCAGCACATTGGCCGGGCCCGAGAGGCGGCAGAACGGGTAGGCCGTCATCAGCTCCGGATTGAGCGCGACGTCGGCGGCAATGTCGCCGTCATATTCGAAATCGACGCGGCGGTGGTCGAGCAGCTTCACCGCTTCGATCACCCGCGCCGAACGCTCGCCCTGCGGATGACCGAAGGTGGAGAAGGCGAGCAACCCGACGCGCGGCTCGTATCCGAAGCGGCGGGCGACACCGGCGGCCTCGACCGCGATCTCTGCCAGTTCCTCCGCGGTCGGCATCTCCGTGACGGCGGTGTCGGCGACCAGCACGGTGCGGCCGCGGGCGATCACCATCGACAGGCCAATGACGCGGTGGCCGGGCTTGGGATCGATGACGCGCTGCACGTCCTCGAGTGCGACCGAGAAGTTGCGGGTGACGCCGGTGATCATGGCGTCGGCATCGCCGAGCGCCACCATGCAGGCGGCAAAATGATTGCGGTCGGTGTTCACGAGGCGCTGTACGTCGCGCAGCAGATACCCTTGACGTTGGAGCCGCTCGTAGAGGTGGTTGGTATAGACGCTGTTGCGCGTCGACAGCCGGGCATTGTGCACCTCGATGCCGTCGCCGAGATCGATGCCGGCCTCCTGCGCCGCCAGCTTCACGCGCTCCTCGCGTCCGACCAGCAAAGCGGTCCCGAGGCCCTGGTGGACGAAACTCGCGGCGGCACGGATGACCTGCTGCTCCTCGCCCTCGGCGAAGACGACGCGCTTCGGCGAGCGCCGAAGCCGCGAATAGACCTGCACCAACGTGTTGGCGACCGGGTCGCGCCGAGCGGACAACTGGTGCCGATAGGCTTCCATGTCGACGATCGGCTTGCGCGCGACGCCGGTGTCCATGGCCGCCTTGGCCACGGCCGGCGGCACATACGAGATGAGCCGGGGATCGAAGGGCACCGGGATGATGTAGTCCGGACCGAATTTCGGCCGCGCGCCGTAGATGGCGGCAACCTCGTCCGGAACGTCCTCGCGCGCCAGATCGGCGAGCGCGCGCGCCGCTGCGATCTTCATCTCCATGTTGATGGTGCGCGCGCGCACGTCGAGCGCGCCGCGGAAGATGAAGGGGAAGCCGAGGACGTTGTTGACCTGGTTCGGATAGTCGGAGCGGCCGGTCGCCATGATGGCGTCGTCGCGCACCTCGGCCACTTCCTCGGCGGTGATCTCGGGGTCGGGATTGGCCATGGCGAAGATGATCGGCTTGTCGGCCATC
>DASTGR010000356.1:0-13114 GCA_035718885.1 Pseudolabrys sp. | reverse complement strand
CGCTTGCGGGGAGAGGTCGACTTCCGAGCGCAGCGAGGAAGTCGGGTGAGGGGGCGTTTCCAACCGCAGAGCGGAACGATACGCCCCCTCACCCGTCTCGCATCGCGCTTCGCGCGATGCTCGCCACCCTCTCACCGCAATCGGGGAGAGGGAAAAGAAGCTATTGAAAATCAAACCCTCTTCCGCCCCAGCGGTCCTGCCACAGCTTCTCGCCGATCAGGCAGTTGACGCGCGGCTCTTTCGCCGCAGCCGGCACGACGCGCGCCTCCGGCTGGCGGCCGGCGATCTCGAGGATCAATTTCGTGCGCGTCGCCTCGACGAACTGCGAGCGGTCGTGGATCGGCACGACGAAGGCGCCCGGCCCGCCAATGACGCAGTCCTCGTAATAGACGTCGAGATTGTCGATATCCATCATGCTGCCGCGCGACCGCCGGATCATGATCGGCAGGCCATTGATGGTGATGCCGGCGGCGGTGACGCCGTCGCGCGTCGGCACGACGGGGACGCCGGCATTGTTGGCGCCGTCACCGGAGACGTCGATGACGCGGCGTACGCCGCGATAGCCGCTGGTGTCGAACAGCGGCTTGGCGAAGAGAAGCCCGCCCGAGATCGAGGTGCGCGAGGCGCGCCGGTATGGCGCGCGCGCGAGTTCATCGGCGACCGCGTCGGCGGCTTCCGGACCGTCGATCAGCCGCCACGGCATCAGGACTTTCTGATCGAACTGGCCGGCCCATTCGAAATAGGTGACGGCGATCTTGCCGTGCGCGCCCTCGCGCAGCGCGGTCAGGAATTCCTTGGAGCGCAGCGCCTGAACGTAGCCTTCGCGCTGGAGCGCCTGCTCTTCGGGGTCCATCGAATAGGAGACGTCGACGGCGAGGATCAATTCGACGTCGACGGGAACAGCGTTGGCGCTGGTATCGGCGAAGCGCGGCGTGGGCGCTGCATCGGCCGCCATCGACAGAGCGATCGCGGCGAGCGCGGCGGCGGCAAGACGGTGCAATTTCTTTCGCCCCATGGGCCCAAGGCTGCCACAGGCCTTGGGGCGAAAGGAAGACCGCCGGCGCGGCCGTCTGCCGCTGCCGGCGTTATTTACGCGGCGGAAACGCGACCGCTCAGCTCCCGGCGATCTGCTTGCCGCGGATCGCGCGCAGCGCCGTGATCGCCAGCACTGCGGTCACGAGGTCGAGGATGGCAACGATGATGAACACGGAGGTCCAGCTTCCGGTCGCCTGCTTGATGTAGGCGGCCGCCGGTCCGCCGAGGATCGAACCCACCCCCTGCGCGATGTAGAGGAAGCCGTAGTTCGTCGCGGCGTATTTCGGCCCGAACGTGTCGGTCAGCGTCGAGGGGAACAGCGAGAAGATTTCGCCCCAGCCGAAGAACACGAGGCCGGTCAGCACCACGAACAGCGCCGGCCGGTCGATGAACGCGAACAGCACGAGGATCGCCGCACACTCGAGCGAAAAGGCGATGAACATCGTCATTTCGCGGCCGATCTGGTCGGACACCCAGCCAAAGAACGGCCGCGTCAGGCCGTTGGTGAAGCGCGACAGCGTCAGCGACAGCGGCAATGCCGCCATGCCGAACACGAGCACGTCGGCGACCTTGAACTCCTTGGCGAACGGCCCGACGTTCGAAACCACCATGAGGCCGGACGTCGACATCATGCTCATCATGACGAACAGCAGCCAGAATGTCGGGCTTCGCAACATTTCCTGCGGTGTGTAGCTGCGCTTCGCCTGTATCGTCGACGACGCCGCCGGCGTGTAGCCTTCCGGCACCCAGCCTTCCGGCGGAACGCGCAGCCACTGCGCGGCGAGAATGCCGATCAGGCCCTGGATGATGCCCCAGACGACGAGCGTGTGCGCATAGCCGGAGCTCTTGATCATGCTGTCGATCGGGAAGCTGGTGAAGATCGCGCCGAAGCCGTAGCCGGCGGCGGCGAGCCCTGTCGCCAGTCCGCGGCGGTCGGGGAACCAGCGCACCATCAGGCCGATGATGCCGACATAGATGATGCCGGTGCCGAAGCCGCAGATCACGCCGTAGGTGAAATACAAGGCCCAGATATTGTCGACATAGGCCGACAGCACCCAGCCGCCGCCTGACATGAGCGCACCGGCGGCGATGAGCATGCGCGGGCCGAAGCGGTCGACGAGATAGGCCTGCAACGGCGAGCACCAGGTTTGCAGGATGATCAGCAGCGAGAAGGTCCACTGCAATTCGGCGAGCGTGGTGCCGAGCTTCTGATTGAGCGGGCCGGTGAACAGCGTCCACACATATTGCGGGCTCGATATCGCCATCATGGCGATCAATCCGAGCACGAGCTGCGACCACCGATTCCAGTACCAGGCGGATCGGTCCGCATAAGCCAAGGTTGTCATTGCGATCTCCCCGAACGGGACCGGGCGGTCGCGATGGAGGCCCAGGTTTGATTGTCCGCCCGGACGGGGAGTATTTGCTCGAACGCGGTGGCGCGCAACCGCATGCGGCGCATATCGCACCGCGATATACGCCGGTCAGCCTTCGAGCGGCTCGGTGCCCGTGATCTCGATGCCAAAGCCGCCGAGGCCGACATAAGTGCGCCGAGCCGAGGCGAGCAGCCTGATCGAGCGGATGCCGAGATCGCGCAGAATCTGTGCACCGAGCCCAATCTCGCGCCATTGCCGCGAGCGCGCGGCTTCGGTGCCCGTGTCGCCGTGCGGGATCTCGGCGACGGGCACGCCGGCCGTGCCGTCGCGCAGATAGACGATGACGCCCCTGCCCTCCGCCTTGAAGCGGTTGAGCGCGGCATGGATGGTGCGGGCGCCGCCGAACACGTCGCCGATCACGTCGGCGCGGTGCAGGCGCGCCGGCACGTCCTGGCCGTCACCGAGATCGCCATAGACGAAGGCCATGTGATGCACGCGGTCGAACGGCGTCACATAGGCATAGCCCTTGAGCGGGCCGATGTCGGACATCAGCGTAAACTCGCCGACGCGCTCGACCAGCTTGTCGCGCGTCTGGCGATAGGCGATCAGCTCGGCGATCGACAGGTATGCAAGCTTGTGCTTGTGCGCGAAGGCGACGACTTCGGGTCCGCGCATCACGGTGCCGTCGTCGTTCATCAGTTCGGACAGAACGCCGACGGCGGGAAGCCCCGCAAGCCGGCACAGGTCGATGCAGGCCTCGGTGTGCCCGGTGCGCATCAGCACGCCGCCCTGTTTCGCCACCAGCGGGAAGACGTGGCCGGGCCGGACGAAGTCGTTGGCGCCGGAATTGTCGTTGGCGAGCGCGCGCACGGTGTTGGTGCGCTCTTCGGCCGAGATGCCGGTGGTCAGGCCGTGCTTGACGTCGACCGTCACGGTGAAGGCGGTGCCGAGCGGCGCGTCGTTCTCCGCCACCATCGGTTCGAGACGCAGCTTGCGCGCCTGATCGACCGACAGCGGCGCACAGACGATACCCGACGTGTGACGGATGATGAACGCCATCTTCTCCGGCGTGCACAGCGAGGCGGCGACGAACAGGTCGCCCTCGTTCTCGCGGTCGTCGTCGTCGGTGACGACGACGAGCTCGCCCCGGGCAAAGGCCTTGATCGCCGCATCGACTCGGGCGTGGGTCTCGGACACTTCGATTACCTCTTCGCGCGTCAGCGCTTCGGGAAGGGCCAGGATGTGCCCTCGCCCACCTGCGCGCGATGCATCAGATAGTGATCGGCCAGCACGCAGGCCAGCATCGCCTCGCCGACGGGCACGGCGCGAATGCCGACGCAGGGGTCGTGGCGGCCCTTGGTCATGATCTCGGTCTCGTTGCCGTAGCGGTCGACGGTCTTGCGCGGCGTCAGGATCGACGAGGTCGGCTTGACGGCGAAACGCGTGACGATGGTCTGGCCGGTCGAGATGCCGCCGAGAATGCCGCCGGCATGGTTCGACGTGAAGCGCGGCTGGCGCTCATTGCCCATGCGCATCTCGTCGGCATTGTCCTCGCCGCGCAATTCCGCCACGGCGAAACCGTCGCCGATCTCGACGCCCTTGACCGCATTGATGCTCATCATCGCGCCGGCAATGTCGGCGTCGAGCTTGGCATAGACCGGCGCGCCCAATCCCGCCGGCACGCCCTCGGCGACGATCTCGATCACCGCGCCGACCGACGAGCCCGCCTTGCGCACCTCGTCGAGATAGCTCTCGTAGAATTTCGCCTGCACGGGATCGGGGCAGAAGAACGGGTTGTTGCCGATCTCCTTCCAGTCCCAGCGCGAGCGGTCGATTTTGTGCGGGCCCATCTGCACCAGCGCGCCGCGCACGACCATGCCGGGCACGACCTTGCGCGCGACGGCGCCGGCGGCCACCCGCATCGCCGTCTCGCGCGCGGAGGCGCGGCCGCCGCCGCGATAATCGTGGATGCCGTATTTGACGTCGTAGGTGTAGCCGGCGTGACCGGGCCGGTACTTGTCCTTGATGTCGGAATAGTCCTTCGAGCGCTGGTCGACGTTCTCGATCAGAAGCGCGATCGGCGTGCCGGTCGTCACCTGCTTGCCCGACGCCTCATCGGTGAAGACGCCGGACAGGATCTTGACCGCGTCCGGCTCCTGCCGCTGCGTCGTGAAACGCGACTGGCCCGGGCGGCGCTTGTCGAGGTCCGCCTGGATTTCCTCGGCCGTGATCGGGATGCGCGGCGGACAGCCGTCGACCACGCAGCCGATCGCCGCCCCGTGGCTCTCGCCGAAGCTGGTGAACCGGAACAGATGGCCGAAGGTGTTGAAGGACATGGGTTTCCGCCGCTCGCCGGTGTGGTAGCCCGGGCCGCGGCGGGGGTCAAATCAGCGCGGCTGGCGGCCTTAACGCCTGCGGCTTTGCGCGGCGACGGCGGCGCCAAAGGCCTGAAACAGCGTGCGGTTGATCGGGTTCTTCTGCGGGTCGACCTCGGCGTGCCACTGCACGCCGAGCGCAAAGCCCGGCGCGTCGGCGACGCGGATGGCCTCGATCGTGTCGTCCTCGGCCACGCCTTCGACGACGATGCGCTTGCCCGGCTCGAGGATGCCCTGCCCGTGCAGCGAGTTCACGCGGATGGTCTCGGCGCCGAGCAATTTGGCGAACACGCCGCCGGGCGTCAGGCGCACGTCGTGGCGGTCGCCATAGACGACCTCGAGGTCGGGATGGATCTCGCCGTTCGGCAGGCGCGGCATGCGGTGGTTCATGCGGCCCGGCAGGTCCCGGATCTCCGGATGCAGCGAGCCGCCATAGGCGACATTCATTTCCTGGAAGCCGCGGCAGACGCCGAACAGCGGCACGCCGCGTTCGACGCACACCTTCACGAGCGCAAGGGCGAGCGCATCGCGGCGGCGGTCATAGGGCTCGTAGCTCGGATGCTCGTCGACGCCGAAATGCTCCGGGTGCACGTTGGCGCGCGCTCCGGTCAGCAGCACGCCGTCGACGGCGCCGAGCAGCGCGTCGATGTCGGTCAGCGCCGGATCGCCGGCGAAGATCAGCGGCAAAGCCTCGGCGACGTCGTGCACCGCCATCAGGTTGCGCTCGCCGGCACGCTGCGCCGGGAAGCGGTTCTCGACGATGTGCGCGCTGCCGATGATGCCGACCACAGGCCTTTTCATCGCTCGGCTCTCATGTCCGCTTTCGCAAGTCCGCAAAGGCTTCGTCGAGGCGCGCCAGCGCGTCTTCGAGGATCGGCCGCGGCGTGGCGAAGTTGAAGCGCAGCCAGCCATCGCCGCCTGGGCCGAATTGCGAGCCCGGGCTCGCATAGATGCGCGCGCGCTTTGCGACCCGCTCGTCGACCTCGGCGGCCGAAAGCCCGGTCTTGGAGAAATCGACCCAGCCGAGATAGGTCGCGTCGAGGCGCATCGCGCGCGCCCCCGGCGCCGCCGCCTCGATGCGGGCGTCGAGCATGTCGCGGTTCTTCGCGAGATACGGCAGCAGCGCGTCGAGCCACGCCTCCCCCGTCCGCCACGCCGCTTCGGTCGCGACCATGCCGAACAGATTGTACGACGAGAGCCCGCTCGCCGCGATCCGCACGTCGAGCTTGCGCTTCAGGGCCGCATTCGACGTGACGCAGGCGCCGACATGCGCGCCGGCGAGGTTGAAGGTCTTGGTCGCGGCGTAGCAGGAGATCAGCCGGTCGGCGATCTCGGGCGCGGCCGTCAGGGTCGGCGTGTGCTTCACGCCCTTGAAGACGAGATCGCAGTGGATCTCGTCGGACACCAGGATCAGGTCGTGCTCGGCGCAGAACGCCGCCAGCGCGCGGATGTCTTCCACCGGCCAGACGGTGCCGCCCGGATTGTGCGGGCTGCAAAAGAACACGACTTTCGTTTTCGGCGTCAGCTTGCCGCGCAACGCGTCGAGATCCATGGCGTAGTGGCCCTGCGTCTCGACCAGTTGCGCATCGACGACGCGCCGCTCATTGGCGACGATGATCCGGCGGAACGCATGATAGGCCGGCGGGAAGACGACGACCTCGTCGCCGGGCGCGGTGACGGCCTGAAGGATGAGGCCGAGGCCGGACACGATACCCGGCGTTGGTGAAACCCAGTCGGGCTCGATCTTGAGGCCGTGGCGGCGCTTGAGCCAGTCGACCAGCGCCGCCGCCCAGCTTCCGGTATCGGCATAGTAGCCATGCGTGGCGCGCTGGATTTCCTCGGTCAGCGCGGCCGTCACACCCGGGGGCGCGGCGAAATCCATATCCGCCACCCACATCGGGATCGCGTCGGGCGCGGTAATGCCCGAGAGCTTGGCCATGTTGTCCCACTTCGAGGAGTGGGTGCCGCGGCGCGCGATGACGCGGTCGAAGTCGAACATGGCCTTGCTCCCGATGACGTTCCGTCGGTTACTTTCAAGCGTAGCGCGTCAGTTTATCGCCTTCGAACACGTAGACCACGCCCTGCGCAATGTCGACGAGCGGCGCGGCCGCCGGCTTGGCGATGCCGAGAATGGCCATGAGGCCGCGGCAGGTGCCGCCATGCGCGGCCGCGACGACGTCGCCGGTCAGTCTTTCGTACCAGCCGCGCATGCGCGCCGCGACCATCTCGTAGCTCTCGCCCTGCGGCGGCACGAAGCGCCACTTGTCGTGCTCGCGCGCGGCGATGCGCTGCGGGTCGCTATAGTGCAATTGCGCGATGGTCATGCCTTCCCAGTCGCCGAAGGCGAGCTCGGCAAGCTCATCGTCGGTGCGGTAGCCGTCGGGCGCCAGGCCCATCGCCTCGCGCGCCAGCGCCATCGTCTCGGTCGCGCGCTTAAGCGGGCTCGATACGTAATCGAGACTGTGCGGATCGCGGCCGTCGCGCGCGAACAGCCCGCGGAGGATTTCGCCGCAATGCGCCGCCTGCCCGCGGCCGCGCGCGTTGAGCGGCACGTCGCGGCGGCCCTGAAGCCTCCCGGCGACGTTCCAGTCGGTCTCGCCGTGTCGAAGATAGAAGACGGTCGGGCGCGGCATTTAAGTCAACAGACCGTCCCGAGTGAGTGGCGTCAACCGCCGTTATTGTCCTTGCCGACGGCGATGTCCGGCGCGTCGGGGTGCTTCATGCCGACGACGTGGTAGCCGGCGTCGACGTGGTGGATTTCGCCGGTGACGCCGCTCGACATGTCGGAGAGGAAATAGACGCCGGTCTTGCCGACGTCCTCGAGCGTCACGTTGCGCCGAAGCGGCGTGTTGTACTCGTTCCACTTGAGGATATAGCGGAAGTCGCCGATGCCGGAGGCGGCGAGCGTCTTCAGCGGGCCGGCGGAAATGGCGTTGACGCGGATGTTCTTCTCGCCGAGATCGGCCGCCATGTAGCGCACCGAACATTCGAGCGCCGCCTTGGCCAGCCCCATGACGTTGTAGTGCGGCATCCATTTCTCGGCGCCGTAATAGGTCAGCGTCAGCATCGAGCCGCCATTGGTCATCAGCTTCTCGGCGCGCTGGGCGATCGCCGTGAAGGAATAGCAGCTGATCACCATGGTCTTGGTGAAGTTGTCCTCGGTCGTATCGACGTAGCGGCCGTCGAGCTGGTCCTTGTCGGAAAACGCGATGGCGTGCAGCACGAAATCGAGCGAGCCCCAGGCCGACTGGACCGCCGCGAAGACATTGTCGAGAGACTTCGGATCGGTGACGTCGCAGTGGCCGACGACCAGCCCGTCGACCTCCTCCGCGAGGGGCTCGACCCGCTTCTTGAGCGCGTCGCCCTGATAGGTGAAGGCGAGGTCGGCCCCGTGCTCACGGCACGCGCGGGCGATGCCCCAGGCGATCGAACGGTTGTTCGCCACCCCCATGATGAGGCCGCGCTTGCCGCGCATCAGACCCGAAATTTCCGCCATTCCTCTCCCCGTTTCGCACCGCGAGCCAAGGCGACTCCCTATGGCATAGGGGGGCAATGCCATCAAGCAAACGCAGCCTTTCAGTTGTGCCTAGCGTGAATTCAATTCCGAATTCGGGAATATGTCGGGATTTCGCGGGTTTATTCGGGCAAGACGTGCGAAGTTCCGGTCGATCGGGATGGTTAAGGGGGGCGGCTTGGCGACGTTTCGGCAGGCGGTAGAGGCGACCATTCCGGCGCTCCGGCGGTACGCGAGGGCGCTCACGCGCGATGCGGACCTCGCCGACGACCTGGTGCAGGACACCCTGGTGCGCGCGCTGCGCTCCGAGCACCTGTTCCACGGCGGCGAGATCCGCAGCTGGCTTTACACGATCCTGACGAACCTCAACCGCAACCGGTTGCGGTCGCTGGCGCGTCGGCCGCTGCTGTCGCCGATCGAGGAGAATGACGCGCCGGATCTCGCGGGGCCGGAGGCCGGCGGCCGCGATATCGAGCGGGCGCTCGCCACGCTCGTCGACGAGCAGCGCGACGCGCTGCTGCTGGTGGTCCTTGAAGGCCTGACCTACCGCGAGGTGGCGGAGGTGCAGGGCGTGCCGATCGGCACGGTGATGTCGCGTCTGGCGCGTGCGCGCGTGCAGATCAAATCCTATCTCGACGGCGAGCGCCCGGCGCTTCGCCGCGTGAAATGAGCAAGGTGCAGCGATGAACGAACCCAACTCACCTGTGCACGACGACGAACTCCATGCTTTCGTCGACGGCGAACTGCCCGCCGACCGGCGCGAGGCAGTGACGGCGTTTCTTGCCGCCAACCCCGAGCAGGCGGCGACGGTCGCGGCCTGGCAGGCGCAGGCGGAATCGATCCGCGCCCGCTACGGCGCGGTCGCCGACGAGCCCGTGCCGGCGCGCTTCAATCTCGACGCGCTGATGCGCGAGGGCGGCGAACGACGCGGACCCTGGCGCACATGGGCGGCGGCGGCCGTGATCGCCGCCTTCATGGTCGGCGGCGGCACCGGCTGGATGGCGCGCGGCGCCACCGCGGCCGCGCCCTCGAGCAGCGGCTCGATCACTGCCGACGCGCTCGAAGCACATCAACTTTATGTCGTCGAGGTGCGTCACCCCGTCGAGGTGCCGGGCAACGAGCGCGACCACATGACGGCGTGGCTGTCGAAGCGGCTCGGCTATGCGCAGCAGATTCCGGACCTGCAATCGCTCGGCCTCAAGCTCGTCGGCGGACGTCTGCTGCCGGGCCCGACGGGCGCCGCGGCGATGTACATGTATGAGGGCCCGTCGGGCGAGCGCTTTACGCTCTATTGCGCCAAGACGACGACGCCGGAGAGCGCGCTGCGCTTCCGCGAGGGCTCGGGCGACCGCTTCGCGGCGGTCACCTGGGTCAGCGACAAGGCGGCTTACGTCGTGTCCGGCCCGTCCGAGCGCGCGCGCCTCGAGCAGGTCAGCAAGGCGATCTACGATCAGGTCGAGAAGGCCGGCTGGAAGAAGTCGTAAGGGCGTCGCCCGTCGTCCTGAGGTGCCCGCGCGGAACGCGCGGGCCTCGAAGGACCTCTGGCTCAGAGACCCTTCGAGGCTCGGCGGCTTCGCCGCCTCGCTCCTCAGGGTGACGGGTGAGGCTGTAGGCGCGCCGCGCCCGGGACACACTCATTCCAAATCGCCGCGCGGATCGTAGGGCTTCTTGTCGCGCCAGGTTTTCATCAGCGCGGCGAGCTCGTCGTCCTTGCCCTCGGGCAGCATGATGCGCACGGTCGCGAGCAGGTCGCCGGTCGCGCCCTTCGCCTTGAGGCCCTTGCCCTTCAAACGGAAGGTGCGGCCGGAATTGGTGCCGGCGGGAATGGCGAGTTCGACCGCGCCGTCGAGCGTCGGCACGCGCACCTTGCCGCCGAGAACCGCCTCGTAAAGCGTGATCGGCAATTCGAGCCGCAGGTCGGCGCCATCCGGTTTGAACAGCGGATGCGGCGCGACGTTCACGGTGATCAACGCATCGCCGAACTTGCCGTTATTGCCGGGCCAGCCCTGCCCCTTGAGGCGGATCTGCTGACCGTCGGCGATCCCCGCCGGAATCTTGACGTCGATTTCCTTGCCGGTCGGCAGCGACACGCGCGCCTTGGTGCCCTTCGCCGCCTCGGCGAGGCCGACGGTGAGCGTCGCATGCAGGTCCTGGCCGGTGGCCGGCGCGCCGAAGTCCTCCGGCTCGAAGGCCGACCGCGCTGAACCACGCGTGCGCGCGCCCGCGCCTGGTCCTGCGCCCGCGCCGCCGAACATGCCGCGCAGCAGATCCTCGAAACCACCGCCCATGCCGCCACCGCCGCCGCCGCCGCGCTGGAAGCCGTCGGGCCCGAACGAGAAACTTTCGAAATGCGAACCGCCGGGGCCGTGCGCGCCCGCGCCGGGACGGCCGCCGCCGAAGCCCTCGAAGCCGCCGGTGAAGCGTGGCTTGCCTTCGGCGTCAATTTCGCCGCGGTCGAACGCCTTGCGCTTGTCGGCATCGCCGACGATCTCATAGGCCGCGTTGAGCTCGGCAAACCGGCTAGCGGCTTTCGGATCGTGCTTGTTGGCGTCCGGGTGCAGCTTCTTGGCGAGCTTGCGAAAGGCGCTTTTGACCTCCGCCTCGCTCGCGGTCTTCGTCACCCCCAGAACCTGATAGGGGTCGCGCATCGTGCCTCGTTCTCCCTGAAATCGAGCCCCAAGGCCGGCATTGCCGGCGATTCTCACGTCTTAATGTGGGGTTCCAGGTGCGCCGATGCAACGCACCTCGCGCCGAGGCGCCGCTCAGGACCGCTTCCACGGCTTGAGGGTCCGCACCTGCCAGGCGCCCTTGTCCTGGCAGGCCTCGCCCTGCATCCAAGACTGCACGCGGTCGCTGACATAGCTCGCGAGGAAATCGCGACAGGTCTGGCCGTCCTGGTTATAGGCGGAGGCGATCGGGGTCACGGTGCCGCGGGCGCCGGTGCGCGGATTTTCCCAGTCGAGGCTGGCGTCCTTCTCGCCGCGGCGGAGCACCTCGCTGGCGGCCGCCTTGGCGTAGGCCAAGTCGTGCTCCGGCGGCAGGCTCTCGGCCTGTTTGGGCGCTGCGGCGATCGAGCCGGTGGTGGTGGAATCGCCGAAGAAGGATTCGAGCTGATAGGACATGCTACAGCCGCCGCTGCTCACCGCGACGGCCAGCAATGCTGCGAACGACACCGCCCGCCATAGGCGCAGGCTCGGGCATCCACTATAAGGACGCCGGCGGTGGCGATGGAACTCCGCGGTCACCACAGAACGCTCCGACCCATGTCCGATACGTCCTCGATGAAACACCCAAGCTGGTTAACGAGTGGTGATTTCACGGCCGCTGACGATCCATTTGCGCTGTTTGCCGCATGGCTGGAGGAGGCGACCGCCTCGGAACCGCGCGATCCGACGGCGATGACGCTCGCCACGGTCGATGGCGATGGTCTGCCGAATGCCCGCATGGTGCTGCTCAAGGGCGCCGATGCGCGGGGATTCGTATTCTTCACGAACATGGGCAGCCAAAAAGGGCGGGAGTTGGACGCGCACCCGAAAGCGGCGCTGGTGTTCCATTGGAAGTCGCTCAACAAGCAGGTGCGCGTGCGCGGCCGCGTCGAACACGTCACGGGCGAAGAGGCCGACGCTTATTTTGCGACGCGCGCCAAGCAGGCGCAGATCGGCGCCTGGGCGAGCCAGCAGTCGCGGCCGCTGGAAAGCCGCCTCGCCTTCGAGAAGGCGATCGCGATCTACGCCGCCAAGTACGCGCTCGGCACCGTGCCGCGTCCGCCCTACTGGTCCGGCTACCGTATCGTGCCGTCGGTGATGGAGTTCTGGCAGGACCGGCCGTTCCGCCTGCACGACCGCATCGACTTCCGTCGCAGCGAACCGGGCGAGGCTTGGGTCAAGACGCGGCTCTATCCTTGAGATAGAATCGCTGCGCAACGCGATTTAAGGACACCGATGCCCAATTCGCAGCCGAACCAGCCACGCCGCACGCTCCTGCTCACCGGGGCAAGCCGCGGCATCGGCCACGCGACGGTGAAACGCTTCTCCGCCGCCGGCTGGCGCGTCATCACCTGCTCGCGGCATCCGTTTCCCGAGAACTGCCCGTGGGACGCGGGGCCGGAAGACCACATCCAGGTCGACCTCGCCGACGAAGGCAACACGACCGAAGCGATCGCCGAGATCAAGCGGCGGCTCGACACGCACGAACTGCACGCGCTCGTGAACAATGCGGCGATCTCGCCCAAGGCCGAGGGCGGCAAGCGGCTCGGCTCGCTCGACACCGCGACCGAGGTGTGGCGGCAGGTGTTCCGGGTGAATTTCTTCGCGCCGATCATGCTGGCGCGCGGCCTCGTCGACGAACTGAAGGCGGCCAAGGGCGCGGTGGTGAACGTCACCTCGATCGCCGGCTCACGCGTGCACCCCTTCGCGGGCGCCGCCTACGCGACGTCGAAGGCGGCGCTCGCCTCGCTGACGCGCGAGATGGCTAGCGACTTCGGCCGCCTCGGCATCCGCGTCAATGCAATCGCGCCGGGCGAGATCGACACGGCGATTCTATCGCCGGGCACGGAGAAGATCGTCGAGCAGATTCCGATGCAGCGTCTCGGCACGCCGGACGAGGTGGCCAAGATCATCTACGTGCTGTGCACGGAGACGAGCTCCTACGTGAACGGCGCCGAGATCCACATCAATGGCGGCCAGCACGTGTGAAGCCCGCCGCGGCATTGTAAGGTGTAAGACGGTAAGCTATATTACTGTCATGAACCGGCCCTCGCGCGTTCCGACCACATTTTCAAAGGTTTCGGTCAAGAGTCAGACCGTGCTTCCCCGCGA
>DASTGR010000355.1:0-3003 GCA_035718885.1 Pseudolabrys sp. | reverse complement strand
GGCCTTTCGACCGAGGCGAGCGCGGTGCGCGCCGGTCTCGTCGCCTGCACCGGCAACACCGGCTGCAAATTTGCCGCGTCCAATACGAAGAAGCACGCCGAGGACATCGCGGCCTGGTGCGAGAGCCGCGTCGCGCTCGATCAACCCGTTAACATCCATCTCACCGGCTGCCACCATTCCTGCGCGCAGCACACGATCAGCGAGATCGGCCTCATCGCCTGCAAGGTGCAGGCGGACGAGGAGGCCGTTCCGGTCGAGGGCTATCACGTGCTGATCGGCGGCGGCTTCGGCCCCAACGCCGCGATCGGCCGCGAGCTGTTCCGCGACGTCACGGCCGACGCCGTGCCCGGCGCGGTCGAGCGCATCCTCAAGGCCTATCTCGCGCACCGTGCCGCGCCGGACGAAAGCTTCCTGGCGTTTGCACGGCGCCACGAGATCGACGCGCTCAAAGCCATGGCCGCGCTGGAGGCCGCAGCATGAGCATCGCGCCGCGGCCGCCGATCCCGTCCTTCATCCCCGCGTCCGCGCCGTTCACGGTCGAGCAGCGCACGTGGTTGAACGGTCTATTCGCCGGCGTGTTCGGCTTGCAAGAGAGCATCACGCCGCTGTCGCCGGCGGATGCGGCAAGGCTGCTACCCGGCCTCCTCGATGCGCCGGCGGCGCCCGCCGAGGTGGATGACGGGGCGCCGTGGCACGATCCGGCGATGCCGATGGCCGACCGCATGAAGCTCGCCGAAGGCAAGGCGCTGCCGCGCCGGATGATGGCGGCGATGGCGCAGCAGGACTGCGGCCAGTGCGGCTATAACTGCAAGGACTACGCGGACAAGCTCTTCGACAAGTCGGAGAAGCGGCTGAACCTGTGCGCGCCAGGCGGCAAGGATACCGCGCGTATGCTCAAGCAGCTTTACGCCGAACTGGAGGGCGGGGCACCTGCGCCGGTTGTCGAAACGCCGCACGCCGTCGCACCGGCCGGCCGCTCGCGCGACAATCCGGTCTACGCCACGTTCCTGTCGCGTCGCCGGCTGAACAAGCCCGGCTCCGAGAAGGAGACGTGGCATATCGAGATCGATCTCGACGGCAGCGGGCTCGACTACGAGGTTGGCGATTCCTTCGGCATCTTCCCGGCCAATGAGCCAGCGCTGGTCGACGGCGTGATCGAGGCGCTCGGCGCGCCGCCCGATTTTCCGATCGGCGACCGCACCCTCAAGGAGGTGCTGAGCGACGGCGTGTCGCTGTCGCCGGCACCGGACATGCTGTTCCAGTTGATCTCCTACGTCACGGGCGGCGAGCGCAAGGCGAAGGCCAAGGCGCTCGGCGAAGGCAAGGACCCGGACGGCGACGCCGCGACGCTCGACGTGCTGGCGGCGCTCAACAAGTTTCCCGGCCTGCGCATCGATCCGGAAGCATTCATCGAGTGTCTCGACGTCCTCCAGCCGCGCGTCTACTCGATCTCGTCGTCGCTCAAGACCTCGCCCGGCCGCGTCACGCTCACTGTCGACGCGGTGCGCTACGAGGTCGACAAGCGCATGCGCTACGGCGTCTGCTCGACGTTCCTGGGGAGCCGCGTCAATCCGGGCGAGCGGTTGCGGGTCTACGTGCAAAAGGCGCACGGCTTCGCGCTGCCGGCGGATACGGGCAAGCCGGTTATCATGATCGGCCCGGGCACCGGCATCGCGCCGTTCCGCGCTTTCCTGCACGAGCGGCAGGCCACCAAGGCGCCGGGCCGCAACTGGCTGTTCTTCGGCCACCAGCGCAGCGATCACGACTTCTTTTACGAGGAGGAGTTGACGGCGATGCGCGCCGCGGGTCACCTGACCCGGCTGACGCTCGCCTGGTCGCGGGACGCCAAGGAGAAGATCTACGTGCAGCACCGCATGCGCGAGGTCGGCCGCGACATCTGGGGCTGGCTCAATGACGGGGCGCACATCTATGTCTGCGGCGACGCGCAACGCATGGCCAAGGATGTCGAGGCGGCGCTCATCGACATCGTCGCGCAGCACGGCGGCTGTTCGCCGGCCGACGCGAAGGATTTCGTCACTGAGTTGAAGAGCAAAGGCCGCTACCAGGCGGACGTATATTGAGTGAGAAGGATGCCGGAACGTGACTGACGCGCGAAACCCTTCCGAAACCCGGCCCGGCCGCATGGAGCCGCTGGCGCGGCTGCCGGTGTTCTTTGCGCTCGATGGCAAGCGGGTCGTGCTCGCTGGCGGCAGCGCCGCGGCGGCGTGGAAGGCGGAGCTTCTCTCGGCCGCCGGCGCGCGCGTCGACGTTTATGCCGTGGAGGTGTCCGACGACATGGCGGCGGTCGTCGCCGATCCGCCGCGGGGCGCCGTGACCGTCCATGGACGCCCGTGGACGTCCGCGGACGTCGCCGGCGCCGCCGTCGCCATCGGCGCCTTCGATGACGACGCGTCCGCCGCCGAATTCGCCGCCGCGGCGCGTGCCGCCGGTGTGCCGGTCAACGTCATCGACAAGCCCGCATTCTGCGATTTCTCGTTTGGCGCCATTGTCAACCGCTCGCCGCTGGTCATCGGCATTTCGACCGACGGCGCCGCGCCCGTCTTCGCGCAGGCGATCCGCGCCAAGCTCGAGGCCATGTTGCCCACGGGTTTCGCCGCCTGGGCGGCGGCGGCGCAGCGGTGGCGCGCGGCGGTGAAGGCGTCAGGCCTGCCGTTCGCCGGCCGGCGCAAGTTCTGGCAGCTCTTCACCGCGCACGCGGTGAAGAACCCTGACGCCGCGCCGGGCGACGCCGATTTCGAGCGATTCATGACCGAGGTTCAGGGTCAGGGCGCCGCCGTCGAGGCTGGCACCGTCACCCTGGTCGGCGCGGGTCCCGGCGATCCGGAATTGCTGACGCTGCGCGCGGTGCGCGCGTTGCAATCGGCCGACGTCATCCTGTTCGACGATCTCGTCTCGCGCGATGTGCTCGATTTCGCCCGCCGCGAGGCCCGCAAGATGCTGGTCGGCAAGACTGGCTTCGGTCCGTCATGCAAGCAGGAAGAC
>DASTGR010000354.1:0-7806 GCA_035718885.1 Pseudolabrys sp. | reverse complement strand
CCGAGCACGCCGCGCACAGTTGCCGTGCCGTCGCCCTTGACGACGAGGCGGTGCTCCTCTGTGCCCGAAGGCAGCGGCGACTTGTCGGCGTCCTTGGCCTCTTCGAGGCCGCCCTTGCGCGCGATCTCGAGATGCACGTTGCCGGTGGCGCGGATGATCACCTGCGAACCGGCCGGCACGGAAACCGGCGCCGCGGCGATGGCCTTGCCGTCGCCCGTCTGCGGACCGGTGAGCATGACCGGCGGCCGGCCGGTATAGGCCGGCGGATTGACCCAGGCGTCGACGCGGAAGTTCGCCGGCGCCACGACGCCGTGCCAATCGAACGCGGCGGCGACACGCTTCCAGCGCTCGCCGCCGGCGGAGATGAACGTCGTTGCGACGAGGAGCAGGACCAGCGCGCGCAGCGCCCGCGGATCGCGCACCGCCAGCCGCGGCGACGGCCAGCCGGCCCTCAGCCTGCGCGCCGACAGGAGCGCGCGCTCAATGTGCGCCTGCCACAGCGCCTGTGACACGGGGTCGTGGCTGTTGGCGGCGATCTCGTCGGTGAGCGCGGTGGCGGGCCGGTGCCTCTCGCCGCTGACGCGGTCGAGCCGGTGCAGCGCCTCGGCATCGCGCGGCAGCCGCAGCCGCAACAAGGGAATGACCGAGGCGGCGATCAGCAGCCCGAACAGGACAAGGCCGGCGGCGCGGCCAAGCGGCGGCAGCACCATCCACAAGCCGGCCCAGGACAATGCCAGGAACAATCCCAACGCAGTCGCAAGCGTCGCCAGCGCGGGCCACAGACGTTCCCACAGCAGACTGCCGCGGGCGCGCTTGAGCGCACGCGCAAGATGATCGCGGGTCAGCGCCTCGCGGTCGCTTGCCTGGTCGTCGAAATCAGCCAATCACAGGGCTCCGTCGCCTGCCCTCGGAGACTCTCTCAACACGCTAACACGCGCTTATTTCCGCGGCCACGCGGGCATTCCCTGTATTCCGCGGTGCTATTAGGTCGGATTGATGGCGCAGGAACCCGGGGCGCCTACAGCCAGGGCGGCAGGCGGTCGAGCGCGATCAACTGCTCGACCTCGACCCGGGGGCGGATCAGCGCCCAGTCGGCGCCATTGACCAGCACTTCGGGCACCAGAGCCCGGGTGTTGTAGGTCCCGGCCTGCACCGCGCCATAGGCGCCGGCCGACATGACGGCCAGCAGGTCGCCGGGCCCGGGCTCGGGCAGATCACGATCTTTTGCGAGGAAGTCCCCGCTCTCGCACACCGGGCCGACCACGTCGCCGACGATGCGGCGCGCGTCGCGCGCCGGCTCGATTACTGGCTGTATCGCGTGATAAGCCTCGTACAAAGTCGGCCGGATCAGGTCGTTCATGCCGGCATCGACGATCACGAAATTCTTCGCGTCGCCGTGCTTCACGAATTCCACGCGCGTGACGAGAATGCCGGCATTGCCGACGATCAGCCGGCCCGGCTCGAAGATCAGGCGGCAGTTCAGGTCGCGCGTCGCCTTCTTCACCACAGCCGCATAGGCGTCGGGCGATGGCGGCGGCTCGTTATTGTCGCGATAGGGAATGCCCAGGCCGCCGCCGAGATCGACGTGAGAAATCGCGTGGCCGTCGCCGCGCAGTTCGCGCACGAATTCGGCCAGCAACGCGAAGGCATTGCCGAACGGATCGAGGTCGGTGATCTGGCTGCCGATATGCATGTCGACGCCGGCAACCGCGATGCCGGGCAGCTTCGCCGCGTGAGCGTAGACCTCGCGGGCGCGGCTGATCGGAATGCCGAACTTGTTCTCCGCCTTGCCGGTCGCGATCTTGTGGTGCGTCTTGGCGTCGACATCCGGATTGACGCGCACCGAGACGTGGGCGCGGGCGCCCTTGCCCGCCGCGATCTCGGAGAGAAGCGCGAGCTCGGGCTCGGACTCGACATTGATGCAGAGGATGCCTTCGTCGATCGCCAGCGCCAGCTCGGCCGCGGTCTTGCCGACGCCCGAGAACATGATCTTCTCCGGCGGAATGCCGGCCGCGCGCGCGCGCTTCAGTTCTCCGCCGGAGACGACGTCGGCGCCGGCGCCGAGCTTCGCCAATGTGCGCAGCACCGCCTGATTGGAATTCGCCTTCATGGCGTAGCAGACGAGCGCGTCGACATCGGCGAAGGCGCCGGCGAAGACGGTGTAGTGCCGCGTCAGGGTGGCCGTGGAATAGCAATAGAACGGCGTGCCGACCGCGGCCGCGAGCGCGTCGAGGCTGACCGCTTCGGCGTGCATGACGCCGCCGCGATATTCAAAATGGTGCATCGTCGTTCAGTCTAGTTGAGCAGGCCGTCGAGGAAGATCGGACGGTCCGGGCCTTTCGGCGCCAGCGGCCGGCCGTCGGGACCGAGCGCTGCGGGGGTCGAGGACGTGGCGCCGCCGCCGATCGGCGCGGCCATCGGCGTCAGCAGGCCGCCCGACTGCGGCGCCGGCTCGCCCGCGACCGAGGCGCCGGGCGGCGGATCGAGCGGGCCCTTGCGGCCGCAGCCACCCAGCACGAGCAGCGCGGCCATCGCGGCGGCGACGGCTAATCGACTGAGCGGGCGGCGGAATTCGGACACGTCGGTCTCCTTGATCGGGCGGCACAATAGCAGATTCCACCCCGATTACAGCCCTTCACGGGCACACGCCCGATCACTCGGGCGCGAGCCGCTTGAGCCAGCGCTTGGCCTGCGACCGCACGTTCTTGGGCGCGGTGCCGCCATAGGACACCCGGCTCTTCACCGAATTGACGACCGACAGCACGTTGAACACGTCGTCGGTGATCTTCGGCTCGATGCCCTGCATGTCGGCGAGCGCGAGGCGGTGCAGCGGCACGCCCTTCTCCTCCGCCAGCGCCACGACGCGGCCGGTGACATGGTGGGCGTCGCGGAACGGAATCTTGAGCGTGCGCACCAGCCAGTCGGCGAGATCGGTGGCGGTGGCGTAGCCCTCGCCCGCCGCCTTCTTCATCCTGGCGACGTCGGGCTCGAGGTCGCCGACCATGCCGGCGATCGCCGCGATCGACAGCGACAGCGCGGACAGCGCGTCCATCGCGCCTTCCTTGTCCTCCTGCATGTCCTTGCCGTAAGCGAGCGGCAGGCCCTTCATCACGATCAGGATGCCATTGAGCGCGCCGATGATGCGCCCGGTCTTGCCGCGCACGAGCTCGGCCGCGTCCGGATTGCGCTTCTGCGGCATGATCGAGGAACCGGTGGTGAACTTGTCCGACAATTTGACAAGCCCGACCAGCGGCGAGGTCCAGATCACGATTTCCTCGGCGAGCCGCGACAGGTGCACCGAGCAGATGGCGGCGGCGGCGAGCGTCTCCATGACGAAGTCGCGGTCGGATACGGCGTCGAGCGAATTGGCCATCGGCCGGTCGAAGCCGAGCGCCGTGGCGCTCATGTCGCGGTCGATCGGGAACGACGTGCCGGCCAGCGCGGCCGCGCCGAGCGGCGACTCATTGAGCCGCTTACGCGCGTCGGTGAAGCGGCCGCGGTCGCGCGCCGCCATCTCGACATAGGCGAGCAGGTGGTGGCCGAAGGTGACCGGCTGCGCCGTCTGGAGATGCGTGAAGCCCGGCATCACCGTCTCGGCATGCGCCAGCGCCTTGTCGGCGAGCGTCTTCTGCAAGCCGGCGAGCGCGGCGTCGAGCGTGTCGATCGTGTCGCGCACCCACAGCTTGAAGTCGGTGGCGATCTGGTCGTTGCGCGAGCGCGCCGTGTGCAGCCGTCCGGCCGAGGCGCCGATCAGGTCCTTGAGCCGGCTCTCGACGTTCATATGAATGTCTTCGAGCGCGCGCTGGAACGAGAACGTGCCCGCCTCGATCTCTGACAGGATCGTGTCTAGACCGTGAGCGATCGACTTCGCATCGTCCGCCGCAATGATGCCTTGCTTGGCCAGCATTTCGGCATGGGCCTTGGACGCCGTGATGTCCTGGCGGTAAAGATGCCGGTCGAAATCGATGGAGGCGTTGATCTCCTCCATGATGGCGTCGGGGCCCGAGGCGTACCGAGCGCCCCACATCTTGTTGCTCATGGCTGAAAGTCCGAGGTTCTTGCGATCATGTCCGAGCCGGCCCGCCCAAAGTCCAAGTTCGCCGTCAAACGGCTCGTCATGGTCCTGGCCGGCGGGCTCGCCGGCTTGGTCGTCGGGCTCGCCGGGGTATACGGGATTACGGCCCTGACTCGCAACGCAGGCGGCGACAAGGCCTGCCGCCCCGCGGTCGATCTGGCCGCCAAGGTCGCGCCTTTCGCCAAGGGCGAGGTGGCCGCGGTCAACGTCGCCAAGAGCCCGCTGAAGGTGCCGAATCTCGCCTTCGAGGACGGCGCCGGCAAGAAGCTCACCTTGGCCGACTTCAAGGGCAAGACGGTGCTGCTCAATCTGTGGGCCACATGGTGCGTGCCCTGCCGCAAGGAGATGCCGACGCTCGACGCGCTCGAGCAGAAGCTCGGCAGCCCCGACTTCCAGGTGGTCGCGGTCAACATCGACACGCGCGACGCCGAGAAGCCGAAGACCTTCCTCAAGGAGATCGGCGTGAAGGACCTCGCCTACTATGCCGATCCGAGCGCCAAGAGCTTCCAGGATTTGAAGGCGGTCGGCCGCGCCTTCGGCATGCCGACGACGCTGCTGGTCGATCGCAATGGCTGCGAGATCGGCACGATCGCCGGCCCCGCCGAATGGGCGAGCGACGACGCGGTCAAGATGATCAAGGCCGCGCTGGGGAAGGGCTGAGATTTCGGGCCCCCGTCTTCAACTGCCCGGCCGAAGGGTGCGCACCCCTCGCCGTCACCCTGAGGAGCGAGGCGGCGGAGCCGCCGAGCCTCGAAGGGTCTCCGACCCTCCACCTCGTCATTGCCGGGCTTGACTCGGCAATCCATGAGGCCGGTCCGCCAGCAAAACGGTACTGCTGACGTCGTGGCATCGCACCATCGATGCGCGGGTCAAGCCCGCGCATGACGCAGCGGGTGCGGCGAACTTATTCAGACGTGAATATCGAGATTTTGCCCGAGGCCCGGGCCTGCGTCGGTAATCTGCTGCAGGTTCTGCTGCGCGGAGTCCAAGAGGTTCGCCACCGACGCCTCGGCATCGGCGTTCATGCGCATCATCTTGGCGGCGAGCGCCATTTGCGTGCTGGCGGCGGACGCGCCGGTCATCGCGGCGGCGACGGATACTGAACTCATCCTCTTGTCTTGACGCGCAATTCTCAACAAATTGCAAAGATCGGCCCCGTCCTTGACAGCGGACGGCGCGGCTCTATACTTAACCTCATGGTTTACTATTCAACCGCAACGCTGGACCGCACTTTCGCGGCGCTCTCCGATCCGACGCGACGCGCGCTGCTCGCGCAATTGAGCGAACGCGACACGGTCTCGGTGTCGGAACTGGCGAAGCCGTTCAAGATGTCGCTGCCGGCCGTGATGAAGCACCTCGACGTCCTGTCGGACGCGGGGCTCGTCAGGCGCGAGAAGACCGGCCGGACCGTCGCCTGCCGCCTGGAGGCCGAACCCATGCGCGCCGCCACCGACTGGCTCAATCGCTATCAGCGATTCTGGAGCGAACAGCTCGACAATCTCGCCGCCTATCTGGAGGAAGACACATGTCCACCGTCGCCGCCGTCAAGCCGAGCCTCACCATCCGCCGCCGCTTCAAGGCGCCGCCGGCGCGCGTCTACGCCGCGTGGACCGAGCCGGCGCAAATAGCGCGCTGGTTCGGCCCGGGCAAAGTCGAAATCGTCGACGCCGTGTTCGAGACGCGCGCCGGCGGCCGCTTCGCCATCCGTGCGCGCTCGCCGGACACGGGCGAGGACCACAACGTCTCCGGCGTGGTGAAGGAAGCCGTGCCGAACGCGAAGGTGGTCTACACCTGGGCGTGGCAATCGACGCCGGACCGGCAGTCGCTGGTCACCGTCGAATTCAGGCCGGACGGCGGCGGCACCCTGCTGACGCTGACGCACGAGCAGTTCGCCGACGAGGCGGCGCGCGACCGCCACAACATGGGCTGGACCGGCGCGCTCGACAAGCTCGACGCCTATCTCGGCTGAAACCGGAGTTTGCAATGCCCTGGATGCACGGACACTTTTACTGGAACGAGCTGATGACTCGCGATCCCGAGCGCGACAAGGCCTTCTACGCCAAGGCGCTCGGTTGGACCTTCGACGGCATGCCGATGCCCGACGGCACCTACTGGGTGGCAAAGTCCGGCGACACGCCGGTCGGCGGCCTCTTCAATATCTCATCGCCGCAATACACCGGCGTCCCGGAAGGCTGGATGAGCTACATCGCCGTCGACGACGTGGATGCGCGGGTAAAGACCGCGCAGTCGCTCGGCGCGACGTTGATGAAGCCGATCTTCGACGTCCCCGGCGTCGGCCGCATCGCGGTGCTCCGCGAGCCGGGCGGCGCCGGCATCGGCTGGATGACGCCGGTGACGATGTGATCCTCCGACCTCGATAAGCAGTACGAACCATAACGGGAGACAACGATGAAGCTTGTCGGATTTCCGCCTTCACCGCGCACCTGGGCGGCGCGCGCCGTCGCCGCGCAACTCGGCATTCCAATCGATCTCGAATTCGTCGACTTGACCAAAGGCCAGCAGCACTCGCCGGAATACCGCGCCATCAATCCGACGGGCCGTTCGCCGACCTTGGTCGACGGCGACTTCAAGCTCTGGGAGACGACGGCGATCATGCACTACCTCGCCAGCCAGAAGCCGAACACGCTGTGGCCGGACGACGCGCGCATCCGTGCCGACATCGTTCGCTGGCAGAGCTGGACGCTGGCGCACTGGGAAAAGGAATCCTGCGTGCCGCTGGTGTTCGAGCGCATCGTCAAGCAGATCCTCGGCGCCGGCCCGCGGGACGAGGCGGCCATCAAGCGCGCGCTCGAGAATTTCGCCCGCGATGCCAAGATGCTGGAGGCGCATCTGGCCAAGCAGCCCTACCTCGTCGGCAGTGCGCTCACGCTCGCCGACTTCTCGGTCGCGGGTCCCCTGCTCTACCACGAGCGCGCCGGCATTCCGCTCGGCGATTATCCGACGCTGCGCGACTGGTTCGGCCGCGTCACCGGGCTGCCGTGCTGGAAAGAGACGGCGCCGCAGTTCTCGGCGGCTGCGGCGTGAGGCGCAAAGCGCAAACACGGCTGTCATCACCGGGCCGGCGCGTGAGCGCCGAGTCCCGGTGATCGCGCTTAGGGAGGCACTGCCCACCTAAGCGAGATGGCCGGGACAAGCCCGGCCATGACAGTTGATCGAAATGTCGCGGGCAGCGCCTACCTTGTCGGGACCGGCTTCTCGCCGCGATAGTCGTAGAAGCCGCGCTGCGTCTTGCGGCCGAGCCAGCCGGCCTCGACGTATTTGACGAGCAGCGGGCACGGCCGGTACTTCGAATCCGCCAGGCCCTCGTGCAGCACCTGCATCACCGACAGGCAGGTGTCGAGGCCGATGAAGTCGGCGAGTTCGAGCGGGCCCATCGGATGGTGCGCGCCGAGCCGCATCGCCGTGTCGATCGCCTCGACATTACCGACGCCTTCATACAGCGTGTAGATCGCCTCGTTGATCATCGGCAGCAGGATGCGATTGACGATGAAGGCGGGGAAGTCTTCCGACACCGCGATCGTCTTGCCGAGCCTGGAGATGAAGGCCTTGCTCGACTCGAAGGTGGCGTCGTCGGTGGCGATGCCGCGGATGAGCTCGACCAGCTCCATCAGCGGCACCGGGTTCATGAAATGGATGCCGATGAACCGCTCGGGCCGGTCGGTCGACGAGGCCAGCCGCGTGATCGAGATCGACGAGGTGTTGGAGGCGAC
>DASTGR010000353.1:0-3680 GCA_035718885.1 Pseudolabrys sp. | reverse complement strand
TGCGCGGCTTTGATGTCATCGGGCAGTTCCGGCAGCATCGAAATGCAGCCGGAGATGTGGAAGCCGCCGATGCAGACCGGCAGCCCCGCCTTGATGAAAGGCCGCGCCAGATCGACCGCGCGCGGAAACTGGTTCGACTGCACGCCGACCAGGCCGATCAGCGCGCGGCCGCCCTCGCGGCGGATCATCTCGATGATCTGGTCGGGGCGGACGCGGCGGTTGGTCTCGTCATAGGTGTGCAGGCGCATCTCGACGCCCGGGCCGAGCACCTGGCGTGTGCGTGCATCCTCGGCGAGCGCGTTGAGGCAGGCGAGCGTGTTGGAGGGGATCGCCGACCGAAACCACTGAATGGGGTAGCCGTCGTCGTCGTAATGGGTCGGTTTGACCATCACGAAATGGAAAAGGCCGGGCTCACCGCCAGCCGCCGCATGCGACATCGCCCAATGCCCCGCAGATGCCCAAGATGGCCGTCAAATTTCTCTGTAAGAATGCAATAAACGACCGCTCAAGTCGAGGTGCGAGCCGCTTCGGGCCTTGATGGATGCGAAAGGTCCCGAGCCAAAAGCGAAGCTACTACAATCACTTGTGGCGGGCATGGAGGCCGTCGATCGTACGCCTGGCGGGACCCGGCCGGGCGGAAAGCCGCATTACGGGGCGCCGGTGGGTGACATCTGCTATTCTCGGGTTAACCGCGAAAGCCCCCGGGGAGCCAATTGCCCTTCCAAAAGCCCGATTCCGCCCCCATATAGGGTGAGTTCATTCGTGCCCCCGGATGATTGTGCCTGTGCTGGAGTTTACGATGCAGAAATTCGATTACGCCGCCCCTGCCGAGCTGTTTCCCTCGCGCAATCGCAAGGTGGCGAGCAAGGTGAAGTACCGCCGCTTCGACAGCGCGGCCGACGCCATTCGCTATGCGATCGAGGAACTTCCGGAGCCGCTCCTGCTTGGCGCGTGCATCGAGATCAACGAGCGTCGCCTTGGTCACCAGGAAATCCGTGCGCTCTATACAAGCGACTCCTATCCGCTGAAGAAGAGCAAGGCGGCCTGACGCCTCTGCCCGTCCGCGCGCGCCCATTTGCGCGCGCCTCCTGCCAATAACCCAACGCATCGATGACGAAATTGTGCCGCCGGCCGGCCGCTTTTGCGGCCGCCGGTCGCGGCGTTTCACGCCTTTTCAAGCAAGCGTGAGCGCCCCTTCGGAACACCGGGTCAATCCTTACGTTGGTAAGCGAACCCGCGTTGAACCTTTTGCCGAGGCCGGCCGACAAACGGTCAACCTTGGAGGCCGAAATGAACTGGTCGATTTATACCGCAGACCGCGCCACCCACCTCAAGATCGTCGTCGTCGGCCTTGCCGCCGCGCTGCTGATCTCGGTGGTCGGAATCTCCGCGCGCCAATTCAACCTCGGCACGGACATCATGACCGCCCAAGGTCCGAGCGTGATCCGGGCCGGCGGCCCCGTCGTGATGACCGATCGCGACGCGCCCATGATCCGCTGACGCCTTTTCTAACCTCTGAACCTTCCCACCTGACGCGCCGCATTTGCGGCGCGTTTTTTTGTCACAAGCCGCGAATCGCAGTCTTTGCTACGCCCCGGACATGGTTCGACGCCGCCTGACGCCCCTCCTCTTGTCCGCCCTGATCCTGACCGCCCTCGCGATCCCTGCGCCGGCGCAGCCCGCGCCCGACGCGGCCACCATGGCCGCCTATCGGACCAAACTCGCCGCCTGGGAGCGCGTGCACGGCCCCTATGCCCGGGTCGCCGACGCCTACTGGGATCAGGTCTCAGACAAGCGCAAAATCCGCAATGCCAAGCGCCGGGCGCACGAGCCGATGACGCTCGGCGACTACGTCCTGACGCAGCCGCCGGTCTATGACGGGCCACCGCGTCCGGCCGATCCGTCGGCGCCGCCGCCGCCCGAGCAGGCGCCGATCCCGGTTCTGGCTGATTTCATCAAGGCGGCCTCCGAACAATTCGGCTTCGTGCCCGACCTTCCGCACAGCGACGGCGAGTTCAAGCAGGCGTACGCGATGGCGGCCTCCGCCGCCGGGCTGACGCGCGACCAGGTGGTCGGCGTCTATGCCTTCGAGACCGGCGGCCGGGGTTCCTTCGACACCCAGGCCGGCGTGACGCCGACGCGCTCCAAGCCGATCTCGCCGGCGCTCGGCTACAACCAGTTGCTGTCGACCAACACGGTCTCGCTGCTTGCCGAGTTCGGCAACCGCTACCTTGCCGCCCTGCATCAGAAGGCGGTGATGCTGCGCGGCGAGAAGCGCCACGCCTTCGACCGCAAGGTCGAGGCGCTCAAGCGCATGATCGCATTCTGCCGCTCGGTACCGGCGCGCTGGAGCGAATATGACCGCCTCGCCAAGACGACCGCCGGCGGCTGGGGCGTGCACGCGGCCGTGCTCGATATCGACATCGGCCCGCTCCTTCAGGTGCAGAAGCTCGTCGACTCGGTCCACTTTGCGCGCACCAAGGGCCACACCGCGCCGCTCACCGCAGCCGAACTCGAATTGATGAACCTGACCGGCGACGGCAACGGCATCGACATGGTGACGATGCCCGACGCGCTGCGGCGGCGCGTGCCGACCGCGAATTTCTTCCAGCCGCACGGCTACTGGCGCAATCCGATCGCCAAGCGCACCGGGGTCGTCGCCAACCTGTTCGCCGAGGTCGAGGCGACCATGGCGCGCGAGGCGCTCTCGCCCGGCGCAAAGGACTTGGCGGCGGCGTTTTGATCGCCTAATTCCTGCGGCCACGCGACCGCACCCGGCCGCCGCCGCTCGCATTGCCGGCGGCGGATGCTAGTCTCCGGGTCCACGCGCCTGGAGTGACCCGCCTTTGTCCGAGCCCGAAACCTGCACAAGCGTCCCGACCGGCCTTTTTGGCTACCGGCTGCTTGCCGATCCCCGCTTCAACAAGGGCACGGCCTTCACCGAGGAAGAGCGCGATGCCTTCGGACTGCACGGCCTCTTGCCGCCGCGTGTCGCGACCATGGACGAGCAGGTCAGCCGGAGGCTTGCTGCGTTCCGCGAGTTCGCCACCGACCTCGAGCGCTACGCCTTCCTGCGCGATCTCCAGGACACCAACGAGACGCTGTTCTACGCACTGCTGGCGCAGAACCTCGAGGAACTCCTGCCGATCGTCTATACGCCGACGGTCGGCGCCGGTTGCCGCTCTTTCAGCCGGCTGTTCCGCAAGCCGCGCGGTCTGTTCCTGTCGCTGCCGCGCAAAGGCACGATCAAGCAGATTCTCGCCAATCCGCTGTTTGACCGCACCGAAGTGATCGTCGTCACGGACGGCGAGCGCATCCTGGGCTTGGGCGACCAGGGCGCCGGCGGAATGGGCATCCCGATCGGCAAGCTGGCGCTCTACACCGCCTGCGGCGGCATCGACCCGTCGGCGACGCTGCCGGTGCTGCTCGACGTCGGCACCGACAATGCCGAGAACCTGCGCGATCCGCTCTATGTCGGCTGGAACCATGCGCGCGTGCGCGACCACGACTATGACGACTTCGTCGAGGAGTTCGTCGTGGCCGTGAACGAGCGCTGGCCGCACGTCCTGCTTCAGTGGGAAGACTTCGCCAAGGCGAACGCCAATCGCCTGCTCGAGCGCTACCGCGACCGTCTGTGCACCTTCAACGACGACATCCAGGGCACCGCCGCGGTTGCGACC
>DASTGR010000352.1:0-5592 GCA_035718885.1 Pseudolabrys sp. | reverse complement strand
CCCTTCGTCGTCGCGGTGATGAACGAGATCGGCATCGACGTCTCGCGCCACAAGCCGATCACCTTCGAGGAGCTGGAAGACCTCGAGGGGCTCAACTTCGACCTGATCGTCACGCTGTCGCCGCCGGCGCATCACAAGGCGCTGGACCTCACGCGCACCCTCGCCGCCGAC
Source organism: Pseudolabrys sp. (assembly GCA_035718885.1). Lineage (GTDB taxonomy): Bacteria > Pseudomonadota > Alphaproteobacteria > Rhizobiales > Xanthobacteraceae > Pseudolabrys. The sequence continues at coordinate 5,421 of DASTGR010000352.1, read as the reverse complement.
GTCGAGTACTGGCCGACGCCGGACCCGACCGCCATCGAGGGCAGCCGCGAGCAGAAGCTCGAGGCCTACCGCGCCGTGCGCGACGAGCTGATGAAGCGCATCCGCGCGCGGTTCGGGAGCGGAGGCAGTGGTAACGAGTAGGGTACGCGCTGCCGCACTTCTTCTTACCCTCCCCCTTGTGGGGAGGGTTGACCGCCGAGCGGAGCGAAGGCGGTCGGGGTGGGGGTCGCTGTAGCATCTATCAGGACCCCCAACCTCGCTCGCTTTGCTCGCGACCCTCACCACAAGGGGGAGGGTGAAGGAAGGTAAGGGTAAGAAAGCCGGCTGGTTGTGATACGACTCTCCCTCCGCTAGTTTCCGCGCCGTCCGCGCCACCTCGTCTGATTGGTTAACGCGCCACCCATGATCGGCCGCCCCAAATTCGTGCTCGCATCCGGCTCGCCGCGCCGGCTGGCGCTCATCAACCAGGCCGGCATCGAGCCCGACGCGCTCAAGCCCGCCGACATCGACGAGACGCCCAAGCGCGGCGAAATTCCGCGCGCCTACGCCAACCGTCTGGCCCGCGAGAAGGCAGACGCCGCGCTCGCCAACGTCAAGCTCGACGACGAATTGCGCGGCGCCTACATCCTCGCTGCCGACACCGTGGTCGCGGTCGGCCGCCGCATCCTGCCGAAGGCGGAATTGCTGGACGAGGCCGGCCAATGCCTGCGCCTCCTGTCGGGCCGTAACCACCGCGTCTACACGTCGATCTGCCTCGTCACGCCGCGCGAGGCGTTCCGCCAGCGCCTGGTCGAGACGCGGGTGCGCTTCAAGCGCCTGTCGGAGGAGGACATCGAAGCCTATCTCGCCTCCGGCGAATGGCGCGGCAAGGCCGGCGGCTACGCCGCGCAAGGCATCGCCGGAACCTTCATCGTCAAGCTGGTCGGCTCCTATTCGAACGTCGTCGGCCTGCCGCTCTACGAGACCATGCAGCTGCTCGGCGGCGAGGGCTATCCGATCCGCTTCGGCTGGCTCAACGCGGTCTAGCCATTCCGCCAAGGCGCTTTGCGCGCGCGGTGGAATGACCAATAATTGACGGCATGAACCTCGCCCTCTGGCTCACGCGCGCTGGCCTCAGCCATCCATCGCTTCCCGCCGCCGCGACCGGAACGCGCGTCGTCGCGACCTATGCGCAACTGGCGGAACGCGCCGCGAAGCTCGCCGGCGCGCTGCGTGACCGGTTCAAGCTCGCGCCGGGCGACCGCGTCGCCGTCGTCGCGAAGAACTCCGCTGCAACTCTCGAAATCATGTACGGCATCTGGCACGCGGGCCTCGGCGCCGTGCCGGGCAACGCCAAGCTGCACGGTGCCGAGCTCGGCTACATCCTCGAACACTCCGGCGCGCGCGTCTGCTTTTGCTCCGACGGCCTCGACGCCGAGATCGCGCCGCATGCGCCGCCCTCGCTCGAACGCATGATCGTCATCGGGTCGCGCGAGTATGAGAATCTTTTTTCGACCGACGCGATCACGCCCGCGCCGCGCGACGGCGGCGATCTCGCCTGGCTGTTCTACACCTCCGGCACCACAGGGCGCCCGAAAGGCGCGATGCTCACGCATCGCGTATTGGCGCAGGCGAGCTTCGCTTATGCGAGCGAGGTCGATCCCGTGACGCCCGGAGACGCCATCCTTCACGCCGCGCCGATGAGCCACGGCTCCGGCCTCTACATCATGGCGCATGTCGCGCGCCTCGGCGTGCAGGTGATCCCCGAGTCCGGCGGCTTCGAGCCGGACGAGATCTTTCATTTGTTCGGTGCGTATCGGCGCGTGTCGATGTTCGCGGCGCCGACCATGATCAAGCGCCTCGTCGATTGTCCGGCGGAGGCGAATGCGCGCAACGTGCGCACTTTGATCTGGGGCGGCGCGCCGATGTATGTCGAGGATGCGCTCGCCGCGCTCGACCGGTTCGGCCCGCGGCTGGCGCAGATCTACGGCCAGGGCGAGTCGCCGATGACCATCACGACTTTGTCGAAGGAGGACGTCGCCAACCGCGATCATCCACGCTGGCGCGAGCGGCTCGGCTCCGCCGGCCGGCCCTATGTCTGCCTCGAAGTAATGGTCGCCGACGCGGACGACAGGCCCGTGCCAACGGCTGAGACGGGCGAGATCCTCTGCCGCGGCGACGTCGTCATGCCCGGCTACTGGCGCAACGAGGAGGCGACCGCGGCGGCCCTGCGCGGCGGCTGGCTGCATACCGGGGACGTCGGCGCCTTCGACGAGGAGGGCTATCTGCACCTCAAGGACCGCTCCAAGGACCTGATCATCTCCGGCGGCTCCAACATCTATCCGCGCGAGGTCGAGGAGGTGCTGCTGACGCATCCGGCCGTGCGCGAGGTATCGGTCATAGGCCGGCCCGACCGCGAATGGGGCGAGGTGGTCGTCGCCTATGTCGTCGGCGAGGCCGACCGGGCCGCGCTCGATGCGCTGTGCCTTGCGCGCATCGCCCGCTTCAAAAGACCGAAGGATTATGTTTTCGTGTCCGCCCTGCCGAAGAACAATTACGGCAAGATCCTGAAGACGGAACTGCGTGCGCGCGACCAGGCGCGCACGGCGTAGAGATCGAGCCACGTGAACGCGACGAACGACAACATCCCGAAGGCCGGCACCTGTCCGATCTGCCGCCGGCCGGCCGATCCGGCGCTCTCGCCGTTCTGTTCGAAGCGTTGCGCCGACATCGATCTCAATCGCTGGCTGACCGGCGTCTATGCCGTGCCGGTGGTGGAAGAAGAAGACGAAGACGGCGAGCGTCCGCGCGAGCCCGGGGAGGAGACTTAGATCATGAATGCATCGCCGCCGGCCTGGCCGGACCAGCTTTTCGACACTCTGAAACGCGCCGACATCCGCCAGGTCGGCTACGTGCCGGACGCCGGCCATTCGCGGCTGATCGCGCGCTGCAAGGCCGACCCCGATATCCGCGACGTTGCGCTGACGACCGAGGAGGAGGGTATCGCCCTTGCCGCGGGCGCCTGGCTCGGCGGCGAGCGCGCCGCGCTCTTGATGCAGTCGAGCGGTGTCGGCAACTGCGTCAACATGCTGTCGCTGATGCGCGCGTGCAGCTTCCCGCTGGTGACGTTCATCACCATGCGCGGCGAGTGGGAAGAGTTCAATCCGTGGCAGGTGCCGATGGGCTCGATCGTCGAGCCCGTGATGAAGCTGTGCGACGCGGAGGTCTATCGCGCCATGAAGCCGGAGGACGTGCCGCAGCTCGCGGAGCGTGCGGTGCAGAAGGCGTTCGGCGAGGAGCGCGTCGCCGCGGTGCTGCTGTCGCAGCAATTGATCGGCAAGAAGGTGTGGGTGAAATGACCGGAACGCTCGAACGCCGCGCCGCGATGGCGAAATTGGTTGAAGGCCGCGACGACAACCTGCTGGTCGTACCGGGCCTTGGTTCGACCACCTACGATCTCGCCGCCGCCGGCGACAACGACCGCAACTTCTATCTCTGGGGCGCGATGGGCGGCGCGGCGATGATCGGCCTCGGTCTGGCGCTGGCGCAGCCGAAGAAGCGCGTCGCCGTCATCACCGGCGACGGCGAGATGCTGATGGGGATGGGCGCGCTCGCCACGATCGGCATCCAGCAGCCTGAAAACCTCGCCGTCATCGTGTTCGACAACGGCATGTATCTCGAGACCGGCGGCCAGCCAAGCCATACCGCGGGCGGGGTCGACATCGTGTCGGTCGCGCGGAGCTGCGGTTTCGGCACGTGCCTGGAGGTCACGGACGAGGCCGGCCTCGCCGACCTCGCCGGACGCCTGAAGACACTAAAGTCCCTCCTGTTCGCCCGCGTCGCGATCAAACCCGAGGAGCCGCCGCGGGTCCTGCCGGAGAAGGAGGGGGCGGTGCTCAAGCGCCGGTTCCGCGCCGCCTTGGGCCTGACGCCGTAGGCGGCCCTCCGTCTCTCGGACCGCCGGTTCTGCCACGCGTCACAAGGGGTTACCCGCAACGCGCCCGGTCCTAGACACGGACGGACGACGCCATTATAACGCCCGCTCTCTGCCGGCCGGCCCTTTTGGGGACGGCCTCCCGGGCGCCCAGGTAGCTCAGTTGGTAGAGCATGCGATTGAAAATCGCAGTGTCGGTGGTTCGATTCCGCCCCTGGGCACCATCTCCTCTTTCATTGCCTTCGATGGCGATCAAAGGTCCGCTCATGGCGGGCGTCTTAAATTTCGATGGTCTAGGTCGGCCCGCGCAACGCGCTCGAAGCGCGTAACCCGACACACACCGCACCGATTGAACATGGCCGTAGGCTTTTAGGATGGGAAGCGTATTGAAAGCCCTTCGCGCGCAGGTACCGTGAATTTATCAAAGGGGCGGGAATGCGCTCAATTATCATAGGTGCCGGCGTCGTCTTTGCGGTCCTGTTCGCGACGCCGCAAATTTCTTTTTCTGCGGTCAACCACTCGGCGTTTTGCGCCCGCTGGAAGAATGTGTGCGTGAATGGGCGGCAGGGCTGCAACACGTTCCCCAATCCCCTTGCGTGTCGTGCAACTTGCGAAGACCGAAGGGTGGCCTGTTTGTCGAGCGGCTGCTATCACTTCAACAAGACAGGCGATGTCTGCGACCCGAAGAAGTAGACGCTGTGCCGGCGCAGACGCCGGAACGATCGCATCGGATCATGATGGCGCGCGCAGCCTTAAGAGTTGTGGGAGGTTTACCCCCTCATGCCGCCCGTGACGCGCCCGCCTTGAGCAGCCCCGCCGCTTCCAGCGCCGCGGCGATGCGCGCCACCTCGGCGCGTTGCAGCTTGACCAGCGGCGGCCGCACGACGGCGCGCGGGATGCGGCCGAGCAGCACCAGCGCTTCCTTCATGCGGTTGTGCATGTCGACGAACGGGTCGGCGTAGAACACCTGCGCCAGCGGCCGGATGCGCTCGTTGACGGCGCGGGCGCGCGCGAGGTCGTTGCCCTGCACCGCGTGGAACAGCTCCGATTGCAGATCGGCGATGACGCTGCCGGCGCCGGACAGGAGCCCGTTGCAGCCGAGCACGAGCGAGGAGAACAGCCACGACGAATGCGTCGTCAGCACGTTTACCGGCCGCGGCCGGCTTTGCAATTCGACGATGTGCCGCTCGTGCTGCGGCACGTTGTTCGACCAGTCCTTGATGGCGCGGATGGTCGGCACCGCGTCGAGCATCTTCATCAGCGTGTCGCGCGGATAGCCCTGGCCGCCGGCGAGCGGATACTGGAACGCGATCAGCGGCAGGTCGGTGGCGTCGGCGATGTGTTTGAAATGCGCGATCGCCATCTCGGCGTTCTGCCCGAGCGTGAACGGCCCGGGCGGAAACACCAGTAGCGCCGATGCGCCGCCGGCCGCCGCCTGCTTCGCAAGCCGCGCCGCTTCGAGGCTGCCTTCGGCATAGATGCCGTGCACCAGCGGCAGCCTGTCGCCG
>DASTGR010000351.1:0-2286 GCA_035718885.1 Pseudolabrys sp. | reverse complement strand
GTAGAATTGCCGTAGTGCTTGTCGGCGTCCGCCTGCGCTTCGCTTTCGGTCTCCGCGACGAAGACTTTTCCATCGGGCCCGTACCACGCCGGGATCTGATGCCCCCACCAGAGCTGGCGCGAGATGCACCACGGCTGGATGTTCTCCATCCAGTCGAAATAGGTCTTTTCCCAGTTCTTCGGGACGAACTTGGTCTTGCCCTCGCGCACCGCGGCGAGCGCGGGCTTCGCCAGCTCGTGCGCGTTGACGTACCACTGGTCGGTCAGGAACGGCTCGATGACGACGTTCGAGCGGTCGCCATGCGGCACGACGTGGCTGTGCGGCTCGATCTTTTCGACGAGCCCCATCGCTTCGAGCCGCGCGACAATCTGCTTGCGGGCAGCGAAGCGGTCCGCGCCTTCGAGCGTCTTGGTCTCGGCGAATTCTGCGTTTGTCTGACCGGCCTGCGCGAAGGCTTCATCGGCGAACGTGATCTTCGCCTCGACGGTCAGCACATTGACCTGCGGCAGCGAGTGCCTCTTCCCGACCTCGAAGTCGTTGAAGTCGTGCGCCGGCGTGATCTTCACCGCGCCCGAGCCCTTCTCCGGATCGGAGTATTCGTCGGCGACAATTGGAATCCGGCGGCCGACCAGCGGCAAAATCACGTTTTTGCCGACCAGCGCCTTGTAGCGCTCGTCCTCGGGGTGCACCGCGACCGCGGTGTCGCCGAGCATCGTCTCGGGCCGCGTCGTCGCGACGACGATGAAGGTCGAGGCGTCCTCCGGATTGAAGGCCTTGCCCTCGATCGGGTAGCGCAGGTGCCAGAGCGAGCCCTTGGTCTCGACCGGCATCACTTCGAGATCGGAGATCGCCGTGAGCAGCTTCGGGTCCCAGTTGACCAGCCGCTTGTCCTTGTAGATCAGGCCCTCGCGATAGAGCGCGACGAACACCTTCAGCACGGCCTTGGACAGTCCCTCGTCCATGGTGAAGCGCTCGCGCGACCAGTCGCACGACGCGCCGAGGCGTTTCAGCTGATTGATGATCGTGCCGCCGGATTCTTCCTTCCACGCCCAGACGCGCTCGAGGAATTTCTCGCGGCCCATCTCGCGGCGGCTCGGCTGTTGCCGCTCCATGAGCTGGCGCTCGACCACCATCTGCGTCGCGATGCCGGCATGGTCGGTGCCCGGCTGCCACAACACGTCCTTGCCGCGCATGCGCTCGAAGCGGCACAGCACGTCCTGCAACGTGTTGTTGAGCGCATGGCCCATATGCAGCGAGCCGGTGACGTTGGGCGGCGGGATGACGATAGAATAGGTTTCGGCGCTTGCGCGCTCGGGCCGGCCGGCGCGGAACGCACCCGCCTCTTCCCAAGCCCGGGAGATGCGGCCCTCGACCTCCGAGGGCTGGTAAGTCTTGTCGATCATTGTCTTTTGTCTGCTGAACGGGACGGGCTACAAAGCCCGCCACGCCATCGAGAGTCAACGTGTCATCGCCTGAAGCCGCGACCGAGAGGGACCTCCGCATCGCCATCCTGCTGATGGCCTTTGCCGCCTTCGCCAGCGGGTTCTCGCTGCGCATTTCCGACCCGTTGCTGCCGCAGATCGCCGCCGATTTCGGCACCTCGATCGGCGCGACCTCGGCCATCGTCACCGCCTACGCGATCCCCTACGGCCTGACGCAGGCCTTCTCCGGCCTGCTCGGCGACCGCTTCGGCAAGTGCCGCTGGGTCGTCATCGCCTGCCTCGGCTCGGCGGTGCTCGTGCTCCTGTGCGCGCTGTCGCAGACCCTGCCGCAACTGACGCTGGCGCGGCTCATCGGTGCGCCCGCCGCCGCCACCATCGTTCCGCTCGGCATGGCCTATGTCGGCGACGTCGTTCCCTACGAACGACGCCAGCCGGTGCTGGCGCGGTTCCTCGCCGGGCAGATGACCGGCATGATCGCGGGCCAGGTTGCCGGCGGCGTCATCGGCGACCACTTCGGCTGGCGCATGGTGTTCGTCGTGCTCGCCGTCGTCTTCGCCGCCGCGGGGCTCTCGCTCGCCAGTCAACTCCGGCGCAATCCGTGGACGCGGTCGGTGCGCCACGACGCGGCGAGCAAGCCAAGCTTCATCCGCGAGTACCGCATGCTGTTCGCCAGCCCCTGGTGCCGCTTCCTGCTGCTCGCGGTGTTCTGCGAAGGCGCGATCTTCTTCGGCGCCTTCACCTATGTCTCCGCCGACCTGCACGCGCGTTTCGGCCTGAGCTTCTCGACCATCGGCTTTGCCATTGCCGGCTTCGGATTGGGCAGCATCTGCTACGCGCTCAGCGT
>DASTGR010000350.1:0-4765 GCA_035718885.1 Pseudolabrys sp. | reverse complement strand
GAAGGGCTCGTAGCCCAGCGCCGGCTTCTCCAGATAACGGGCGATGACGCGCCCGACCCCCTCGACGATCATCCCCATGACGCCCATTCCCCAGCGTCAGGACGGCGACGCCGAAGCGACACTCCCCATTTCGCGCGACCTGGCGCGTTCGTCTTGTTGGTGACGAATTTAATGCGGACTCATTGCAAATTGGTTCATTGCGCGCCCATGCGTTAATCGGCGTTAGCCATGGAAATTGCGCAGCCACGCGCATTCGTGCATTGTGAGCGCCGTTTCGGAAACCTTTCGGACACCATGTCACTGATGTCATGCCGCGTTTGAGCCGTCGCTCCTTCCTCGCCGCATCCGCTGCGCTGATGGCGAGCCCGGCCTTCGCGGCGAAACCTCCCGGTGAAGACGCCGACGTGATCGTCATCGGCGCGGGCGCGGCAGGAATCGCCGCCGCCCGCCGCCTCGTAGCCGAAAAGCTGCGTGTTCTCGTGTTCGAAGGGTCCGACCGCATCGGTGGCCGCTGCGCCACCGACACCACGACCTTCGGCGCGCCGTTCGACCTCGGCGCGCACTGGATTCACAATCCCGACACGAATCCGCTGCTCGCCGGCGGGCCGCCGGCCGGGCTCGACGTCTATCCGGCGCCGCGCTGGCAGAGCGTTCGCGTCGGCCCGCGCCGCGCGCGCGACGCCGAACTCGAATTGTTCCTCGCCGCTCAGGTGCGCGCCCAGCGCGCCTTGCGCGAGCCGCCCAGGGCGAAGGGCGATCTCGCCGCCGACCGGCTGCTGCCGAACGATCTCGGCCAATGGAAGCCGGCGCTCGAATTCATGTTCGGGCCCTTTGCAACCTCGCGAGACCTTTCCGGCATCTCGGCCGCCGACATGATGCGCACGGCCGAGCGCACCGGAGAATCCTTTTGCCGGCAGGGCTATGGCGCATTGCTCGGCAAGCTTGCGGCGGGGCTCAACATCAAGCTGTCGGCGCCTGTGAGCATGATCGCCTGGGGCAAGAGCACGGTCGTCGAGACGCCCGAGTCGCTCTGGTATCCGCGCGCAGTGATCCTCACCGCGTCGACCAACGTCCTCGCGGGCGACGACATCGAGTTCATTCCGCCCTTGCCGAAGAACGTGAAGAGCGCGATCGCCAACCTGCCGCTCGGCAGCCTCGACCACATCGCGCTCGACATGCCGGGCAATCCGCTGGCCCTACAGAAGGACGATCTCGTCTTCGAGCAGGCGGCGAACGACAAGACCGCGGCGCTGCTCGCCAACGTCTCGGGCACGGGACTCCACGTCATCAGCGTCGGCGGCGCCTTCGGCCGCGAACTGTCGGCCAAGGGCGAGGCGGCGATGCTGGACTTCGCCACGACCTGGCTGTCGAACGCGTTCGACACGAACGTCAAGCGCTTCATCAAAAAGAGCCGCGTGACGCGCTGGAACGCGCAGGAGTTCGTGCTCGGCGCCATGTCGGCCGCCGGGCCCGGCCATTCCGAGTCGCGCAAGGTGTTGGCCGAGCCCCTCGGGCACATCTGGCTCGCCGGCGAGGCGCTGAGCGAGAATCAATGGGGAACCGTCAACGGCGCCTGGGAGTCCGGAACGCGCACGGCCGAGTCGGTGTTGCGCTTTCTCGGCCGCGGCAAGCGCGAAGAGCCGAGGGCGCGCGCGAGCAAGAAGCGCAGGCGGCGCGGCGAGGAATGATGCCGCCGAAAGCTCTGATCGCCTGGTCGAGCGGAAAGGACTCCGCCTGGGCGCTGCATGTCGTGCGGCAGAGCGGCGGCTACGACGTTGTCGGCGCGCTGACCACGGTCAACCGCACTTTCGCGCGCGTCGCCATGCACGGCGTGCGGCAAGAGCTTCTGGAGATGCAGATCGCCGCGGCGGGGCTCAAGCCGTTGCTGGTGCACATCCCGCATCCCTGCGCCAACGACATCTACGAGCAGGCGATGGCGGAAGCGGTGGCGCAGGCCAAGGCCGACGGCATCACGCACATCATCTTCGGCGATCTTTTCCTCGAAGACATCCGCGCCTATCGCGTCGAGAAGCTGAAGGAGACCGGCATCACGCCGGTGTTCCCGCTGTGGCTGAAGCCGACCGATGCGCTCGCGCGCGACATGATCGCCGGCGGCTTGCAGGCGCATCTGTCGACCGTCGACCTCAAGAAATTGTCGGCGGATTTCGCCGGCCGCTGTTTCGATGACGCGCTGCTCGGCGATCTGCCGCCCGGCATCGATCCGTGCGGCGAGAACGGCGAATTCCACTCGTTCGTGTGTGCCGGGCCGATGCTGTCGCGGCCGATCCCCGTGCGCGTCGGCGAGACGGTGACGCGCGACGGGTTTGCCTATGCGGATTTGCTGGCGGCCTGACCCTGTCATGGCCGGGCTTGTCCCGGCCATCTCGCTTAGGTGGGCACAGTGCCAATCTAAGCGGGGTCACCGGGACAAGCCCGGTGACGACAAGAGAGAAGCCTAACCCCGCAGCGTCCCGCCGGTCCTCTTCACGACCTCGGCGACGAGCTTGCTCGCCAGCGCCTCGATCTCCTCGTCGGTCATCGTCTTCTCGCGCGGCTGGATCGTCACCGCGATGGCGACCGACTTCTTGTCCGGATCGATGCCCTTGCCCTCGTAGACGTCGAACACGCTGACATTGGTGATCAGCTTGCGGTCCGCACTTAGCGCGGTGCGCACGATGTCGCCGGCCTTGACCTTGCGGTCGACGATGAAGGCGAAGTCGCGCTCGACCGGCTGGAACGCCGACAGTTCCAGCATCGGCTTCGCACGCGTCGCCTTTGCCTTGGGCTCGGGGATCGTCTCGAGCAGCACTTCGAACGCAACCAGCGGCCCTTCCGCCTTCAGCGCCGCCAGCGCGCGCGGATGCAGTTCGCCGAACCAGCCAATAACGTTCTTCGGGCCCATTTGGATGGTGCCCGAGCGGCCGGGATGCAGCCACGCCGGGCCACCCGCGACCACCTGCAATGCGGCCATCGGCGCGCCGGCGGCCGCGAGCACGGCCCAGGCGTCAGCCTTGGCGTCGAAGGCATCGACCGGAGTCGCAGGGTGCGACCAGTCGCGGCCGGCGCCATCGGGCTTGGCCAGCGCGCGGCGCAGGCCCGTCGCGGCGGTGAACTGATCTTCCGGCTTGTCGCCCTTGAAGACCTGGCCGACCTCGAACAGCGCGACGTCGCCGATGCCGCGGTCGGCATTGCGCTGCGCCGCCATGATCAGGCCCGGCAGCAGGCTCGGCCGCATATCGGAAAGCTCGGCCGCGATCGGGTTGGCGAGCGCCAGCTCGGGCTGCCCGCCGCCGAACAGCTCGGCCTCGCGCTTCGACACGAACGACCACGTCACCGCCTCGGTGAGGCCGCGCGCCGCGAGCGCGCGCTTGGCCTTGCGGGTACGGTTCTGGATCGTGGTGAGCACCGGTTTCCGCGCCAGGTCGCCACGCGGGAATGGTGCCGGCTGAACCTGGTCGACGCCGACGATGCGCACGATCTCCTCGACGATGTCGGCGCGGCCGTGCACGTCGGGGCGCCATGACGGCACCGCGACCTTCACCTTCTCGCCCTGGCCGGCAATGAAGAAGCCGAGCTTCTCCAGGATGCGGCGCACATCATTCAGCGATAATTTGAGGCCCGACAGGCGCGGCAATTCGGACAGCGGGAAGTCGATCACCTTTTCCTTCGGCGTCGGATCGCCGGCGAGGAACACCTGCGACGGCTCGCCGCCGCAGAAGTCGAGCACGAGCTGCGTCGCCAGATCGAGCCCGGGAACGGTGAAGTTCGGGTCGACGCCGCGCTCGAAGCGATAGCGCGCATCGGTGTTGACGCCGAGTCTGCGGCCGGTCTGGGCGATGTTGAGCTCGTTCCACAGCGCCGATTCGATCAGCACATCGGTGGTCGTCTCGTCGCAGCCCGACTCCTCGCCGCCCATGATGCCGGCAAGCGATTCGACCGCGCGCTCGTCGGCAATGACGCACATCGCGGCGTCGAGCGTGTAGGTGCGGCCGTCGAGCGCCAACAGCTGCTCGCCGTTCTCGGCGCGGCGGACGGTGAGGTTGCCCTTCACCTTCTTGGCGTCGAACACGTGCAGCGGACGGGCGCGGTCGTAGGTGAGGAAGTTGGTGATGTCGACCAGCGCGTTGATCGGACGCAGGCCGATGGCCGTCAGCCGCTTTTGCAGCCATTCGGGCGATGGGCCGTTCTTGACGCCGCGCACGAGGCGGAGCGCGAAGGCCGGGCACAGTTCCGGCGCGTCGATCTTCACCGTGACCGGGCAGGGGAACTTGCCCTCGATGCGCTTCGGCGCATTCTCCTTGTAGTCGCCGATCAGCGTCGCGCCGAGATCGCGGGCGATGCCGTTGACGCCGGTGCAGTCCGGACGGTTCGGCGTCAGGTTGATCTCGATCACCGCCTCGGACAGGCCGAGCACCTCGGCGAAGGGCGTGCCGATCTTCGCGTCTTCCGGCATCTCGATGATGCCAGAGTGGTCGACATTGAATCCGATCTCCGCGCCGGAGATCATCATGCCCTGGCTCTCGACGCCGCGGATCTTGCCGACCGACAGCGTGATGTCCTTGGCAGGAATGTAGGTGCCGGGCAGGCCGAGCACGGTCTTCAGGCCCGCGCGCGCGTTCGGCGCGCCGCACACGATCTGCAAGGGCGCGCCCGTGCCGTTGTCGACCTTGCAGACGCGCAGGCGGTCGGCGTTCGGATGCTGCACGGCTTCGAGGATCTGCACCACCTTGAACGGCGCGTACTCCTTCGCCTTGTCCTCGACGCG
>DASTGR010000349.1:0-2888 GCA_035718885.1 Pseudolabrys sp. | reverse complement strand
CAACCACAAGCTGCAAGGCTTAGTCTCGCCGCTCTGGGACGCGAAGTCCCCGTTGCCACCAGACAACCCCTATGCCAATTGACGGCCCCGGGCATGGGGTAAAGGGTCCACGAAGCAATGCGGCGCGTCTTCTTCCTGCTGCTGAAGGCGGCGGTTTCCGCGCTGCTGCTATACCTCTCGTTGCGAGCAGTGCACCTGGGAACCGTCTGGGCGCGCCTGGCCGGCGCCAAATCGCCCTGGCTCGCAGCCGCGGCAGCGCTCGGTATCGTGCAATTGTTCCTCCTTGCGGCCCGGTGGCGCAAGATTGCTGACGCCGGAACGACGCGGCTCTCGTTCAATGCGGCGGTGCAGTTCTCCTTCATCGGCAACTTCTTTAGCCAAGTGCTTCCCTCGACAGTCGGCGGAGATGCCGCGCGCATTTTCCTGCTCGCGCGCAGCGGCGGCGGTTGGGCCCACGCGACCTACTCGGTGCTGATCGACCGCATCGTCGGCGTTACGCTGCTGGCGGCGATCGTCATTGCTTGCCTGCCATGGTCGATGGACATCATCCACGATCCGCTCGCCCGCGCGGTCCTCATGTTGATCGGCTTCGGCGCTGTCGCCGGCGCAGCGATGTTCCTTGCCATCGGCTTCCTGCCGGCGCGGCTCGCGGCACGCATTGGCATCGTCCGGCATCTCGCATCGGCGTCCCGCATGGGCTGGACGCTCTGCCGCCGACCCGCTTCTCTGCTGGTGCTGATCGCCACGTCGCTGCCGATTCATTTCATTACAGTCGCGATGGTCTGGAGTTGCGCGAAGAGCGTCGCCGCACCGGTGAGTTTCAGTGAAGTGCTGTTCCTCCTGCCGCCGGTGCTCCTGATCGCCACCGTACCGATCTCGATCGCCGGCTGGGGCGTGCGCGAGAGCAGCATGATCGTCGCATTCGGCTATGCGGGACTGGCGCAGAGCGACGGACTGACATTGTCGATCCTGTTTGGCCTCGTCAGCTTCGCAGTCGGCGCTGTCGGCGGTGGTGTGTGGATCGCGAGCGGTTTCAGAAAACTGCCTTTCGCCGCGGTGAACGGTCCCGCGCTCGAAGAGGTGCAACCGTGAGCGGCGCTCGCCCCGCCGCGTTCCTCGACCGCGACGGCGTGCTCAATGTCGATCACGGATATGTGCACCGGCTCGACGAACTCGACCTCGTCCCCGGCGCAGCCGAAGCCGTTCGGCTCATGAACGACGCGGGATACCTGGTGATCGTCGTCACCAACCAGTCGGGCGTCGCGCGCGGCCGATACAGCGAGGACGACGTCAGGCGCTTCAACGATGAACTTGCGAAGCGGCTTGCGGCGGAAGGCGCGCGCATCGATGCGTTCTATTATTGCCCGCACCATCCCGAAGGCACGATCGCGCGCTACCGCCTCGCCTGCGACTGCCGCAAACCGAGACCGGGCATGCTTGTCCAAGCCGCCCGCGACTTCGATATCGACCGTGGCAGGAGCTTTCTGATCGGCGACAGGCACGGCGACAGCGAAGCCGCGGCCGCTTTCGGCATCCGCAGCGTGCTGTTCGACGCGAAGATGCAGTCTCTGGTGGATGTCGCGCGCGCCACGCTGCGCTGACGGCGGACCCCGAGGGCGGCGCTTCGCCGAATGCGGCCGCGAGGCTGCATCACATGAATTTCCCGTGCCGGTCGTACCGGGTCCGGACTGCCTCGACAGCGGCGCTGTTGCACTGCGAAGCCGCTCGCAACCTTTCGCGCCGCGGCAAAACCGAGTCGCGCGGACCAAAAAGAGCCTCTACAATGAGGCCAACGAACAGGGAGGAAATAATGAAAATCAGAGGGAGAACGATCGGCCTTGCAGCCGTGTTGCTGGCGTCGAGCCTCGGCATGGCCAACGCTCAAGTGTCCGACGGCGTCGTCAAGATCGGCGTGCTGACCGACATGACGGGGCCGGCTTCGACGCCGACCGGCCAGGGATCGGTGACCGCCGCGCAAATGGCGATCGACGATTTCGGCGGCAAGGTCCTCGGCAAGCCGATCGAGCTCATCGTCGGCAACCATCAGCTCAAGCCCGATGTCGGCGCGGGCATCGCCCGGCAATGGTACGACGTCGACAAGGTCGATCTCATTCTTGACGTGCCGGTGTCGTCGGTCGGACTTGCGGTGCAGTCCGTCGCCAATGAAAAGCACAAGATGCTGATCACCCACTCGACGGGATCGACGGACTTCCATGGCAAGTCGTGCTCGCCTTACACCATGCAGTGGGTGTTCGACACACGCGCGCTGGCAGTTGGCACGGCCAGGGAAATCACGAAGAGCGGCGGCAAGAGCTGGTTCTTCATCACCGACGACTATGCTTTCGGTCACTCGCTCGAGGCGACCGCGACCGAGCAAATCACAAAGTACGGCGGGAAAGTCGTCGGATCGGTGAAGCCGCCATTCGCCGCGCCGGACCTGTCGTCATTCATCTTGCAGGCCCAGCAGTCGAAGGCGCAGGTGATCGGCATCGCCGCCGGGCCGCCGAACAACACCAACGAGATCAAGCTCGCCGGCGAGTTCAACCTTGCGCAAGGCGGTCAGAAAATGGCCGGCCTCCTGTTCCTCATCACTGACATCCATGCGCTCGGTCTGAAAGCGGCGCACGGCCTCGTGCTGACGACATCGTTCTACTGGGACATGGACGACAAGACCCGCGCCTGGTCGAAACGTTTCTTCGAGAAGATGAACCGCATGCCGACCATGTGGCAAGCCGGCGTCTATTCCTCGGTGATGACCTACCTCAACGGCGTCAAGAACGCCGGGACCGACGAGCCGTTGAAGGTGGCGGCGGAGATGCGCAAGCATCCGATCGAGGACTTTTTCTCGCGGCACGGCAAGCTTCGTCCGGACGGACTGATGGTCCACG
>DASTGR010000348.1:0-2595 GCA_035718885.1 Pseudolabrys sp. | reverse complement strand
CCGTTGACCAGGATGTGGCCGTGGTTGATCAGCTGCCGCGCCGCGAACGGGGTCGGCGCGAACTTGGAGCGGAACACGACCGCGTCGAGGCGGCGCTCCAGAAGACCAATGAGATGGGCGCCCGAGTCGCCCTTCATGCGGATGGCATCGTGGTAGATGCCGCGGAACTGCTTCTCGGAAATGTTGCCGTAATAGCCGCGCAGCTTCTGCTTGGCCTTGAGCTGCACGCCGTAGTCGGACAGCTTGCCCTTGCGGCGCTGGCCGTGCTGGCCGGGGCCATACTCACGACGGTTCACCGGGCTCTTCGGGCGGCCCCAGATGTTCTCGCCCATGCGGCGATCGATTTTGTACTTGGATTCCAAGCGCTTGGTCATCGCGTCCTCGCGTTAATGTTGATCTTTGAGGAACCGCGCCCTCCTCTGACCGGTCTCCCGGTCCGACAGGAAAAGCCTCGAAAGCGCAAGGCCTTGCCACGGGTCGCGAAACGTCTCTGGCGGCCTTTTGGGGCCGCCAGGACGGGCGGGTTGTAGGGGCATACGGAGCGGGTGTCAAACCCTGGACCATATCCGCCGGCCTTGCCGGCTGCGACGGAGGCAGGGGTTGAAATGGCCGCTGGAAGCGGCCATTTTCGCGGCATCAGGACGGGCCCCTCTGGCAGTCACGGGACTGCGATGTCGGACTGATTGAGCCGCCCAGGGGCCCTTTATGTCCGACCTTCTCGCATCGCTGTCCATTTCGCATGAGGCGCTCGCCGCGCTGTTCCAGGTCATCGTCATCGACCTGGTACTGGCCGGCGACAATGCCGTCATCATCGGGCTGGCGGCCGCCGGCCTGCCGCCGCAGCAGCGCACCCGCGCCATCCTGGTCGGCATCGTCGCCGCGACCGTGCTGCGCATCGTCTTCGCGGGAGTCGCGGTGGAACTCCTCGCCATTGTGGGCCTGATCTTCGCCGGCGGCATCCTCCTGCTCTGGGTGAGCTGGAAGATGTGGCGCGAACTGCGCGCCACCAAACATGGCGCCGAACTCGACCACGCAGCCGCCGAGGCCGCCCCGCGCAAGACCTTCGCCCAGGCCGCCTGGCAGATCGTCGCCGCCGACGTCTCGATGTCGCTCGACAACGTGCTCGCAGTCGCGGGTGCCGCGCGCGAGCATCCATGGGCGCTGGTGTTCGGCCTCGTCCTGTCGATCGTGCTGATGGGCGTGGCGGCGAACTTCATCGCGCGCACGCTCAATCGCCACCGCTGGATCGCCTATATCGGCCTCGCCATCATCCTCTACGTCGCGCTCGACATGATCTGGCGCGGCGCCTGGGAGATCCACGCGCTGGCGGCGAATTAAAAGCCGAAGGTCGTGAGCATGCCTGCGAGCGCCGGTGGCGGCGCGCGGCCGGAGGTGAAGGCGATCGTCTGCGACCCTTTGGCGGGGGAGGGCGGACGGCTGCGCAGGAGATCGGCGACCCGCCGCGCGATCGCCGGCGCCGGATCGAGCCATTCGACCGGCCAGGGCGCGACCCGGCCGAAACGCGCCAGCAACAGCGGATAGTGCGTGCAGGCGAGCACGACCGTATCGGTGCGGTCGCCTTCTTCGTCGAGGAAGCAGGGCAGGATCTCGGCGGCGATCTCGGCGTCCGACACCGGCGTCCCTGCGAGTTCCGCCTCGGCGTAGGTGGCAAGCCGCGGCGAGCCGACCAGAGCAACCTTGCAGCCGGACGCGAATTCGCGGATCAGCGCGCGGGTATATTCGCGGCTGACGGTCGCCTGCGTGCCGAGCACGGCGATGCGTTTTGTTTTCGACTGCGCGCAGGCCGGCTTGATCGCGGGAACGGTGCCGACGAAGGGCACCGTGTAGCGCGCGCGCAGGTCGGCGAGGGCGATGACCGACGCGGTGTTGCAGGCGATCACGATGAGGTCCGGCGCGTGCGCCGCGATGGCGCCGCCGATCACATCGGCGATGCGCGCGATCAATTTATCCTCGGCCTGGTTCCCGTACGGAAAGCCGGCGTCGTCGGCAATGTAGATGAAGCGTGCGTCGGGTCGCGCCTTCCTGACCTCGCGGAACACGGTGAGGCCGCCGACGCCGGAATCGAACACGAGAATGGTCGGCGGTGCAGCAGCGTCGGGCATGGGACGGAAGCGAATCTTGCGTAATGAGACGGACCACCGCAGCTAGCCATGTGCGGCCGACCCTGACAATGCCCCGGGATCCTTAAGGTTTTGCGCCGGTGCGGGCGCGTTCAGAACTCCCAAGGATAACGGACGTCGGAACTATTGCAGGTTGTGCAAAACAAGAACACACTCTCAATTGTCACGGACGGGGGAGGGGGTCGTGGTCACCAAAAACATCGTCTTGCTGTCGGACGGCACCGGCAATAGTTCGTCGAGTCCGTTCAAGACCAATGTGTGGCGGCTGTATCAGGCGATCGATCTCGCGCCCGGCGGCGCGCCGCGGCAACTCGTCTATTACGACAACGGCGTCGGGACGGAGAACTTCAAGCCGATCGCCGCGCTCGGCGGCGCACTCGGTCTCGGCGTCTGGCAGAACGTGCGCGACCTCTACACCTTCGTCTGCCGCAACTACGAGAGCGGCGACAATATT
>DASTGR010000347.1:0-6992 GCA_035718885.1 Pseudolabrys sp. | reverse complement strand
TTATGGCCGCCGCCGCAGCGCAGCACAAATTCTCTGACTAGGACTATTGACACTCCTATTATAAGGTCTATATTCCGCACCGGCCTGCTCTTCAAGGGGCGTCGCCGGAGACGTGCCGAGGACGGAGCAGCGGTGAGGGATGAGGGTGGAGATGCGCCCTCGGTCTCATCGGACGAAACGGGGAAACCCGGTTCGTTGATGCGGCGCCCGCGGGCGGGGCTCGTAACTCCGCCCCCGGGAGGCCCTGGCCAGCCGTCCGCCGGCACAAAGACCGGCTGCCCCATGTCAGGGGCTGCACGTGGCGGCGACGAAGGAGCGGTGGCCACCGCTCCGGATCGAGGTCCCACTGGGGGGATCTGTCGTCGTTCGGAAGCACGGCTCTAAGGGACAGAAAACGCCGCAAGTGGAGCGCCGGGAGGCGCCTCGTCCCGATCGCAAGGGCCGAGGGGACGCCTTCGCACGGTGTCCCGGGCGGCCTCGCCAGCCGCCCAGGGAGCGATCGCAAGCTCCCGCGTCTGCCGGCGCTCCGCCCCCCTCGACGAGGGACGCGAAGAATTGCAATTCCGCGAGGGCGTACCCGGCGCCGACCAAAGAATACGGACGATGACGCGCATCCATCGTCATTCCGGGGCGCGCCGAAGGCGCGAATCCGGAATCCAGTGCCAGGCACGGAGCAAGCGTCTGGATTCCGGGTTCGCTCGCTGCCGCTCGCGCCCCGGAATGACGCCGCTGTCTGACAATTGAATCGGTGATGGCCGGAGCGATGCGTCTTGCTCGCTTCACCCTCCCCCTCCAGGGGAGGGTGAAGTCACGCCACCTTCTTGCCCCAGAGCCGCGCCGAGGCGAGATCGGCGCCCTCGCGCAGCGAGCGCAGCTTCAGCCACACCGCCGGCTCGATCACCCATTCGCGGTTGGTGAAGGTGCCGAAGCCGCAGTCGGTCGAGGCGACGACGCGCTCGCGGTCGCCGACCGCGCGCACCGCGTCCTCGATGCGCCGCGCCACCACCTCCGGATGCTCGACGAAATTCGACGTCGTCTCGATGACGCCCGGCACCAGGATCATGTCCTTCGGCAGCGGGTGCGTCTTGAACGCGGCATATTCGTGCGCGTGGCGCGGATTGGAGAATTCGATCGAAAGCGCGCCGACCTTGGCCTGGTAGAGCGCCGGCAGGATGGTGGCGAGCGGCACGTCGTGAATGTGCGGCCCTTCCCAATTGCCGTAGCAGACGTGCAGCCGCACGCGGTCGCGCGGAATGCCGGCGATGCCGTCATTGATCGCGGCAACATGGCGCTCCACCGCCTTGACGAAGTCCGCGTCGGAAAGGTCGCGGTACATCATCGTGCGGTCCATCGCCAGATCGGGCGCGTCGATCTGGAGGATCAGCCCGGCCTGATGGATCGCCTGGTATTCGTTCTTCATCTCGCGCGAGATCGCCGACAGGTATTTGTCCTGCGAGCCGTAATAGGCGTCGAGCATGGTCGACGAGATGATGCCGGGCGAGGGCGCGGTCATGAACAGCTCGGCGAATTTCGACCCGGCGATGCGCTTCACGCGCGCGAGCTCGGCCTCGAGCGGCTTGACGTCGAGATACTTGAGCTCGCTCTGACACTCCGGCGCATTCTGCTGCTTGCTGACATGCGGGAAGCGGCGCATCAGGCTCGCCACCAGCTCGGGGAATTCCTCGAACTCCTGCCCGCGCCGCCGCTTCGACACGCCGCCGAAGCCGGACATGCGCTGCGGCACGTAGGTCTGGAAGCCGACGCGCTGCTGTTCGCCGTCATTGCCGACATCGATGCCGGCGGCGGCCTGCTTGTCGACGACATGCGCGACGGCCTTGTCGAGTTCGGCGGCCATCTCGGCGGCATCGAAGGCTTCGCCGGCCTCCTGGCGGAGAAGGAGGTCCGACAGCTTGTCGTTGCGCGGCAGGCTGCCGACATGGGTCGTCAGGATGCGGTCGCGGCTCGAAATCATGAATTGCTCCCCTGGCAGCTTGGGACCAGCCTCGGCCGGTCTGGGCATTTGCCGCGACCATACCGGCCTCAGCCGCGCTGTACAGTGGTGGGGTGGAATGGCCGCGATAACGGCGGAAATATAATCGCATTGCGGACGCGGCCCACGCTCCGCATAATTCGCGGCAAAGGCTTGCGAACAAGCGGCCGGAGGCCGCGACGGGGAGGGGTTCGAGGATGACAGCCGCGGCTGGAACGGGCGGCGCCATGGGCGTCGTCCCACGCGACTACAACTTCGCCGCCGACGTGCTCGCGCGCAATCTCGCCGCCGGCCGCGCCGACAAGCCGGCCTATATCGACGGCCATCGCACGCTGACCTATCGCCAGCTCGCCGACCGCGTCGCGCGTTTCGCCGCGGCGCTGCGCGGGCTCGGCCTGCGCCGCGAGGAGCGCGTGCTGATCGCGCTGACCGACACGATCGACTGGCCGACCGCGTTCCTCGGCTGCCTGAAAGCCGGCATCATCGCCGTGCCGGTCAACACGCTGCTGACCGAGGACGACTATCGCTTCATGCTCGCCGACAGCCGCGCGCGTTGCCTCGTCGTGTCCGAAGTGCTGTTTCCGAAGTTCGCGTCGCTGATCGATGCGTGTCCCGATCTCGACCATGTCATCGTCTCCGGCGACAACCCGCACGGCTATCGCCTGTTCGAGGACGTGATCGGCGCCGACGAGCCCGAGGATTTCACCGCGCCGACCACCGCCGACGATATGGCGTTCTGGCTCTATACGTCAGGTTCGACCGGCAAGCCCAAGGGCGCGGTGCACGTGCATGCGAGCCTCAAGCTCACCGCCGATCTCTACGGCACGCCGATCGCGGGCCTCAAGGAGAGCGACGTCGTCTATTCGGTCGCGAAACTGTTCTTCGCCTACGGCCTCGGCAATGCGCTGACCTTTCCGCTGATGGTGGGCGCGACGATCGTGCTCAACCCCGATCGGCCGACGCCGGACGGCGTGGCGGCGCTCTTACGCAAATATCCGGTGACCGTGTTCTTCGGCGTGCCGACCTTCTACGCGGCGTTCTTGGCCAGCCCCAGTGCGCCGGCGAAACAGGAGCTCAAATTGCGGCGCTGCCAGTCGGCCGGCGAGGCACTACCCGAGAACGTCGCGCGCAAATTTCAGGAGAAATACGGCGTCGAGATTTCCGACGGTCTCGGCACCACCGAGATGCTGCACATCTTTCTCACCAACAGCCCCGGCAACAACAAGTTCGGCACCACCGGCAAGGCCGTGCCCGGCTACGAGATCAAACTCGTCGGCGAGGACGGACAGGCCGTGCCGCGCGGCGAGATGGGCGAACTCTACGTGCGCGGGCCGACCAGCGCCGTCATGTACTGGAACAACCGCGAGAAGTCGCGCGACACGTTCCGCGGCGAGTGGACGCGCTGCGGTGACAAGTACATCGAGGACGAGGACGGCTTCTACGTCTGCTGCGGCCGCGCCGACGACATGCTGAAGGTGTCGGGCATGTATGTGTCGCCGTTCGAGGTCGAGGCGGCGCTGTCCTCGCACCCGGACGTGCTGGAGGCGGCGGTGGTCGGCTGGTTCGACGACGAGAGGCTGGTCAAGCCGAAGGCCTTCGTCGTGCTCAAGGTGCCGGATGCGGCGACCGAGGAGCTCATCGGCGCGTTGCAGGAGCACGTGAAGCAGAAGCTGGCGCCGTTCAAGTATCCGCGCTGGATCGAGTTCCGCGCCGAACTGCCGAAGACGGCGACGGGCAAGATCCAGCGGTTCAAGCTGCGGGCTGAAGGCGGGGTCTGACAGACTTGGTGATGATGACTCTTGCAGATTCCGGCTTTCTCTCCATCGGCCCGCACAGCCTCGAATACCGCATGCTCGGCCCGCGGCCGGATCGCGCGCCGACCATCGTCATGCTGCACGAAGGTCTCGGCTGTGTCGGCCTGTGGGGCGACTTTCCGGATAAACTGCAAAAGGCCACCGGCGCCGGCGTCTTCGTCTATTCGCGCGCCGGCTACGGCCAGTCGAGCCCGGTCGCGCTGCCGCGGCCGCTCACCTACATGCACGACGAGGCGCGTGACGTGCTGTCGGCGCTGCTCACCGCGATCGGCTTTCAACGTGGCATCCTGCTCGGCCACAGTGACGGCGCCTCGATCGCCGCGATCTATGCCGGCACGCATCAGGACCACCGCCTCGGCGGGCTGGTGCTGATCGCACCGCACTTCTTTACCGAGGACTCCGGCATCGCGTCGATCGTCGACGCGAAGAAGGCCTACGAGACGACGGACCTGAAACAGAAGCTGGCGCGCTGGCACAAGAACGTCGACAACGCCTTCTACGGCTGGAACGGTGCCTGGCTCGATCCGGATTTCCGCAAGTGGGACATCACCGAGCAGCTCGCTTATATCCGCGTCCCGGTGCTGATCGTGCAGGGCGAGGACGACCAGTATGGCACCGTCAAGCAGATCGAGACGGCGGAGCGGGAGTGCTACTGCCCGGTCGAGGTGGCGCTGCTGGCCAGCGCCAAGCATTCGCCGCAGCGCGAAGCGACCGAGGCGACGCTTCGTGCGATCTCGGACTTCGTCGCCAATGTCGGGCGCATCAACGAGTGGGCACGGGCGGCTTGAGTTTTGTTTCACCTCTCCCCGCGTGCGGGGAGAGGTCGGCTTTCGAGCTAAAAGCTAGAAAGCCGGGTGAGGGGGCGTTGCAACAGGCCTGAGCCTATCGACACTCCCCCTCACCCGGCTCGCATTTCGCTTCGCTCAATGCTTGCCACCCTCTCCCCGCAAGCGGGGAGAGGGGAAACAGCTACTCCGCCGCCTGCTTGGCCGCGCCGGTGTGCGCCGACGAGAGATAGTCGACGGCAGCCTGCACGCCGCCCTTCTTGAACGGAATACGGGCCGCCGCCAGTGCCATCTCGGTGATGCCGAGCGCCCCGATCAGCGTGCCGTCATTGATGTCGCCGAGATGGCCGATGCGGAAGTACTTGCCCGCATACTGGCCGAAGCTGGCGCCGTAGGAGATGTTGAACAGCTCCAGCGCGAGGCTGCGGAACTTGTCGGCGTCGTGGCCTTCCGGCAGCAGGATCGCGGTGATCGTCGGCGAATACTGCGCCGCGTTCTTGTTGAGGTTCTCAAGACCCCAAGCCTTGACGGCGCGACGGGTCGCTTCCGCGAGCCGGTCGTGACGCGCGAACACGTTGTCGAGCCCTTCCTCGTGCAGCATGTCGATGCCGGCCGCGAGGCCGTGCAGCATCTGCGTCGCCGGCGTGTACGGGAAGAAGCCGACCTTGTTCATGTTCAGCATCTCGTCCCACGCGAAGAACGACTTCGGCAGCTTCGAGGTCTTGTTGGCGGCAATCGCCTTGTCGCTGATCGCGTTGAACGACATGCCCGGCGGCAGCATCAGGCCCTTCTGCGCGCCGCCGACCGAGACGTCGACGCCCCATTCATCGTGGCGATAGTCGGCCGAGGCGAGCGAAGAGATGGTGTCGACCATGAGCAGCGCCGGATGGCCGGCGGCGTCGATTGCCTTGCGGATCTCGGCGATCGGCGTCAGCGCGCCGGTCGAGGTCTCGTTGTGCAGCACGCAGACGGCCTTGATCTCCTTGGCCTTGTCCTCGCGCAGCTTGGCTTCGACCGCCTTCGGGTCGATGCCCTGACGCCAGTCGGTGGTGATGAACTCGGGCTTGAGGCCGAGCTTCTCTGCCATCTTCTTCCACAGCGTGGCGAATTGGCCGGTCTCGACCATGAGCACGCGGTCGCCCGGCGACAGCGTGTTGGCGAGCGCCGCTTCCCACGCGCCGGTGCCGGTCGCGGTGTAGATGATGACCGGATTGGTGGTCTTGAAGATCGTCTTGATGCCGTCGAGGCAGCGCTTGGCGAGCTTGGCGAATTCCGGACCGCGATGGTCGATGATCGGCGTGTCCATCGCCCGCAGGATGCGGTCGGGAACCGGCGACGGTCCGGGGATCTGAAGGAAATGGCGCCCGACTTGACGCGACGAATTCTGAGCCATAGGCAGCGCTCCTCAACGCGACAGCTTGGATTTGTGGGGGTACCACAGGCCCGGTCCCGGCGAGGGGCGCGGTGCTTGTGGCGTTGAACTATGAATGCAACAGTGCGGTCAAGCGGTTTTCCGCATCGCAAACAACGCCCGGCCGCATGGGCTGATCGTCTTGGGCAATCAAGGATTTAAGCCGTGGCGATAGTCATGCCCGGCCTGGAGCGGCGGCTGAAGGCCGAGCTGACCGGGGACGTCCGATTCGACCCCTTCACCCGCGGCCGCTACGCCACCGACGCGTCCCACTACCAGATCGTGCCGTTGGGCGTGGTCGTGCCCCGCACCATCGAGGAAGCCGATCGGGCGATAGCCATTGCCCGGGCGGAGAAGGTGACCGTGCTGCCGCGCGGCGGCGGCACCTCGCAATGCGGACAGACGGTCGGACCCTCGCTCGTCGTCGACTGCTCGAAGTACCTCAACCGCATCCTCGATCTCGACGTCGCCGGCCGTCGTGTCGCGGTCGAGCCGGGCATCGTCCTCGACGACCTCAACCGGCAGCTCAAGAAGCACGGCCTCTGGTACCCGGTCGACATTTCGACCGCCTCGCGGGCCACCATCGGCGGCATGGCCGGGAACAATTCGTGCGGCGGCCGCTCGCTTCGCTACGGCACGATGCGCGACAACGTCCTCTCGATCGACGCGATGCTGGCCGACGGCACGAAGGCGCATTTCGGCCGCATCGGCTCGGCCGACGACGCGCCGGAGGCGATCCGCCCGCTGGCGCGCGACCTGCTGGCGATCGGCGCGCGCGAGCAGGACGAGATCGCGGCGCGCTTCCCGAAAGTGCAGCGCCGCGTCGGCGGCTACAATCTCGACGCGCTCACGCCCGGCAAGAACGACATCAACCTCGCGCATGTGCTGGTCGGCGGCGAGGGTACGCTCGCATTCTCGACCCGCATCGAACTGCAATTGTCGCCGCTGCTCGGTCGCCGCGCCGTCGGTGCCTGCCACTTCGGCAGCTTCTA
>DASTGR010000346.1:0-3033 GCA_035718885.1 Pseudolabrys sp. | reverse complement strand
GGCGCTCGTCTTCCTCATCCTGTTCCGCGGTCATCCCGGCGCGGACGCGCTGATCACCACCGCGAGCGCGATCTTCATCGCGCCGTACTTCGTCCTGTCCGGCCTCGGCGGCGAACTGGCCGATCGGTATGACAAGGCGCGCGTGGCGCAGGTCGTCAAATTCATCGAGATGGCGGTCGCCGGCGTCGCGGTGTGGGGCTACGCGCAGGAGTCGCTCCCTGTTCTGTTCGCGGCGCTGTTCGGCTTCGGCGTGCTGGCCTCGCTGTTCGGGCCGATGAAATACGGCATCCTGCCCGACCATCTGCCGCGCGAACGGCTGCCGGCCGCCAATGCGCTGATCGAAGGCGCCACCTTCATCGCCATCCTCGCAGGCACTATTGTCGGCGGCGTCGCGGCACATCGCGGCGGCGCCTTCGGCTTCGCACCGATGGTGATCGCCTTCTCGCTCGCCTGCTGGATCGCGGCACTGCTCATACCGCCGAGCGGCGAAGGCGAACCGCAGCTCGCCGTGCGCGCCAACATCGCGGCCTCGACGTTCGCCATGCTGCGGCACCTGCGCGCCGACGCGCGTCTGTGGTGGGGCGCGCTGGTGACGAGCTGGTTCTGGCTCACCGGCATCGTCGTCCTGTCGCTGCTACCTCCGTTGATCAAGAACCTGATCGGCGGCGACGAGGCCACGGTAACCGCCTATCTCGCCCTGTTCACGGTCGCGGTCGGCGCCGGCTCGGCGCTGGCGGCACGTCTCGCGCGCGGGCGCATCG
The DNA here is from genome assembly GCA_035718885.1 of Pseudolabrys sp. Taxonomy (GTDB): domain Bacteria; phylum Pseudomonadota; class Alphaproteobacteria; order Rhizobiales; family Xanthobacteraceae; genus Pseudolabrys. The sequence continues at coordinate 2,272 of DASTGR010000346.1, read as the reverse complement.
TGCTCGGCATCACCGTCGTCGGCGCGGCACTGATCGGCGTGTTCTCCGTCGATCTCGGCCTCGCGACGCTGGGCTTGGCGCCGGCGACAGTCCTTCAGGCGCCGCAGGCCGCGCTCGGCAGCACCGCCGGACTGCGCGTCGCGATCGATCTGTGCGGCCTGGCGCTTGCCGGCGGGCTGTTCATCGTGCCGGCCTTCGCCGCAGTGCAGGCCTGGTCGGACGTCGCCTACCGCGCGCGCACGATTGCCGGCGTCAACGTGCTCAATGCCGGGTTCATGACCGCAGGCACCGTCGTCGTCGCGCTATTGCAGAAGCAGGGCGTGACGCTGCCGTGGCTTTTTATCGGGCTCGGTGCGATGACGCTCGGCGTTGCGGCGCTCGTTGCGAAGACGAAGCCGAAACCTTAGCTGTCATCACCGGGCCGCGCCGAAGGCGCGAGTCCCGGTGATCCCGACAATACGGGCACCGTGCCTCACTAAGCGAGATGGCCGGGACAAGCCCGGCCATGACAATCAAATATTCACTTCCCGCGCATCGCCAGAACGCGGTCGACCATCTCGCCTGCCACGCCGAGATAATTGGCCGGATCGACCATCGCCTCCAGCTCCTTGCGACTGGCGTGTTTCTTGATCTCCGCGTCCTTCTCCAGCAGATCGATCAGCGGCGTGCCGGTCTTCACCACTTCGCGGCAGATGTCGTAGACGTGGTCGTGCGCGTAGTTGCGGCCCATCTTGTCGCCGAGCTTCATCATCACGGCTTCCGACATGATGAGGCCTTTGGTCATGTCGAGGTTCTCGCGCATCTTCTTCTCGTTGACCTGAAGACCTTCGAGCACGAAGCGCGTTTGCGCCAGCGCGCCTGCCGACAGCATGAAAATCTCCGGCAGCACGATCCACTCGATCTCCCAAGGGCCGGTGGCGCGCTCGTGGTCTTCCACCATCGCCTCCATCAGCGCGGCGGCGTGCTGCTTCACGATCGCCCCCTGCGCGGTGATGTAGACCGACGAGATCGGGTTTCGCTTCTGCGGCATGGTCGAGGACGAGCCGCGGCCCTGGTGGAACGGTTCGTAGACCTCCTCCACCTCGGTCTGCATCAGGAGCTTCACGTCGAACGCCACCTTTCCGCACGAGCCGGTGACGAGGCCGAGGAAGCAGCCGACCTCGGCGATGCAGTCGCGCACTGTGTGCCACGAGATCGCCGGCTGCCCGAGCTTCAATTCCTTCATCAGCTCGACCTGGCACTTGAGGCCGTCCCTGCCGAGCGATGACAGCGTGCCGGCGGCGCCGCCGAACTCGCCGACCAGCACGCGCTCCTTCAGCTGCTTGAGCCGCTCACGATGCCGCTCGAAGCCGGCGAGGATGGTCGCCATCTTGTAGCCGAAGGTGATCGGCACGGCCTGCTGCAGGTTGGAGCGACCGGCCATCGGCGTGTCGCGGTATTTCTTGGCGAGCGCAGCGAGCGCGGCGCAGATGCCGTCGATCTCCGCACCGACGAGGTCGAGCGCCTCGCGGATCTGCATCACCGTCGCCGTGTCGGTGATGTCCTGCGTGGTCGCGCCCCAGTGGGACCACTCGCCGAGCTTGTCCTTGCACAGCTTGACGAGCTGCTGCACGACCGGCAGCACCGGATAGCCGATGCGCTCGGTCGCCTCCTTCAGCTTGGCAAAGTCGTATTCCTTGACGTCGCAATGCTTGACGATCTCGTCGCAGGCGTCCTGCGGGATGATCTTCAGCCGCGCCTGCGCCACCGCCAGCGCCTTCTCGAAATCGAGGTATTTCTGCACCCGGTTCTCGTCCGACCACACCTGGCGCATGGCCGGCGTCGTGAAGATGTCCCGGAAAATCGCGGAATCGAGATAGGTCGACGGCATCGAGGGCTCCTGTCCGAATTTGCGCGGACATTAGCCGTTTTTTCTTCGCTGTCATCACCGGGCCGCGCCGAAGGCGCGAGTCCCGGTGACCCCGATAAGGGAGGCACAGCCGTGCCTTGCTAAGCGAGATGGCCGGGACATAAGGGCGTTCACGCCCGTCTTCGGCCGGCTATGCCCGGCCATGACAGCGATAGATGCCTCGGACCCGACGCCTACCCCAATTGCTCCTTCATCCAGTCCGCCGACTGCGAGCGCCAGCGATAGGCGCGGTTGTTGGCAATGTGGTTGCCGTCCTCGATCATCATCAAGGTGACCGGGCCCTTGACCTACCGCGCCAGACGCTCGGCGTCGGCGGCCGGAATGACGCGGTCCTGCCGCCCATTGACGATGAAGATCGGCACG
>DASTGR010000345.1:0-4140 GCA_035718885.1 Pseudolabrys sp. | reverse complement strand
CGGCCCGACACAACTATTGCGTGCTTCTAGAGCTTGTGCATTATTAGGGGTTGCAGGTCCGCCGATGCCACAACCGGACCGCCACAGGGGGAGCATTGCCATGAAGATCCTGACCCGCGCCGCGATCGGCGCCGCCGTTCTCGGCGTCACGACATTTGCCGCCATCGCCGCCAGCGAGCACGACAACCAGGTGTTCTTCGCCATCAACGGCCTGCAGAGCTTCGGCTTCCAGCAGACCGGCTACAGCATCACCAGCGGCCAGCCTTACGGCGGCACGACCGCGGGCGTGAGCAACGGCAAGGGCCAGATCACGGTCTCGGCCGGCCGCAAGTCGTCGACCACCGTCGCCTCGTGGTTCAAGCAGCAGGTCGGCGCGGGGCAGACCCTGGTATGCGACACCAAGGGCACCTACCCGAACGACCTGAACTTCGCGGTCGAAGGCACGCTCACCATCGGCTCGGCCAATGGCGAGACCATCACCTGCGACAACATCATCGTCGCGCAGGGCAACTTCGGCACGACCAACAACTGGTGGATGGGCGGCCCGGGCATGAAGGGCGCGCACGTCTCGGTCAGCGGCGCGACCGAGCAGACCTGCCAGATCGCGGGAAGCCGCAAGCCGGCGATCATGGTGTTCGCGCCGCAGACGCCGTGCGTGAACAATTTCAGCATCGGCGTCATCCAGCGCTGAAGGACGGAGCGCTTCTCTAGCGCACCGCTTCCTTGACGATTGCGCCCAGTGCCTCGAAATCCTTCCGCCGTGGTGACGTGCGGCGGAAGGCGAGGCCGATGACGCGGCCGGGCTCGGGCGCGGCGAAGCGCGTGAGCCTGACGCGCGCATCGCGCACCTCGACGTCGGCGGCGATCTCCGGCACCAAAGTGACGCCGTAGCCGTTCGCGACCATCTGCATTACCGTCGCGAGCGACGTCGCGCCGAGGCTCGCGGCCGCATCGCGCGTCTTCGAGGCACAGAAGGCGAGCGCCTGGTCGCGCAGGCAATGGCCTTCCTCGAGCAGGATGAGACGGCGCTGGTCGACGTCGCCCATCGTCACGCGCCGTTTCGGCAAGGGCTCGGCCGCGGGCGCCGCAAGCAGGAAGCGATCGTCGAACAACGCAATCGTTTCGACATCGCCCGCCTCGACCGGCAGCGCCAGCAGCAGGCAATCGAGCGCGCCGGCGCCGAGCTCTCCGACCAGCGTGTCGGTCTGCGTTTCGCGGACGTCGAGCCGCAAAGCCGGATGGCGCTTCTGCAACAACGGCAGCACCCGCGGCAGGAGATACGGCGCGAGCGTCGGGATGATGCCGAGCTTCAAGGGGCCCGACAGAACGTCGCGATGGCGGGCGAAATCGACGAGATCCCGCGTCGCGGCGAGGATGTACTCGGCCCGCTGCGCGACCTCGAGGCCGGTCTCGGTGACGGCGATCTCGCCGGGGCGACGCTCGATCAGGTCGGCGCCGAGCTCGCGTTCGAGCTCGCGGATCTGCATCGACAAAGCCGGCTGGGTGACGGCGCAGGCCTCCGCCGCTCTGCCGAAATGCCTGCTGCGGGCGAGCGCGGCGAGATAGCGCAACTGACGCAAGGTGATCATGCCGATCAGAATACCTTATCGATAGCCCTACACAATACGATTAGACCTGATCGGCTGGAGTCCGTAAAAGCGCCGTGAGCGCCGGCTATGCGTTCGATCAAGTCCGCATAGCGGGCGGCTGCGATGATCGCCGAGGCGGAAGCACCGCGAAGAAACGTCAGGAACGGATGGAGAGGAAGAGCATGGACGCAAAAACCGACGACAACACCGGCAAATGTCCATTCACCGGCGGCAAGCGCGGGAGCACCAACCGCGACTGGTGGCCTGACGCGCTGAGCATCGAGATGCTCCACCGCAACTCGGCCCTGTCCGATCCAATGGGCAAGGACTTCGATTACGCCAAGGAGTTCAAGTCGCTCGACCTCAAGGCGCTCACCGCCGACCTGCGCAAGATGATGACGGATTCCAAGGACTGGTGGCCGGCGGACTTCGGCCATTACGGCGGCCTCATGGTCCGCATGGCCTGGCATTCGGCCGGTACTTATCGCATCACCGACGGCCGCGGCGGCGCCGGCGCCGGCCAGCAGCGCTTCGCGCCGCTCAATTCGTGGCCGGACAACGCCAACCTCGACAAGGCGCGCCGTCTCCTGTGGCCGATCAAGCAGAAGTACGGCCGCAAGATCTCCTGGGCCGACCTGATGGTGCTCGCCGGCAACGTCGCGCTCGAATCGATGGGCTTCAAGACGTTCGGTTTCGCCGGCGGCCGCAAGGACGTGTGGGAGCCGGAAGAGCTCTACTGGGGTCCGGAAGGCACATGGCTCGGTGACGAGCGCTATTCCGGCGAGCGCCAGCTCGCCGAGCCGCTCGGCGCCGTGCAGATGGGCCTCATCTACGTCAATCCGGAAGGCCCGAACGGCAATCCCGACCCGGTCGCCGCGGCGAAAGACATCCGCGAGACGTTCTTCCGCATGGCGATGAACGACGAGGAGACCGTCGCGCTGATCGCCGGCGGCCATACGTTCGGCAAGACGCATGGCGCGGGCGATCCGTCGCTGGTCGGCGCGGCGCCGGAAGCCGGCGCGCTCGAGGATCAGGGCCTCGGCTGGAAGAGCAAACACGGCACCGGCATCGGCGCTGACGCCATCACCGGCGGCCCCGAGGTCACCTGGACGCAGACGCCGACGCGCTGGAGCAACCACTTCTTCAAGAACCTGTTCGAGAACGAATGGGAGCTGACCAAGAGCCCGGCCGGGGCCAAGCAGTGGGTGGCGAAGAACGCTACCGCCGATGTGCCGGACGCCTTCGACGCGTCGAAGAAGCACCGGCCGACGATGCTCACGACCGACCTCGCGCTGCGCTTCGACCCTGCCTACGAGAAGATCTCGCGGCGCTTCTACGAGAACCCGAAGGCGTTCGCTGACGCCTTCGCGCGCGCCTGGTTCAAGCTCACACATCGCGACATGGGCCCGCGCGCGCGCTATCTCGGCGGGCTCGTGCCGAAGGAGGTGCTGATCTGGCAGGATCCGGTCCCCGCGGCCGACCGCAAGACCATGATCGGCGACAAGGATATCGCGACCCTCAAGGCGAAGATCCTCGACAGCGGCCTCTCCGTGCCGCAGCTCGTGTCGACGGCATGGGCGTCTGCTTCGAGCTTCCGCGGCTCGGACAAGCGCGGCGGCGCCAATGGCGCGCGCATTCGCCTGTCACCGCAGAAGGACTGGGAGGCGAACGAGCCGGCCCAGCTCGCCAAGGTGCTGAAGAAGCTCGAGGCGATCCGCGACGCATTCAATGCCGGCAAGAGCGGCAAGAAAGTGTCGATGGCCGACCTGGTCGTGCTCGGCGGTGTCGCCGCGATCGAAAAGGCGGCCAAGGCCGGCGGCGTCAACGTCAAGGTGCCGTTCACGCCGGGACGCACCGACGCGTCGCAGGAGCAGACCGATGTCGAAAGCTTCGCGCCGCTCGAGCCGCGGCAGGACGCGTTCCGCAACTACACACACAGCAAGAAACAGCAGTTCATGCAGCCTGAAGAGGCCATGATCGACCGCGCGGCGCTGCTGACGCTGACAGGGCCGGAGATGACGGTGCTGATCGGCGGCCTGCGTGTGCTCGGCGCGAACGCCGGCGGTTCCAAGCACGGCGTTCTGACGAAGAAGGTTGGTACGCTGACCAACGACTTCTTCGTCAACCTGCTGACCATGGCGAACGAATGGGTGCCGGCCGCGAACGGCACTTACGAAGCCCGCGACCGCAAGACCAAGGACCTGAAGTGGACGGCGACGCGCTGCGACCTGATCTTCGGCTCGCACTCGCAGCTCCGCGCCTTCGCCGAGGTCTATGCCTGCAAGGATTCGCAGGAGAAGTTCGTCAAGGACTTCGTGGCGGCGTGGACCAAGGTGATGAACGCCGACCGCTTCGATCTCGTCGGGGCCGGCACGCAGAAAGCGGCGTAGGCAATACGCAGCAAACGAAATGCAAAACGGCCGGGGGCAACCCCGGCCGTTTTTGTTTGCTGCTTACCCTCCCCCTTGTGGGGAGGGCCCGACCGCTGAGCGTTAGCGAAAGCGGTCGGGGTGGGGGTCGTGCAGGATCGCACTTACCCCCACCCCGGCTC
>DASTGR010000344.1:0-5532 GCA_035718885.1 Pseudolabrys sp. | reverse complement strand
CGAGCCGCCATGGCTGGGGATTGGCCGCGCGTGGAACACTTCGAGGCCATGCATCTCCAGAAGATGCTTGAGACTCGCCAGCGAGTAGTACCGCAGGTGCTCGTGATAAACCGTGTCGTATTGCAGCGTGTCGAGCAGCGGAATGAGGTAGTGCGACTCGGAGATGAACACGCCCTTGTCGCCGAGCATCGCGACGATGCCCTCGACGATGGCATGCACGTCCTCGATATGGGCGAAGCAGTTGGCCGCGGTGACGATCGTCGCGGCGCCATGCTTGGCGGTCACTTCCTTCGCCGTGTCGAGGCCGAAGTAGCGCTGGATCGTCGGAATGCCGCGCTCGTTGGCGATTTTGCTCACATCCGTCGGCTCGATTCCGACGATGCGATGGCCGCCCTTCTGGAAATTCGAGATCAGCGTGCCGTCATTGGAGCCGATGTCGACGACGAGATCGTCGGCTTTCAGGCCGAGCATCTTCGAGCACTCGGCATAGAGGTCGGCGAAATTGTCGCGCAGCAATTTGGTGGTACCGCTGGTGTAGGGATATTCCGGTGGGAAGATGATGACCGGATCGACGGCGAGACCGAGCTGGACGAGGTCGCACTGCCGGCAATGCAGAAGCTCGGTCGGGAACCAGGGCTGCTGCCGCGGCACTTGTCCGATCGGCACCATCTGGTTCACCGGCGGCATGTAGCCGAGCGAGAGCACGGCATCGAGCTTGTCGCTGCCGCAGATCTGGCACTGCTCGACCGGAACGCTCGCGCCGGTGCCGGCCGCGCGCGCAACTTTGGTGGGGAACGGCAAGTGCATCTCCTCGCGGACTACTTCTTCGGCGCCAGCGCCGCGTTGCGCCAGTACCAGTCGACGGTGGCCTTCAGGCCCTCGTCGAGCGAAACGCGCGGCTTATAGCCGAGCCTCTGCAATTTTGAAATGTCGGGGCAGCGGCGCGGCGTGCCGCCGGCCTGAAGCGGGCCAGGGACCAGTTGTATCTCCCGCCCGGCGATTCGCGCGATGCGCCGCGCCACGTCGGCAATGGCGACCTCGTCCATCGTGCCGACGTGGTAAATGCCGAGGTGCTCGCCCTTGTCGCGCATCGCCATGACGCCGGCGACGAGGTCGTCAATGTAGCAGAAGCTGCGAGTCTCTTGCCCGGTGCCCTGGATGTCGAAGCGCAAAGCGCCAGACGCCTGCGCGTCGGCGAGCGTCTTCAGCCGCAGCGCGAATTGCGGCACGACGTGCTCCCATCCCATGTCGGGACCGTAGACATTGTGCGGCCGGAAGATCAGCACGCGCTCGAAATACTTGCGCCCGAAATTGATCGCCATCAGTTCGCTGATCAGCTTGCCGCCGCCGTACGAGTATCGAGGATTGAGTGGATCGGGGATCGACAGCGGCGCCGTCTCGTCGGTTGGAACCTGCGGCGGCGTCTGGTAGACCTCCGACGAGGAGGCGAGGATCAGCTTGCCGACGCCCTGCGCGCGACAGGCGTCGATCACGTTGATCATGCCGCGCACGCCGATATCGAGCACGAGGTCCGGCTGCGTATAGAAGAACTCGGTGCCGTTGACGAAGGCGAGGTGGTGCACTTCGTCCATGCCGGCGGTCGCGCGCGAGACGGCCTCCGCATCGCGGATGTCTCCGGCGATGAACTCGATGTCCTTCTCGACTTCCGTGAGCCGGCGCGGGCGCCCGCGCGAATTGTCGTCCAGCACCCGCACGCGGTGGCCGGCCTTGACAAGCGCCTTCACGAGCCCCGAGCCGATGAAGCCCGAGCCGCCGGTGACCAGAATCTTCGCTGTGCTCACGCGCGCTCCATGGTCTCAGGCCGGACGTCGATGACGCGCCCGTCGCGGTGCGAGCGCTGCGCGGCATCGATCAGTTGCTGCACGCGGTAGCCTTCGGCAAAACCAGGCTTCGGCGGATTTCCGCGCTCGATCGCATCGAGAAAGCCTTTGACCAGCCGCGACACGGGCGCAATGCGGCCGTCGGGATATCGCGCATCGGCCGGATCGTCCACCGGCACGCGCGCCAGCGCCGCCGCTGGCCGGCGTGCGTGCAGAAGCTCGAAGCCGCGCATATAGTCGATGCCGCGGTTCTCCAGCACGAGCGAGCCGTCCTCGCCGTAGAATTCAATTCGATGTCCGGAGCCAAGATAGGACGCGCAGCTCATCGACAGGCTGCCCGGCGCGCCGTTGGCAAAGCCGAGCGCCATCGCGACCGTCGTCTGCAGCGTGTCGTCGCCGGGCAGGCCGCCGAGCCGCGCCGACAGGCCGGCGAGCGGTCCGCAGAACCATTCGAGATAATGGAAGCAGTGCGAGATGAAGTTGCCGAGCACGCCGCCGCCGTCGTCGCTCATCGTCTTCCAGCTACGCATGCGCATCTGCACGGCGCGGTTCTCGATGTGCCAATGCACGGCGACGTGTCGCAGCGCGCCGATGGCGCCGCCGTCGAGCATCTCTTTGGCGCGCTGCCATGCCGCGATCTGATGGAAGTTGAAATCGATCGCGGCGGCGATTTTCTTGTCGCGCGCCGCGGCGAACATCGCTCGCGCGCCGGCAAGATCGCTGGCGATCGGCTTTTCGGCAAAGACAGCCTTGCCGCGCGCGATTGCATCGAGCGCGATTGCCGGCTGCAGATCGGGCCGCGTGGCGATGGCGACGACATCGACCCCCGCATCCGCGACGAGCGCGCGCCAATCGCCATGGGCGCGCGCGATGCCGGCCGCATCGGCGAGCGAACGCGTGCGCGCCTCATCGTTGCCCGCGAGTGCGACGACGGCGCAGCGCGCGTCGGCGCGGAAGGCCGGCAGCAGCACCGTCCGTCCGTAATTGCTGCCGACGATGCCGACGCGGATCATGGTTCTTTGCGTCCCGGTGTCACGCTGCGGTCGCCTTCATGCGGACGTCGCGCGGCGAGCGCATAAGATAAGTGGTGGCGAAGGCGTAGCGGTACCAGCGCAGATACATCGGCAGCCACTTGAGCACCTGGAAGCGGCTAGAGCCCTGCGTCCGTTCGATCCAGTCGGCCGGCACTTCGCCGATGCGCCAACCGAGCCGATGTGCCTTCACCAGCAGTTCAATGCTGTAACAGAAGCCGCGGTCGGATTCGATGAGGATGTCGTCCATCACGCGGCGCGAGAACAGGCGAAAGCCATTGGAGGCGTCGCGCGTCGGTAGCCGTGCGACGTGGCGGAGCGTGAAATTGCCGATCCGCACCAGCGCCGCCTTGACGAAAGGGCAGCCGACCATGCTGCCGCCCGGCATGAAGCGGCTCGCGCAGACAATGTCGCAGCCGGTCTCGGCCTGCCGCACCATGGCGTCGATGATCGTCGCGTTGTAGTCGTCGTCGGCCGGCAGCACGAGCGCGAACGGCGCACGGCTCGTCGCAAAGCCGGTCACGACCGCGCCGTGCACGCCCCGGCCCGTGTTGCGGACGAACGCGATGTCCATCGCGCCGAGCGCTTCGCGGTTGTCGCGGATCGCGGGCAGCGTGTCGTCGTCCTCGCGGTCGTAGCAGATGAGCACGCGGAACGGCGTCGTCACCGCTGTGCGGAGAGCGCCGAGCGTGCGCAGGATGTTGCCGCCCTCGTTATAGACCGGAATGATGATATCCAGCCGCGGCGGCTCTGCCGATGTCATGACGTGTTGCTTGGAACTGTTGCTTCGCCTGGCGCCGGCGTGTCGGCGGCCGCCGCGGCCCCTCGATGGCGGCGACTATAGAGCGGCGGCGGCCGAAAGCGTCAAGACTGACAGGGGCGGCAATCGTCGTTAAAACGGGAGCCGAAACGGGGTCGGGGCTGCCGCGAGCGATGGTCGATTCACATAACGATTACAGCGCATTAGGGCGGCTCTCCAGTTCTTGGCGACGCGTGGCGGCGCTCGTTCTGGTCGTCGCGGCGCTCGGCCTGCCGGTCAACCAGATCGGGGCCTATGCACTTCTGCTCGTTTCTGCCGTCCTGATTTTCTGCGGTCAGGTTGCGTCGCGGGGGCGCGCCTGGGTGCTTGCGGCCGGTTCGGCCGCGGTCGCCGCCGTGATCGCCACCCTGATCGCGCCAGCGCCGATCGCCGAGGGCGAAAACATCTTCCTCGCCGGCAAGCCGGGTGAAGTGCTGGCGCGCGAATTGCCAAGCGACGTCTATTCCTTCATGGCGGCGAAGTTCGACGCCGTCTATCCGCCAGCTGTGCAATGCAAGGATACGCCCGGCTGCTGGAAGGGCATGGGCGGACCGGACCGGCTTTATGCGTTCTCGGCGGACGGTGTGTTCAACACTGCCGGCGCATCGCGCGCGGTCACCGGAATCGATTTCAGCGAACCGGTCTGGCTGCGTCTCGGCTTCACCAATGACGTCCGCTACAACTGGGACACCGACGCGCCTGACGTGCACCGGGGCGACCGCGACCGCCGGTTCTGGGCCGGCCTGTGGCGCTGGCACACGGCCATGCCGTACTTCGTGATGTATCGCTTTCCGTCGGATTACGTCGGCGGGCGCCTGTGCTGGCGCGGCGACGTGCTGTGGCAGGGCGCCGATGGTCATTTCCAGGCGCTGTCGCATCAGGGCACGGACTGCCGCGACATCACCGTGGCCGACGTCGGGCGGCAGATCTATGGCGTCGGCATCGATACACAGGCGCTGGCGATGAAGCTGCACCCGCCGGCGGGTGTATCGGCGCGGCTCCTCGTCGGCGCCGCGCTGCGCGTGGCGGCAGCCCTCGCCGTATTGATGCTGCTTGTGCGCGTGCGCTGGCGCACCGTCGCGCCCGTGCTGGCACTGACCGCGTTGGCCGTGGCGGTGGTCGCAATCGACGACACAAGTTTCCTCGGCGGGTGGCGTCCGATGGACGGCGGCGACGACGGCTTGTTCTACACTGGCGTCGGCCGCCAGATTTTGGAACATCTGGTTTCCGGCAACATTGCCGAGGCGCTTCGGGGCGGGGAGAGCGTCTTCTTCTATGGCGGCCCTGCGCTGCGCTATCTACGCGCGCTGGAGATGATCATCTTCGGCGACACCAATCTCGGCTACCTCTCGCTCGTTCTGTTCATGCCGGTCATCGTCTGGCGTTTGTTTGCGCGCTTCCTCGAAGAAACCCTGGCCTGGCGGCTCGCGCTCCTCTTCACCGTCCTGCCGCTCGGCGAAATTTTCGGCACAAGCTTCTTCCACTACGCCAAATGGGCCGGCCGCGGCTTCGCCGATCCGGTCATGCACATCTGCCTGATCTGGGGCGTGCTGGTGCTCGTCGGAAGGCGCGGCGCGGCCGAGAGCGCGGGCGCGGCGCTCGGCGGCGCGTTCCTGCTCGCGCTCGCGATCTGCACCAAGCCCGTGGTCGCGCCGATGGCCGGCATAATCCTCACGGGGGCCGGCCTGATGGCGCTCTATCGCCGGCAATGGCCGCGCGCCGTCGCGCTCTGCATCGGGTTTAGCCCGGTGCTGCTCATGCCGCTGCACAACATGTACTTCGGTCATGAATTCGTGCTGCTCAGCACCAACGCCAACCTGCCGTCGCTCCAGGTGATGCCGCCGGCGGCCTGGCTCGCCGC
>DASTGR010000343.1:0-7270 GCA_035718885.1 Pseudolabrys sp. | reverse complement strand
GCGCGCGTTTTCACGCGGATTGGGGCCAAAGCCTGCGCCGAGGCGCTGTTAACCCTGGAGCAAAAGGCCCGCGCCGCGCACAAGGGCCTCTGGGCCGATCCAACTTTCGCCCCTTTGCGTACCGACGATTACCGCCGGTTCCGGGTGGAAAGGGGCCGGTTCGTGCTGGTCGAGGGTCAGGTCCAGTCGGTGCGCGTGAGCGGCGCCACGATCTACGTGAACTTCGGGCGGCGCTTTACACGGGACTTCTCCGTGACCATTCTGCGCCGCCTTCGCGGCGCGTTCACCGCCGCCGGCGTCGAACCCTCGGCGTTGCAAGGCCGCCGCATCCGCGTGCGCGGCTTCCTGGAATTCCGGCGCGGCCCGATCATGGACGTGGCCGCTCCGGAGCAGATCGAGTTCATCGAGTGAGTGCGTCAGGCATGGCGAGCATTGCGACCGGCAGAACGGGCCTGATGACGCTGCGCGGCGTCGCGGTCGCGCTTGGCGTGCTCACCGTCGCCGCCTGCTCGAGCACGCCCGACAACCACCAGGTCTCGCTGCCGCTGCCGCAGCCGGCCCCCGCGGCGTCGACCCAGACCGCGGCGCAGCGCGAGCATGCGCGCATCCTCGCCTCCTATGGCGGCCAGTATGACGACGCGCGGGTCCAGGCGCTGGTCGAGAAAACGATCGGCCGCCTCGTCGCCGCCTCGGAGCGGCCGGACCTGACCTACAAGGTGACGATCCTCAACTCGCCGGCGATCAACGCCTTCGCCCTCCCGAACGGCCAGCTCTACGTCACGCGCGGCCTGATCGCGCTCGCCAATGACGAGGCCGAGCTCGCCTCCGTGCTCGCGCACGAAATGGGCCACGTCATCGCCCGCCATGCGGCGATCCGCGAGGAACAGGCGAAGCAGGCGGCGGTCGTCGCACACGTCGTGTCCGACGTGCTGTCCGACCCGAACGCCGGCGCGCTGGCGCTCGCCAAGTCGAAGCTGACGCTGGCGAGCTTCTCGCGCGCGCAGGAGTTCGAGGCGGATGCGATCGGCGTCGGCATCTCGGCCCGCGCCGGCTTCGATCCGTACGGCGCCTCGCGCTTCCTCTCCGACATGCAGCGCAATGCCGACCTCAAGGCGGGCGGCGCGGCCAAGAACGATACGCGCCTGCTCGACTTCATCTCGTCGCATCCGGCGACGCCGGACCGCGTCAAGAACGCGATCCTCAATGCGCGTCAGTTCAGCGGCCCCGGCACGAAGGGCGAGCGCGACCGCGTCGAATATCTCGCGGCGCTCGAAGGCATGGTCTATGGCGAAGACCCGAGCGAAGGCTTCGTGCGCGGCCGCCGCTTCGTGCATCCCAAGCTCGGCTTCACATTCACCGCGCCGGCCGGATTCACGCTCGACAACACGGCGGAAGCTGTCCTCGGCCTGAAGGACGGCGGCGGCCAGGCTTTGCGCCTCGACGTCGTCAGCGTGCCGCCCGAGCAGACGCTCGGCGCGTATCTCACGTCAGGCTGGATGGAAAACGTCGACAAGGGGAGCGTCCAGGAGAGCGCGATCAACGGCTTCCCGGCGGCGACCGCGCTCGCCAACGGCGAAGGCTGGTCGTTCCGGCTCTACGTGATCCGCTACGGCAGCGACGTCTACCGGTTCATCTTCGCGGCGCGCGAGCGCACGGCGCAGGCCGACCGCAGCTTCCGCGAGGCGGTGTCGACGTTCCGCCGCATGAGCCTGAGGGAAGCCGCGCAGGTCAAGCCGACGCGCGTCGCCGTCGTCACCGTCGGCGCCCGCGACACGGTCGACAGCCTGGCGAAGCGTATGGCGGTGCCGGATCACGCGCTCGAGACGTTCCGCGTCCTCAACGGGCTGACGCGCGAAGACAAGCTGAAACCCGGCGAGCGCGTGAAGATCGTGGTGGAGTGAGGCTTCATCCTGTCCCGGGCGCAACGCAACGCGCCGCATTGCGGCGTGGTGCGTTGCAGAACCGGGACCGTCACGGTGTTTGGCGGTCCCGGATCAGCGGCGCACCGCTGCGCGCTCCGCGCTTGCGCTGCACCGCATCCGGGACACGTGTGAACGCTTAGGCTTCCCCCGCCTCGACGTTGATCGTGAACTCGCGCGGCACGTCCGGACCCCAGAGATAGAACGAGTCTTCCGGCTTGTGGTCGGCGGCGGGCCAGCGATCTTCCTTCGGGATGTAGTCGATGTCGCAGGAGTATTCGGCGAAGCTGCCCCACGGATCCATGACGTAGTGGAAGTAGTTCGAGCCGAGCACGTGACGCCCGAGGCCCCAGCCCTTCTGATAGCCCTTGTCGTGCATGCGCATCGCGCCGAGGCCGATGTCGTTGATGCTGGCCGTGTCCCACGAGCAGTGATGGAAGCCCGGCGCGCTCGACTTCACCAGCGCGAGCAGATGATGGTCGCTGCCGTGAATGCCGTGCATGAAGGCGACGAGGTCGGAGGCGCGGTCGGACAAACGCAGGCCCAGCGTGCGCGCATAGAACTTCAGCGAGGCATCGATGTCCTTGGTGAAGATCAGCACGTGCGACAAGCGGCGCGGCCGCACCAGCGGCGACTTCTCTCGCGTGGTGGCACCGGGCTTGCCCGGCCCGACCGTGATGAACTGCGCGTCGGCTTTTGAATCCGGCGACACCTTGGGCGCCACCTTGATCTCCATCAGCACGCCTTCGTGGTTGCGGAACCAGATGCCGTTCGACTCGAAGCCCGGCGGCGGATCGACCAGCTTGATGCCTTCGCTTTCGATGCGCGCCTTCAGCCGCGGAAAGTCCTCGGCGTAGCAGCCGAAGGAAAGATGGTGCAGCGCCTTCTGCTTGGCGCCCTCGACCACCGAGCCCCAGCGGTGATCGTGGCCGAAGGTCTTGATGGCGACGACGTTGCCGTCGCGGCGCACGTCGAGCCCGAAATTGCCGTAGAAGTCGACCGCCTTGCTGGCGTCGGGTACTTGCAGCACGAACTGGTCGAGCGAGTGGACGCCGAGATCGCCCGGCTTGGCTTCCGGCGCGATATGACCCGTGATCGCGGTCATCGTGAACTCCCTTGAAAACGTGTTCGCGGATTTGCCGGGTATTCTAGTCTTCTGCGCGAAGGCGGCAACTGCGCACGATGCCTCGCGGTGTCGCGGATTCCGCGCCTCGTCTTGCCCACGCCATGTTCCGCAATGTGGGCAACGTCCGTTCCGTCACCATGAGAAGCGAGCGCAAGCGCGCCTGGAGACGACGGACAGGCATGCGTCATCGCCCGCATTCTTTGGTCGGCCCCGGGAAGGCCGGTCCCCTTTTCCGTCCTCCGAAAAGGATGGAGCGCCGGGAGGCGCCAGGGGCTTGCGAGGCCCCTTGGGCCGCCCTTGCGATCGGACAGCCCGCGCGCCGGATTCGGGGACGGGGTTGCGAATCCCGCCCCGGACGCGCGCACCTCCTTGCGATCGGAGGTGCTGCGCCTCCCGGCGCTCCACTCGGCCGAGCCCGAAGGCCCGCCGCGGGCGCGGGATGTCTCCCCGCGCGCCGCGCCGCCGCCGGCCCCTTCCGCCCTCGAGACAGGAAAGGACCGATGGCAGATTACGGCTATATATTCCTGTATAGGAGGATTGTCAACGTGTCCTGCGCCGCGGGACCGTCGCGCGGCGCCGTCGCGGCGCGCCCCTGTACGCGCCCCGCAGCGCCGGGATCGATGCTAGTGTCGAAACCCTGCGACGCTCCGCGAGTCCAGGCCATTCCGGCGCGCGCTTCGGCTCGCCCGGCCCCGACTCCCGGGAAGCGGATTTTCAAGGACGACGATGCGCGGCCAGGCTCGAAAAAGGCACCTTTCAGCGAATCCGGAAGACATGCTGAAAAGCCTGGCCGGGCTCACCGGGCCGAAGAGAAACACGCCGGTCGGATCCCTGCCCATCATCCCATGGGACCCCGGCGCCGCGCAGGCGCTGAAGGGATTTTACGATCTGCGCGCGCTGGCCTTGCGCTTCCTCGATACGGACTTCGTCACCGCGATCAGGCCCGCGCATACCGAGCAAGCCTATATGTTCGATGCCGGTCTCGACGCCATGGGCTATGTGGCCTTCTTGTGCAGCGAATACGCGGACTATGCCGGCATCCACAACAATCTTCAGGCCCTGCACCGCTATCTGCTCGAAACGCAGAATCTGGAGATCATGCACTACGATCTGGCTGCCTTCCTCATCGTGCTGCGCGCGGCACGAGAGACGGTGCCCGAGATGGCCGTCAGAACTTCGGATCTGGCGCCGCTGCTGAGCGAAGAGCGCATCTTTCAATTGTCGGGACGGCGGCCATCTGACTTCTCCGGGATCATTCGCGCCCTGTTCAACAACCGGCGGCAGTTTGCGACGTTTTTTAATCCACTGAGCGCGTTGAACGACGCGGTCGCCGCTTTCTTTCCCCTTTTGCAGCACGAGCCCGACGAAACCCGTTCGGATTATCGCACGCTGATGGAGAGGATCCGTGCCGCATCCAAGAACGCCGGCGCCGGCGCGGCCAAGGAGCCGCCCGTATCTGACGAGCGAGCGGGCAAGAAGCGCAAGCGCGCCGCGTCGCGCAAGAAGCGTCATGCCGGCGGCGCGCGCCCCGATCTCGACCGCTATCTGCCGTTGGACGACGCAGTCACGGATCGCGTGACACGTCCCGATCAATTCGCCAGCTGGCCGATCGTGCCCGCGGCGATCAAGGACCTCTATCTTCGGCACGCGAGAGAGCTGGCACGGGCGCAGCGCACTTGGGACCAGTATGCCAAGGAGACATGGCCCGCCAGGTCCACCATGCGCTGGCAGATCGTGGATGAAGGAGGAAGCCGGCCCCTTCACCTGGCCCAAGCGGTCGCAGATCCCTTCGGCCAGCCGCTCGAGGTCAAGCTCATCGAAAAGGCGCAGCAGGAGCACCAGACCGAGGCGATCTTTCTATTCAATTTGTCGGTCTCCATGCAGGAGGACGAGCGCTACCTGTTGAGCTTCATGGTCGCCGATCGCTTCAGCGAGCTTTTGACCCGCGGCGGAATTCCGACCGAAATCATCGCTCACACAACGTCCGGCGAGCCTGTCCCGCGCGTCGCTGGACGTAACCGCTCCATGCTCTATCTTCTCTTCAAGACACGGGAAGAGCCGCACAATCTGCTGACAATCCAGCGCCTTTGCACCGTCCTCGACACGCAGATGCATTATCTAAGCTATGACGGCGAAGCCATGACATGGGCCTATGACCGGCTCAAGAACAGCACCGCAAAACATCGTCTGCTGTTCGTGGTGACCGACGGCGATATCAGCGGCACCTACATCAACAAAAAGAACAATGAGCTTCGCAATGCCGCCACGAATTATTTTCGCGACGTCGTCGAACTGATCGAAGCGGAGAAGCTCGTCGACGTCATCGGCGTGCCGATCAAGGCCGACCTGGACGGGGTGTTCAGCCGGTCGGTGCGGATCGATTCGATCGAGGATATCTACGAAAAGCTCAGCCCCTATGTCTTGAAGATGCTGCGCGAGTTCAACGACGGCGAGGGAGACGCCGCCAAGGCCCGACGTTCGCGCATGGTGGCGCACCGGAAAGCCCGGGCGGCCGGCCATTGAGTGCGCGGCAGCGCCCGACGCCGGCCCGCGCGGTGTGCGCGCGGGCTACCGATGGGACGGCTAGAGGCCCATGCCGCCGTCGACGAGATGCGGCTGGCCGGTGATGTAGCTCGACTCGTCGGAGGCGAGGAACAGCGCAAGGTTTGCGACCTCCTGCGCCGTGCCGAGCCGGCCGATCGGCTGGCGCGCGACGAAGTCGGCAAAGGCCTTGTCGCGCGTCTGTCCCGTCGCTTTTGCGTTGGCGTCGACGCGCTCGTCCAGCGACGGCGACTGAATGGTGCCGGGGCAGATGCAGTTGCAGCGGATGCCCTCGCGGATGAAGTCGGCCGCGATCGCCTTGGTCAGGCCGATCACCGCCGCCTTCGTCGCGCCATAGGCGTAGCGCTTCGGCACGCCGCGCAGCGAGGACACGATCGAGGAAATATTGACGATCGAGCCGCCGCCGTTCTTCAGCATCGCCGGCAGGAAGGCCTTGAGCGTGCGATGCATCGACTTGACGTTGAGGTCGAAGGAGAAGTCCCAGTCCTTCTCCGAGCAGTCGAGGATGCTGCCCTGGTGCACGTAGCCGGCGCAGTTCACCAGGATATGCGGCGCGCCGTACGTGTCGACCACCTTCTTGGCCATGGCGTTGACCGCGTCGGTCGACAGCGCGTCGAGCGCGAAGGTCTTGTCGGTCTTCAGCGCCTTGAGCTTGCCCGCATCGAGATCGGTGGCGACCACGTCGGCGCCTTCGGCGATGAAGGTCGCGGCGATCGCCGCGCCGATACCCTGCCCCGCCGCGGTGATGAAGGCGCGCTTGCCGCTCAGACGTCCGGTCATTCTCGTATTCTCCCTGTCTCCGCCCCCTCCTTCACCTCCCCCTGCAAGGGGGAGGTCGACGCGCGGCAGCGCGTCGGGTGGGGGTCGTTCTGAATTTGCAATTCAATGACCCCCACCCCAACCCTCCCCCTTTCAGGGGGAGGGAAAAGGAAGGTCTCGCGAATTGCTAATGATTATCCCGCGGCACGAATTTCTCGGCGACGCGCTGATATTTGACCGCCGGCTTGAGCACCATGCCGTCGGCGAGCTGATCGACCATGCCGCGCTGGATCTCCTGCCACGGCGTCTGGTGCGGCGGATAGGCAAAGCCGCCGCGCTTCTGCAAGTCCGCGCGGCGCTCAGCCAGTTCCGCGTCGCTGAGCAGAATATCGGCGCGGCCCTTCTTCAGGTCGATGCGCACGCGGTCGCCGCTCTTGAGGAGCGCGAGGCCGCCGCCGGCCGCCGCTTCCGGCGAGGCGTTGAGGATCGACGGCGAGCCCGACGTGCCGGACTGGCGGCCGTCGCCGATGCAGGGCAGCGAGTTGACGCCCTTCTTGATCAGCGCCGCCGGCGGCTGCATGTTCACGACCTCGGCCGAGCCGGGATAGCCGATCGGTCCGGCGCCGCGGATCACCAGCATCGTGTACTCGTCGATGCCGAGCGAGGGATCCTCGATGCGGTGGTGGTAGTCCTCCGGTCCCTCGAACACGACGACCTTGCCCTCGAAGGCGTCGGGGTCCTTCGGATTCGAGAGATAGCGCTTGCGGAATTCCTCGGAGATCACGCTCGTCTTCATGATCGCCGAGTCGAACAGGGTGCCCTTGAGCACCTTGAAGCCTGCCTCCTTCATCATCGGCTTGGCGAAGGTGCGGATGACTTCGGTGTCGGCGATCTGCGCGTTGCG
>DASTGR010000342.1:0-22121 GCA_035718885.1 Pseudolabrys sp. | reverse complement strand
AGGAACTGATTGCGGTCGGCGTCGATCGCCGCAAAGGCGTCGATGTAGCGCGGGTTGAGCGGCGGGTCCGGATCCTCGCGCCTGCGGCCGAGTTCGTCGTCGGCGAGCAGCGCGACAATGTCTTCGAGATCGGCGGCATTGGCGCGACGAAAGATCAGATCGTTCATTGCAAGACTCTCAAACTTCAGATCCGGCGCGACGCACGGCGCGGAAAGTGAACAGTGCGACGACCGTCAGCAGCATCATCGCGGCCGACAACCAGATCGGCGCGACGGCGTCGCCGGTGACGTCGCGGGCAAATCCGGCGATGCCGGGCACCACGCCCATGCCGACATAGTAGACCGTGAAATAGACACCCATCGCCAGCGCGCGGCGCTCCGGTGCGGCCGACTGTCCGGCCAGCGCCATGATCAACCCGGCCGGCGGACCGAAGATCAGCCCGAGCGCCGCCATGAGGCCGAGCGAGGCGCCGGCAAACGGCAACAGGGCTATGGTGCCGGCCGCTAACAGAAGGAACGTGAGCATCGTCGTCATCGGATGCCCGGCACGGTCGGCGAGCGAGGCGCCGAGCGGCACCGACACGATCAGAAGCCAGCTGACGAGGCTGACGACTGCGCTCGCATGCGCGGGGCTGTCGCCGGCCGCGACCAGCCAGGCCGGACCGAAGGCGAGCACGAGGATGAGGCCCATATTGTAGAACGACCAGACAAGGCCGGACAAAACCGATAGCGCCAATTCGTGCCGCGTGAGATCGAAGCGCAGACGCGCTGCGGCCGAGACGCGTTTCGCCGGTGATGGGTACACCAGTGCGATGAGCGCCAGCGCGATCACCGACAGGACCGCGCCGGCGACCATGCCGCCACGCCAGGAGGACACCGACGCCAGCGGCGGCAGCGTCACCAGCGCCAACGCGATGCCGAGCGGCCAACTGGTGATGACGAGACCGAGCGCGGTGACGACCTCGCGGCCTTCGAACGTGTCAGTCGTCATCTTGGTGATGAGTACATTGATAAAGACCGCCCCGAAACCCGACAGGACGCGCCCCGCGGTCAGCCACCGTTCGTCGCCATAGGCCATCATCAGTCCGCCGACCGCCATTGCGGCAAGGCCCCAGCAGACGATCCGCTTGTCGCCGAAGCGCTGCGCCAGCACGCCGCCGGGGATCGCTGCCGCAATGCCGGGGAGCAAATAGAGGCCGATGATCGTGCCGAGCGCGGCATAGCCGATATGGAAATCGGCGACGACGAGCGGCGCCACCGCCGGCAATGACTGGAACTGAAACCCGAGCACGGTGCGCGCGAAGGTTAGCGCGGCGAGGATCAGCCAGCGGTTCGGCATGTATCTCTTTCTTCACCTCCCCCTGGAGGGAGGAGGCATAGGCGGCCTTCGGCCGCCGTTTATCAAAAGAATGCCGATGCGACGCATCGGCTATGGAGCGAAGCGAGCCGGGAGCGGGTGATCTTCCTGGCGCATCCATTCACCCCACCCCGCCGCATCGCGCAAGCGCGACGCGGCGACCCCCCCCTCCAGGGGAGGGTGAAAGAGGTTCTATCCCCGCGCCCGCAACACCCCCTCGATCGACACGCGCGACCAGGGCGCCGTGCTGGCGCGGAAGCCCAGATAAGACGTGTGCACCTTGGCCGAGACCGCGTCGCGCGCCGCGATCTCGCCAAGCACGTCGTTCGACTGGCTGCGCGCGGCGACGACGAGATCGTCCGGAAACGCGGTGAGCTTGACCTTGTGCTCGCCGGTGAGCGAGGCGAGCGCGGCGGCGTTGAGCCGCTCCATCTCGGCAAGCGCGTAGTTCGCCTCCGCGGCGCACGCATGCGCGACGATCGCCTTGAGATCGTCGGGGAGCGCGTTCCATGCCTTGAGCGACACGATGCACTCGCCAGTGCCGTTCGGCTTGTTGAAGCCGGGGTAGTAATAAAACGGCGCGACGCGATAGAGGCCGAGCGCGATGTCTGTGCCAGGCCCGACGAACTCGGCCGCGTCGAGTACACCGGATTGCAGGCTGACGAGGATTTCCGCCGGCGGCGTCGTCTGCGGCGTGGCGCCGAGCCGGCGGTAGATCTCGCCGCCGAGGCCGAGCGAACGGATCTTGGTGCCTTTCAGGTCGGCGAGGCTTCTCAATTCGCGGCGGAACCAGCCGCCCATGCAGACGCCGGTATTGCCGCCCATGAACGGCTTGACGCCGAACGGCGCGTAGAGCTCGTCCCACAGGGCCTGCCCGCCGCCGGCGTCGATCCAGGCGACGTGTTCGGCCGGCGTCAGGCCGAACGGCACGGTGGTGAAGAAGTTCGCCGCGGGCATCTTGCCCTGCCAGTAGAACGAGGCGGTGTGGCCAATGTCGGCGACGCCGTTGCCGACCGCGTCGAGCACGCCGAAGGCCGGCACGATTTCACCCGCAGCGTGCACGGCTATGTCGATGCGGCCGTTCGACATCGCATTGATGCGCGTCGCGATGCGCTCGGCCGACATGCCGGGACCCGGCAGTCGTTTCGGCCATGACGTGACCATGCGCCACTTCAGCGTATCGGCGCGCGCGACCGTAGGCGCGGCGATGACGGCTGCGGCGGTCGTGCCGAGGAATGTGCGGCGCGTAGTCATGACTTTCTCCATTGCCGGTAGAAATGATTGAGCGGCCCGTGGCCGTGGCCGACCGCGAGAAGATCGGCGGCGGCGATAGCGGTGCTGACGTAGTTCTTTGCCGCAACGGCCGCGTCATAGAGGCCGAGCCCCTTGGCGAGACCGGCGGCGATGGCCGAGGACAATGTGCAGCCGGTACCGTGCGTGTTCTTCGTGGCGACGCGGCGCGCGGCAAGGCGAGCGACGCCGCCGCCGGCCTCGACAAGGAGGTCGACGCTTTGCCTGCCGCTGCCGTGGCCGCCTTTCATGAGCACGGCCTTGGCGCCGCGCTCGATCAGGGCGCGCGCCTGCTGCTCCATCTCGCCTTCGTTGCCCGCGATCGGCTGACCCAGCAACGCCGCCGCTTCCGGCAGGTTCGGCGTGACGAGCACCGCGCGTGGCATGAGCATGCGGGTCAGCGCCTCGACCGCGTTCTTCGCGAGCAGCCGGTCGCCGGAGGTCGCGACCATGACCGGATCGAGCACGATGTTCCGTGCCTTGTGGCGGTCGAGGCCGACCGCGACCGCCTCGATCGCTTCGGCGCGCGACAGCATGCCGATTTTCACCGCGCGGATGTCGAGGTCGGAAAACACGGCGTCCATCTGCCTGGCGATGAAGTCCGCAGGCACGTCGTGGATGGCGGTGACGCCCTGCGTATTCTGCGCCGTGAGCGCGGTAATGACGCTGGCGCCATAGACCTCGAGCGCGGCGAAGGTCTTCAGATCCGCCTGGATGCCGGCTCCGCCGCTGGAGTCCGAACCGGCAATCGTCAAGGCGATCGGCGTCATCTCAGCCCTCACCCGCGCCGCTTCAAGGCATCGTCGACCGCCTTGCGCAGGTCGCGCGCGGCGGCGGCCGGATCGGCGCCCAGCGACAAGGCGGAGATGACGGCGACGCCGTCGGCGCCGGCATCGACGACTTCGCCGGCATTGGCGGCGTTGATGCCGGCAATGGCGCAGACCGGATACCGCGCTTTACGCGCGCGAATCGCAGCAGCGATGGCGCGCAGGCCGCCAGTGCCGATCGGAGTTGAAGTGTTGTCCTTGGACGTCGTCGCATAGACGCCGCCAATGGCCACGTAGTCGAGCAGGTCGAGCGGCGCGTCCGCGGCTTGCGTCAGCGACTTGATGCTCAACCCGATGATCGCGTCAGGCCCGAGCAGCCGCCGCGCGTCAGCGGCCGCCATGTCGTCCTGGCCGATGTGCACCCCGTCCGCTCCCGCCGCGAGCGCGACATCGACGCGGTCGTTGATCAGGAGTGGAATGCCGGCCGGCTCGAGCGCGGCCTTCAAGGCGCGCGCGGTCGCCACCATGTCGCGCGTCGACCCGTGCTTGTCGCGCAATTGCACGATCGTCGTCGCCGGCGCGATGAGCCGGGCAAGCTCGGGCAATGTGCGGCCGCCGGCGACGGCGGGATCGACGAGCGCGTAGAGGCGGAGATCGGGCGTCATTCAGGAGACCTTTGCATTGGCGAGGAGCGCGGCCGCGTCGAGCACGTGCACCTCATCGATGATGGCGGTGGCGAAGGTGCCCGGACCCTTGACCGCGCGCGCGGCGAGCTCGCCGGCGATGCCGAGCATCATCAGCGCCGCGGCGGCGGCGCGCAGCGCATCCGGCTCGACGGCGAGGAAGGCCGCGACCAGCGCCGAGCCGGCGCAGCCCATTGCCGTGACCTTGGCCATGAAGGAATGGCCGTTGCCGATCATGGCGACGCGGGTGCCGTCGGTGACGAGATCGGTCGGCCCGGAGATCGCGACGATGCTGCCCGTATCGCGGGCGAACGCCATCGCATTCTCCTGTTTCGCGCTGGCGCCGGCGAGCGCCTCGAACTCTGCCTGGTTGAGCCGCACGACGCGCGGGCCGCGCGCGAGAAGCTGGCGCGCGAAGGCGAGCCGCGGCGCGCTGCGGTCGATGAAAACCGGGTCGAGCACCCATGGCAGGGTGTGGCGTTCGGCCGCCTCGATCGCAACCCCAGTCGCCTCGCGCCGCTCGGCGTCGAACGTGCCGAGATTGGCGAGCAGCGCCTGCGCCGAGGCGACGAAGCCGCCGATCTCCTCGACCGAAAGGGTCATCGAGGGCACGCAGCCGGCGGCGAGCAGGACGTTGGCGGTATAGGCCTGGGCGACCGTGTTGGTGATGCAGTGGACGCGCGGCCGCCGCGCACGCAACGGCGCGATCAGGCCGGCAGCAGCCGGCCCCAGGCGGGCACCTTCCCCTTCTCCGGAATGGCGCATCTCTCATCCCTCCGCCGGCATGACCCGGATCAGGTTCGTTGGGTTGGCCAAAGAAGCGGCCTCTCAGCCCGGACGAAAGCCGGACACCCCACGAGATTGCTGGTCCTACCTAGGCCGGGCGGCCGGGGATGGCAAGTACAGCCGCGGCCGCACCCCCGAGGCCGCGCAACTGCTTGCCAGACGAGGCGCTTTTTGCTGTTTAGGGCGCATCCGGAGGCTTCCATGACCCCCTTCTTCGTCCAGATCAAATGCGAGCTCGGCAAGTCCTATCAGGTCGCCAACGCGCTCGCCGAAGCAGAGATCGCCTCCGAGATCTATTCGACCGCGGGCGATTACGACCTGCTGGTGAAGTTCTACGTCGACGACGCCACCGATATCGGGCACTTCGTGAACGAAAAGGTCCAGGTGATTTCCGGGATCAAGGACACCCACACCATCATCACTTTCAAGGCGTTCCAGGCCTGACCGCCAGGCGTTTTCAAGGACGGAATGCGACAGATCGTTTCCACCCGCCTGCTCCGTTCCGCCAAAGTCACGTCGGCGCACTGGCAGCGGCGCGCGCTGTTCCT
The DNA here is from genome assembly GCA_035718885.1 of Pseudolabrys sp. Lineage (GTDB taxonomy): Bacteria > Pseudomonadota > Alphaproteobacteria > Rhizobiales > Xanthobacteraceae > Pseudolabrys. The sequence goes on along the minus strand of DASTGR010000342.1, from coordinate 16,691 downwards.
CGTCGGCGGCATCACCGTGGGCGCAGCGGCGGTCGGCCTGGCCCTCGCCGCCGACTGGGTCCAGGCCGAATTCGCGCACCTCGTGACGCGCTGGCGCTATGCATCGCTTCTCGTGACGCCGCTTGGCTTTGCCCTGTCCGTCTATCTCACCAACCGCTTCTTTCAGAACTCGCAGGGCTCCGGCATCCCGCAGGCGATCGCGGCGCGTGAGCTCGACGATCAGGACGCGCGCGGGCGCCTCGTTTCGATCCGGATCGCGATCGGCAAGATACTTCTGACGCTGCTCGGTCTCCTGTGCGGCGCATCGGCCGGGCGCGAGGGCCCGACGGTGCAGGTCGGCGCTTCGATCATGTTCGCCATCGGCCGGTTCTCGCCGCGCCGCCAGCCGGGATTGATCCTGGCGGGCGCGGCGGCCGGCGTCGCCGCCGCCTTCAACACGCCGCTCGCCGGTATCGTGTTTGGCATCGAGGAAATGAGCCGCGCCTTCGAGACCCGCACGTCGGGCCTGATCATCGCCGCGGTGATCGCCGCCGGCCTGACATCGCTGGCGCTGGTGGGCAACTACGCCTATTTCGGCTCGTCTCCGGCAATGCTGCGCAACGGGCTCGACTGGCTGGCGGTCCCGTTGTGCGGCGTCGCCGGCGGTCTCGCCGGTGGGCTGTTCAGCCGGATCGTCATCCTGATGGCGCGCGGCCTGCCCGGCGCGATCGGGCGAGCGATCAAGGCCAATCCAGTCCCCTTTGCGCTCGCCTGCGGCCTGTTCGTCGCCCTGTGCGGCATTGCCTCGGGCGATACGATCTACGGCACCGGCTACGCGCAGGTGAAGGCGGCCCTCGAAGGCGGTGTGCCTCTGCGCGGGGATTTCGGGCTCTTCAAATTCCTCGCAACCACCTTCTCGACCGTCAGCGGCATTCCCGGCGGCATCTTCTCGCCGTCGCTCGCGGTCGGCGCCGGCCTCGGCGCCAACATCGCGCATCTCTTTCCGACCGCTCCGGTCGCCTCGATCATTCTTCTCGGCATGGTGTCGTATTTCGCCGGCGTGGTGCAGGCGCCGATCACCGCCTTCGTCATCGTGACGGAAATGACCGACAATCATGCCATGGTCATCCCGCTCATGTGCGCGGCGCTGATCGGCTACGGCGCGTCGAAGATCGTCTGCCCGGAAGGGATCTATCACGCGCTGGCCAAGGGCTTCGCGCATCCGAAGGCGCCGACGGCTCCGCTCTGACGGCCGTCAGCCTCCGCGCGCCTTCTCCTTCGCGGCACGCAGGAGGAAGCGATAGGTCCCGTCGAACACCGTGTCCGTGGATGAAGTCCAGGTCGAGCCCTTGCCCAGCGTCTCGCGGCTGGCATGGATGCGCCGCCCCCTCACTTCGCGTTGCGCCTGCTCGTCGGGCGTCTGCTCGACAAGCGTGAAATCCGGCTCCGCGGGAATGATGATGATCTGCATCATCGGCTCGTCCTTGCGGAAGATGTGCACGGTGCCTTCCGGCGGCGCCTTGAAGACGACGAACGAGATCATCGGCCACCACTCGGTGCGCAACAGCGCGGGCACGGCGACCGGCACAGTGTCGGTCGCATCGGCGTAGAAGCGCGGATGCGGCTCCGTGCGCACGGCAAAGCCCGGGCCGCAATCGAGATCGAGCAGCAATTGATAGGTGTAGAAATTTTCGCCGAAGGCGCGGAATGGCGGCCAGGCGAGCCCCTCGTCGGGCGCCGGGCCCCAATCACTGTCGAGCTTGACCTTGCCGTCCACCTTGGTGACGCGCAGTTCGTTGTCATACGGGTAGAACACCTCGATGCCGTATTGCGCGCCCTCGGTGAACGGCATGCAGTGCCAGACCTGCTCATGGGAGCCGTCGGCACGCGGATTGGGCTTGCCGCCCCAGCCGGGCATTTCGAGTTTGGTGCGCCGCGGCTTGAGGTCCGCATTGGCCAGGCGATATTTGACGGTCTGCATCAGCGTCCCCCGCGACTACCCCGATAGATCGTATCGCGATCCGGTTTCATGGAACTCCATACCCGCCTCGCGGGTTCCGCTCCCTGCGGCGGACTGGGGCCATGCGGCCTCGCGCGCGTTCAAGGAGATTGAAATGGACAAGAAGATCGCGGGCCTTCTCGGCGCTGTGGCCGGGCTGGCGACGATGAGTGCTGCCAATGCCGCCGTGCAGGATACGACCGTCAATTCGCCGCTGCCGGCGGCGGCCTCCTACGCCGAATTGCTGGCGCCGGTGAGCAACGCCTCGGAGCTGCTGGTCGCTGACGACGCGGCCCGGCTGCAACAGGGTGAGGCGCACGTGCAGTTGGCCCAGTACCACCATCATCACCACCACCATCACCACACCAAGATCATCATCCGCCGCCGTCACTACCATCACCACCATCATCACCCGCGCGTCATCATCCGGCGGTCGCATCATCACCACCATCACCACCACCACAGCATGTTCATGATGGGTGCGCCGAAGAAGGCCTGAGGACCCCGCATCCGATCGATAAGAGCCGCGCGAGCTCCGCGCGGCTCTTCATTTGCAGACTGCCATTTGGCGGTATCCTGTGCCGCCCCACGCGTGTCCTGCACCACCCCCCGCCCGGTATCGTTTGATCAACATCGGTTGAACGATGCGGCACGTTGTCCGTTGACGCATTGCGCCATGCAGCCCGACCGATGGGCCACACGATTACGCTGCAAACATGAACTCGAGTTGAACGCGGCGATAACGAGGGCTTCAGCGGCGGCCAGTAACATTCAACGATGGGCGATACGCAACCAAGGAGAGCTTCGATGAGACCTTATGCAACCTTTCTTCTGAGCACGGTCGCCGGACTGTGCTTCATGGGCGCCGCGCAGGCCGCGCCAGCGCAGAGCCCGTTGCCGGCGGCTCAGTCCTACGCCGACCTGCTCGAGCCCGTGCAAAACGCCGACGCGGTCCTCCTGGCCGACGACATGGCGCATGCGCAGGCGCAAAAGCCGCTTCTGCAACTCGCGCAGTGGCACCACCACCATCACCACCACCATCATCACCACCACGGCTTCCGCTTCGGCTTCGGGATCGCGGCGCCGCCGGTCTATTACGGCGGCGACTGCTACTGGCGCCGCACCGTCCACATCAATCGCTGGGGCGAGCGCGTCGTGCGGCGCGTCCGCGTCTGCGATTGACGCAGCCGTCCAAGTAGAAAAGGCCGCTCGCGAGAGCGGCCTTTTTATTTGCGCCATCCGACTCGATCTTCAGAAATCGTCGGCGGCAAGCTGCTTGGCGACCGAGGTGCGGAATTGGTGCAGATCGGAGACGCAGGTCGCGTAGCGGTGCGTGCCTCGCTCCAGACCCCACTTGGTGCAGTAGAACTCGCATTCGTGCTCGAACGCGGCGACGCGTTCGGCTTCATTGCGTTGCTGCGCCGCCGGCAGGCCCGGGACCACGAAGACGGCGAAGACGGCGACGCCCGCGAGCAAGCTCGCCCATAGGGCAAGCTCGACGTGATCGTAAATCCGCCCGAGCAGTTTTGCTTTCTGCTCCACCATCGTCACGGTCCCGAAGGCTATTTGCCCATCAATTTGGCATCGAGACTGTAGCGGCCGCCGCCGGTCACGATCAGAACGAGGATGCCGCCGGCGATGGCGATATCCTTGCTGAGGAAGACCCACTGCAAGGTCTGCGCCTGTGCCGGATATTGCCAGTAGAGATGCGCCGTGAGCACTGCGATCACAACGAAGGCGAGCGCGAGCAGCGCGCCCAACCGCGTCGCGAGACCGAGGACCAGCGTCACGACAATGATCCATTCCGCGATATGCGCCAGCGTGGCCATCAGCGCGGGAGCCGGGTAATTCAACGATTTGAGATAGAAGTCGGCAGGTCCGCCGCCTGACACGGTCATCAGGAACACCACGGCGATTAAGATTCGGCCGATCAGCAACAACGTGTCGCGCATGCTGTCGGCAATCCCGTCCAAGCAGGTCGTGTATCGCAGAAGCCCTTGCATGTTTTTCCCCCGGTTTGCATTCCGCGCGGCAAACGCGCGCGGTCGCCCGCAAGTTGGTTTTTATGGTGTGACAATTGTGCGCCTGCCGATGGCACCCTCGCCGCGCGTTCCTGCAAAGGGACTCGGCACGTCCCTGCCCCCGGCGGCTGACCAACTCTACCAGCGCGATCGTCCGCCGCAACGGAACGCGGGATTTACCCCTGCATGAAATTCGCATTAAAGCCCCACTATATGTGGTGCCCACCATATTCTTTTTTCTCAATTTCTCATGATGAAAAGACGGGCATCTGCGTGTGGGAGGGCTCATGCCCCCTCGGCCACGTCAGGCTCGACCGGCCGCTCCAGGCCGAGCTGGCGCTCGCGCCAGATCACGAACAGGCCGGCCCCTGCGACGATCACCCCGCCGACATAGACGAGGGCCGCCGGCAATTCCCCGAACACCCACCAGCCGATGAGCAGCGCCCACAGCATCGACGTGTAATCGAATGGCGCCACGACGGAGGCCGAGGCGTGTCGGTAACTCTCAGTCAGGAAGATGTGCGCGATCCCGCCGAGGAAGCCTGTCGCGATCAATTCGGCGAGTTCGACCTCTGTCGGCGTATGCCAGGCAAAGGGCAGCGTCAGCGCCCCGGCGATCGTGCAGATCAGCGAAAAATAAAACACGATGCAGGGCGTTGTCTCGCTCTGCGTCAGGCGGCGGGTCTGGATCACGGTGGCGGCGCTGGAGATCGCCGAGCCGACCGCCAGCACCGCGCCAAACGCCGCGACGTCGGCGCCCAGCGCGGCATAATGGTTCACGTCGAACTGCGGGATCAGCATGACGATGACGCCGACGAAGCCGACCGCCACCGCGGACCAGCGATAGATGCGTACGCGCTCCTTGAGGATCAGCGCCGCCAGCGCGACCGTGATCAGCGGCGAAGCGAAGGAGATGGCGGTGACGTCGGCCATCGGCAGCCGCGTCAGCGCGCCAAAATTGGTGAACATGCCGAAGGTAGACAAGGTGCCGCGGCCAAGCTGGCCGAGCGGTCTCTTGGTGCGGACGGCGCTCATCAGTTCGCCGCGAATGGCGTAGATCAGGACCACCGGCACGATGGCGAAGGCCGAGCGGAAGAACACCATCTGTCCGACCGGTGCGACCGGCCCGAGGTCGCGCACCAGGGCCGACATGACCGCGAACAGAACCGCAGAAATCAGCTTGAAAAAGATGCCCTTGGCCGCCGACATGATGCCGTCTTAGCCGCTTCGGCCGCGCTTTGTCGCGGTCCGGACAGACCCATACACAGCGGATTCAACCTGCGGCGGCTCCGTGTTCCCGCACCACAAGGTGCGCCACTGCGGCGATGCGACGCCTTCCACGGCAGCGAACCGAACGGAACAGCGTCACCGAGCGCACGTTAAGACCGGCGTAAGCATGTGGGCGCCGGGATGACGGGGCGCGCCTGCGCACCATCATCCAGAGGCAGGAGACATAGATGACCTTCAAACAGGTTCGCCTGGCGGCGCTGGCAGCCACGCTGCTCGCGGGAACCGCCACGTTCGCATATGCACAATCGAGTTCTTCCTCCATGGGCACCGGCGGCTCCTCGGCCAAGCACGGCGAGTCCTCGTCGACCATGGGAACCGGCGCATCCTCGGCGACGAAGTCCGACAAGGGTTCGAGCGCGTCCTCGACCATGGGCACGGGCGCTTCGACCGCAGGCAAGAACGACTCATCGTCGGCGGCGAGCGGCGGCTCCGACGCCAAGGCCGGCGACACCAACAAGGACAAGAGCGCCGAGAAGAAGGACGAGAAGAACGGCAAGTCCGCGCAGGGCAAGGCTTCGGACAAGAAGTCGGCCTCCGACAAGGCTGCCGAGAAGGACAAGACCTCGACCGCCGGTTCGGGCGACTCGAAGGCCGCGTCTTCGCCGAATAAGGCCGACGCCAAGTCCGCCAACAGCACCACCGGCAAATCCGACGCCAAAGACTCCAAGGCCTCTTCGGCGTCCTCGTCCTCGGCCAATGCCAGCGCCACCGTCAACCTGACGACGCAGCAGAAGACGGTGATCAAGAACACCGTCATCAACAACAAGAGCGCGCCGCGCGTCACGAACGTCAATTTCAACATCGGCGTCGGCACGGTCGTTCCGACTTCCGTGCGCTTCGCACCGCTGCCGGCGAGCATCGTCGAGATCCATCCGGCCTGGCGCGGCTACGATTACTTCGTCTACAACGACGAAGTGATCATCATCGAGCCGCACAGCCACAAGATCGTCGAGATCATCGTCGTCTCGTAAGCACGTCGCGGCGGACGAATGGAAGCCCTCGCGCGCTGGCGCGGGGGCTTTCTCGTGTCCGCTTCCATCACTTCGGCGCCGCCAGCGACTTGATGTAGACCGCCATGGCGCGCCGGTCGGCGTCCGGCAACTGCGCGGTGTTGCGCACGACATCGACCATCGGGCCGCCGACACGGTCGGAGTCCGGCGTGTCGCCGGTGGTCAAGGTCGCGACGATATCGTCGACCGTCCAGTCGCCGAGCTTGTCCTGGCGGATGCTCGGCACACCGCCCTGGTCGGTCGGGCTCGGCCCGCCGTCGAAGCGCCGGCGCGCCACGATGGCGCCGAGCAGGTTGCGCGGCGAATGGCATTCGGCGCAGTGGCCGGGGCCGTTGACGAGGTATGCGCCCCTGTTCCACGCCGCCGACTGCTTCGGATCGGGTGCGAAGGGCCGATCGTCGAAGAACAGCAATTTCCAGACCCCCACCGCGCGGCGAATGTTGAACGGGAACTTGAGCACGTGCGGCGGGGCGCGGCCTTCGACCGGCGGCAGGGTCTTGAGATAGGCGAACAGGTCGAGCACGTGATCGGTGCGCATGCGCGCATAAGACGGATAGGGAAACGCCGGATAGAGATGCGAGCCGTCAGGCGCGGTGCCTCGCGTCATCGCCGTGACGAAGGCCGCCTCACTCCAGCCGCCGATGCCGTCCTTGCTGTCGGGAGATATATTCGGCGCGAAAAACTCGCCGAACGCGGTGTGCAATTGCAGGCCGCCGCCGAGGCGCGTGGCGTCCTTCTGTTTCGGGGTCATGTGGCAGGAGGAGCAACCGCCGGCCAGGAACATGACACGGCCGTTTGCCAGGTCGGGCGTGTGCACGGGCAGCGCCCCGCCCGGTACGCTCTCGGGCGCCGTCAGGACGAAGGCGGCCGCCGCGGCAAGCATGACCACAGCGACCGCCGGTATGAGGAATTTCCGAAGCAGGCGTCCCCTCTTCCGCAGCGCCCTAGCGCTGCGACAGACGGTAGTCCTTGTGGCAGTTATCGCAAGCGTCGCTGACGGGCGCGAAGGCCACTTTCAGGTCCTCGAGCGAATTGCGCGCCTTGGCGCGGTTCTCCGCAACGGCCTTGCCGAACGCGGCGGCCTTCGCATCGAAGTCCTGCTTGTGATCCCATATGGCCGGCGCGGCGCGGCTCTTCTGCCCGGTTTTCGAGTCGGGGGGAAACTGGGCCGGCAGCTTCTGGGCGGTCTCGGCCCATTGCGCGAAGGCGGCGTCGACCTTGGCCGGATCGAACGGCTGCTGGCCGCGGATCATCTGCGACACGTTGCGGGCGTTGTCGTTATTGCCCTTCATCAGCGCCATGCGGGTCGCGATCGGGTCGGATTGCGCAAGAACGGACGTTGCCGCCGCGGCTGCGGCCAAAGCGGCCGCCGCCAGGGCCCATTTCGAGATCATGTCGAGGTACCTCCCTATGGCTATTCTGTAAAATAGCGAACATTGGGAGGGCCCTTTTATTCCGCCGCGACGCGCGACGCCCCCTGGATCGCCGTCCACACCTTCAGGGGCGTCGCCGGCATGTCGATCGCGCGGATGCCATAGGCCCGATCGAGAGCGTCGATGACCGCATTCATGACCGCAGGGCATGAACCGATCGCCCCCGCCTCCCCCGCCCCCTTCACTCCGAGAGGGTTGGTCTTGCAGGGCACGTTGGCGGTCTCGAACACGAAGTCCGGAGCGTCGTGCGCGTGCGGCATCGCATAGTCCATAAACGACGCTGTCACGAGCTGGCCAGATGCGGTGTCGTAGACCGTGTCCTCCATCAGCGCCTGGCCGATGCCCTGCACCGTGCCGCCGTGAACCTGGCCGGCGAGCAGTAGCGGATTGAGGGTGGCGCCGAAGTCGTCGACGATCACGTATTTCACGAGCACGGCCGCGCCAGTTTCCGGATCGATCTCGACCTCGGCAATGTGCGTGCCGTTCGGATAGGTCGGCACGTCCGGATTGAAGTCGCTGTCAGCCTTCAGCTTCTCCGGTGTCGCGGAGGGATGCGCGGCGAGGTCCGCGAACGAGATGGCGCGGTCGGTTCCGGCGACACGCACGCTTGCGTCGACGATCTCCATGTCGCCGGCGGAAGCCTCGAGCGCATCGGCAGCAAGCTCTTTCAAATTCTCAGCGAGCGTCTTCGACGCGCGGTCGACCGACACGCCGCCCACCGGGATCGAGCTCGACCCGCCGGTGCCTGCGCCGGTCGGGATCGCGGCCGTATCGCCCTGCACGACGCGGACGCGCTCGGGCGGGATGTCCAGGCGCTCGGCGACGAGTTGCGCGTAGGAGGTCGCGTGCCCTTGTCCCGACGACTGCGTGCCGATCAGCACGGTGATGCCGCCATCGCGGTCGAGCATCACGTGCGCCGTCTCCGGCCCATTGCCGCCGCAAGCCTCGATGTAGGTGCCGATGCCGATACCGCGCAATTTGCCGGCACGCTTGGACTCGCGCGCGCGCTTGCCGAAGCCGTCCCAGTCGGCGAGCTCCTGCGCCCGCCCCATGGTCCTGGCGAAGTCGCCGGAGTCGTAGACCTTGCCGGTCGGCGTCGTGTAGGGCAGCGCCTTCGATTTGATGAGATTCTTGCGACGGAAAGCGTCGGGCGTCATGCCGATCTCGCGTGCGGCGTGATCGACCGCGCGCTCGATCAGATAGGACGCCTCTGGCCGCCCGGCGCCGCGATAGGCGTCGACCGGCACGGTGTTGGTGTAGACGCCGCGCAAGCGGATATGCGCGATCGGAATGTCGTATGGACCGGTCGCCATGCCGACGCCGAGCCACGGAATATAAGGCGCGTAGCAAGATAGGTAGGCGCCCATGTCTGCGACGATGTCGATCTCGGTTGCGAGAATGCGGCCCTTGCCGTCGAGCGCCAGCCTCGCCGTCGATATGTTGTCGCGGCCGTGGCTGTCGCCGAGGAAGTGATCCGAACGGTCGGCGACCCAGCGCACCGGCTTGCGCGTCTTCTCGGCCGCGACCGCGGCGAGCGCGTATTCGCGGTACGGGAAGAGCTTGGTGCCGAAGCCGCCGCCGACATCCGGCGTGATCACGCGCATCTGGTCGGCATTGAGCTTCATCACCTCGCAGCCAATGATGTCGCGGATGATGTGCGCACCCTGGCTGCCGAGCGTGAGCGTGTAACGCGAGCCGTCGAATTCGGCGACGACGCCGCGTGTATCCATGTAGTTCGTGACGAGGCGCTGGTTGACGATCGTGGTTTCGACCACGCGCTCGGCGGCGGCAAACGCGGCCTTGGTCGCTGTGGCATCGCCGACGGCGATTTCGAACGAAACGTTGGAGCGGTCGGCCCAGACCCGCGGCGCCTTGGCGTCGAGCGCGCCGACGGCGCCGACGATGTGCGGCAATTCCTCCCAGTCGATCGCGATGGCTTCCGCTGCGTCCTTGGCCTGTTCAAGCGTGTCGGCGACGACGAACGCGACGGCGTCCCCAACATGGCGGACGACGTCACGGGCGAGGATCGGATAGACCGGCACGTCGATCTGGCAGGAGGGCTCCGGGATGACCCCCGGCGTCGGCAGCGGCGCGAGATGACCGACGTCGGCACCGGTCAGTACCAGCCGGACCCCCTTCATGGCCCGGACCTTGGCCAGATCGCGGATCGAGAACTTCGCGTGGGCGTGCGGCGAACGCAGCACCACCGCTTGCAGCGCGCCGCCCGGCATGACGTCGGCGATGTAGCGGCCGCCGCCGCGCAAGAGCGCGTCGTCTTCTTTGCGCTTGAGGGGCTGCCCGAAACCGAATTTCGCCATCGTCAGTCTCTCCCTGTTGCGTGCGCCTCCGCCGCCGCGGCGCGTCGCGCCCCCAAGCGTAGCGCAATCCAGCGCGACACCACATAGAAGACCGGGGTGAAGATCAGGCCGAACAAGGTGACGCCGATCATGCCGGAGAACACAGTGGTACCGAGCGTCTGCCGCAGTTCGGCGCCGGCGCCGACGGACCAGACGAGCGGCGAGACACCGAGAATGAAGGCCATGGAGGTCATCAGAATCGGGCGCAGGCGCAGATGGGCCGCCTCGACCGCGGCGCCGAAGCGATCGCGGCCGCCGTCCTCGAGCTGCTTGGCGAACTCGACGATCAGGATGGCGTTCTTGGCAGCAAGCCCGATCAGCACGATAAAGCCGACCTGCGTCAGGATGTTGTTGTCCTGCCCGCGCAAGACGACGCCGACGATCGAGGCGATCAGGCACATCGGCACGATCAGGATCACGGCGAGCGGCAGGGTCAGGCTTTCGAACTGCGCGGCGAGCACGAGGAACACGAACACCACCGCCAACACGAAAGCGAAGATCGCCGTATTGCCGGCACGCAATTGCTGGAAGGCGAGCGTCGTCCATTCGTAGGAGAAGCCTTCCGGCAGGGTCTCGGCCGCAAGCTTCTCCATGATCTTGATGGCCTCGCCTTGGCTGACACCGGGCGCGGCGGCGCCGTCGAGTTCGGCCGCGGGGTAGAGATTGTAGCGCGGCACGCGATACGGGCTCGTGACGGTTCGCACAGTGGTGAAGGCGCCGAGCGGCACGGTGTCGCCGCCCTTGTTACGCACCCGGATGTTCAGAACGTCGCGGGTGTCGGCGCGGTACTGGTCCGCGGCCTGTGCGACGACGCGATAGGTGCGGCCGAACAGGTTGAAGTCGTTCACATAGGCCGAGCCGAGATAGATTTGCAGCGCCGCGAAGACGTCGGGGATGTTGATGCCGAGTAGCTGCGCCTTGGTGCGATCGATGTCGAGATAGAGTTGCGGCGTCTTGTTCTCGAACAGCGAGAACACCTGTGTCAGGCCGGGGGTCTGCGCCGCGCGGCCCATCATCGCATAGGTGGCGTTCTGCAAGGCCTCCGGTCCACTGCCCGCGCGGTCTTCGACCATCATGCGGAAGCCACCGGCATTGCCGATGCCGGACACTGGCGGCGGCGCCGCGACGAACACCTGCGCATCGCGGATAACCGAAAGGCGCTTGAACAACTCGGCCTGGAGCGCCGCAGCCGACTGCTCGGGGTGTTGCGCGCGCTCCTCGAACGGCGACAGCGTCACGAAGACCGCGCCCGCATTCGGCGCCTGGGTGAAGGTCGCACCGGAGAAGCCGACGATGTTCACCGCGTGTGCAATGCCCGGCACCTTCAGCGCGATCTCGACCGCGCGGCGGTTGACGTCGTCGGTGCGCGCGAGCGAAGCCGCCGGCGGCAATTGCGTGACGATGATGAGGAAGCCGCGATCGAGCTGCGGGATGAAGCCGACGGGCGTTTTACGGAATTCGTTGAGCCCGAAGCCGATCACCACCGCGTAGAGCGCGAGCATCAGGACCGACAGCCGCACGGTGCGGCTCGTCAGCCAGCCATAGCCGCGCGTCAGGCGCTCGAAGCCCCAGTTGAAGCCGCCGAAAAACGTCCGCGTCGGCCAGTTCCACCAGCGCTCGCCATTTTCCTTCGGCGGCCTGAGCAGCAGCCGGCACAAAGCCGGCGACAAGGTGAGCGACACGATCAGCGAGATGATGGTCGCGCCGGTGATGGTCAGCGCGAACTGGCGGTAGAACTGGCCCGAAATGCCGGTGATGAAAGATGACGGCACGAAGACCGCGGTCAGCACCAGCGCGATGGCGATCAGCGCGGTGCCGACTTCATCCATGCTGCGCCGCGCCGCTTCCCGCGGTGAAAGGCCGTGCTCGATGCCGCGCTGCACATTCTCGACCACGACAATGGCGTCATCGACGACGATACCGATCGCGAGCACAAGGCCGAACAGAGACAGGTTGTTCAGCGAGAACCCGAACAGCGACATGAAGAAGAAGGTGCCGACGAGCGACACCGGGATCGCCACGATCGGAATGACCGCGGCGCGCCAGGTTTGCAGGAACAGCACAATCACCAGGATGACGAGGATGATCGCCTCGGCGATAGTCGAACGCACGGCGTCGACCGACTGCTGGATGAACTGCGTCGGATTATAGACGATGTCGTACTTGATGCCCGGCGGGAAGCGTTTCGACAGAGCCTGCATCGTCTGCTCGACGCGATCGGCGGTAGCGAGCGCGTTCGAGCCCGGCCGCTGGAAGATGCCGAGCGCCACTGCCGGCGACGTGTCGAGATAGGAGTTGGTCGAGTAGTCCTGCGCGGCGAGTTCGACGCGGCCGATGTCCTTGATGCGCACCACCGCGTTTGCCGTCTGCTTGACGACAATGTTGGCGAACTCGGCCGGATCGGCGAGCCGGCCTTGCGTCGACACCGAGATCTGGAAGGCGCCGGGCTTGTCCATCGGCGGCTGGTTCAGCACCCCGGACGCGACCTGCACGTTCTGACCCTGAAGCGCTGCGACGACGTCGCTCGCGGTCAAACCCACCGACTGTAGCCGGTCGGGGTCGAGCCAGACGCGCATGGCGTAGTCGCGTGCGCCGAACACAGTGATCGAGCCGACTCCATCGACGCGGGTGAGCGCGTCGGTGATCTCGAGCGTGGCATAGTTCGAGATGAACAGGGTGTCGCGCGACTTGTCGGGCGACAACAAGTGCACGACCATCATCAAGTCGGGCGAGGCCTTGTTGACGGTGACGCCGATGGCGCGCACGTCGGCCGGAAGGCGCGGCTGCGCAATGGCGACGCGGTTCTGCACCTGGACCTGGGCGATGTCGAGATTGGTGCCGATATCGAACGTGACCGCGATCGAGAAGCGGCCGTCGCCGGTCGAGTTCGAGGACATGTAGATCATGTTCTCGACGCCGTTGATCTGCTGCTCGATAGGCGCGACAACCGTCTGCGCCACGACGGTGGCGTTGGCGCCGGGATACTGGCCGGTGATGTTGATGGTCGGCGGCGATATCTCCGGGTACTGCGCGATCGGCAGGCGCACGAACGCGACGCCGCCGAGGATCACGAAGACGATCGCGACCACCGAGGCGAAGATCGGCCGGTCGATGAAGAAGTGGGAAATGCGCATAGCGACCGGCTACTTCTTCTGAGGCTCGGGCTTGCTCTCGGGCGGCGCCCGCTTATCCCCCGGCTTCGCTGGCTTGGCGCCCTGCTCCTGCGGCGTCACCTTGATGCCGGCGCGCGCGCGCATGAGACCGTCGACGATGACGCGGTCGTCGGCCGAAAGGCCCTCCTTGATTACCCTGAGGTCGCCATCGACGAGATCACCGACCGTGACGTATTTCATCGTCACCATGTTGTCGGCGCCGACCACGAGCAAAAAACGCTTTGCCTGCTCGGTGCCGAGCGCCGTGTCCGGCACCAGCAGCGCGCGATACGGAGGCGACGCGGGGACCCGCACGCGCGCGAACATGCCCGGTGTAAACACAGCGTTCGGATTCTTGAAAAGCGCGCGCCCGCGGATCGTGCCGGTCGAGCGGTCGATGGCGTTGTCAACGAAGTCCATGCGGCCTTCGTGGCTGAAATCCTTCTCGTCGATGAGTTTCAGCGACACGTTGACGCCGGGCCCGCGGCTGGCCACGTCAGCGCCCTGCTTGGCCATGCGCTCGTAGCGGAGATAGGAAGCCTCGTCGAAAGTGAACTCGAAATGGATCGGGTCCTGCGACACGATGGTGGCGAGCAACGTGGTGTTGCCCGACGTGCCGCCGGTCACCAGGTTGCCGGGCGAGACGCGACGGTCGCCGATGCGGCCGTCGACCGGTGCGCGCAGCTCGGTGAATTGCATGTCGAGCTCGGCCTGGCGGACGGCGGCGGACGCCGCCGCAACCGAAGCCTGCGCATTGCGATAGGCCTGCGAGCGCTGCTCGAACACCTGCTCGGTGATCGTCTTTTCGGTGACGAGCTGTTGCGCACGCTTGAGATCGGATTCGGTGAAGGTGAGGTTCGACTGCGCCAGTTGCCGGTTGGCGCGCGACTGGTCGAGCGCGGTCTGGAACGGCCGCTTGTCGATGGTGAACAGGAGATCGCCCTGCTTGACCATCTGCCCGTCCTTGAAATCGACGGAATCGAGATAGCCGGAGACACGCGCGCGCACCTCGACCGAATCGACGGCGGCGAAGCGCCCGACATATTCGTCATAGTCGGACACCGTGCGCTGCGTCGGTTTCGCGACGGTGACCTGCGGCGGCGGCGGCGCGCCGCCCTGCTTCTGCGGGGTGTTGTCGCCACAGCCTACGACTAAAGCCGCAAGGGCGAGCGCCGCCACATACCTCGCTCGGCGCATCAAATAAAATGATGAAAGACCCGATCTCGCAGTCATGGATTGTCCTGGGAGCGACAGACGACCATTCCAGCCCGCTCAGATAATGGGGCCATTGCCCGATGTCCACTTGCGCCGCGCTGTGACATTTCGGCTTCAGCCCCGCCGCCGCGCGCGGAAGGCTTTCAGCCAATCGCGACCGAACAGCACAAAAACGACGACGCCATAGACGCCCGCCCCGAGAATCCCGACGAGTGCCAGCGTCATCAAATCGCGAATGCCGTGGAGGTGGTTTGTCCAGGCAGCAACGGGGGCGTAAGCGATCCAGAGAACCAGGCCCATGGCGACGCCGGCGACGGCGAACTTCCACATCGACTGCTTGAGCCGCGAATCCGCCCGCAGGTGTCCGGCGCGGGCCGCGAACCAGGTGATGAGGCCGAGATTGATCCAGGCCCCGATCGACGTCGCCAGCGCCAGGCCCACCTGCGCCAGCGGGCCCATCAGCAGCACCTTGAAGCCAATGTTCACGGCCGCGGCGGCGAGCGCGGCCTTCACCGGCGTCGTCGTGTCCCCGCGCGCGAAAAAGGTGGCGACCGCGCTGCGGATCAGCACGAACGGCAACAGGCCAAAGGCATAGGCTGCGAGCGTGTGGCCGGACGCGATAGCGTCGGCCTCGGTGAACGCGCCGCGCACGAACAGCGCTTTCACGATGAGATCGGGGATCGCGAAAAATGCGGCGATGCACGGAATGCCGAGCAAAAGCGTGAACTCGATGGCGCGGTTCTGCGCATGCGCGGCGCCCGCCTCGTCGCCGGCGGCGATGCGGCGCGACATTTCCGGCAGCACCACGGTGCCGGCGGCGATGCCGATGACGCCGATCGGCAATTGGTTGATGCGGTCGGCGTAATAAAGCGCCGACACCGCGCCGGTCGGTAGGAAGCTCGCAATGATCGTGTCGGCGAACAGCGCGAGCTGCACGCCGGCCGAGCCGACCGTCGCAGGTCCCAGCGCGCGGAAGAAGCGGCTGACGTCGGCGTCGAGCTTCAAGGCGCGGAAGCGCGGAAGCGCGCCGGCGCGCCAGCAATCGCCGGCGACGAGCAGCGCCTGAAGGACGCCGGAGACCAGGACGCCCCAGGCGGCGGCGTGCCCGGGTGTCGGAAACCAGTGCGCCACGAGGAGCGCCGCGACCATCGACACGTTGAGCAGGATCGGCGCGGCGGATGCGGCCGCGAAGCGCTCGAGCGCGTTGAGGATGCCGCCATAGAGCGTCACCAGCGTGATCAGCAGCAGGTACGGGAACGTGATGCGCGTGAGATCGACGGCGAGGCCGAAGCGCTGCGGATCGGCGCCGAAGCCTGGCGCCAGCACGTCGATGACCGCCGGGGTGAATAGGAGCGCCACCGCGAGCAGGACGACTTGGCTGGCGAGCAGCAGGGTGAATATCCGGTCGGCGAACAGGCCGGCACGGTGCGCGCCGCCCTGCTCCCGGATGCGGGCATAGGCGGGCACGAAAGCGGCGTTGAAGGCACCTTCGGCGAAAATGGCGCGGAAGTGGTTCGGCAGCCGCAGGGCCACGAAGAAGGCGTCAGCGGCCGGCCCCGCCCCGAGGACGGCCGCCAGGATGATGTCGCGGACGAACCCGGTCACGCGCGACAGCAGAGTGTAGCCACCCACCGTCAGGATGCGCTGGATCATCGACTGCCTTTGCGCGTGCGGGAACCCGGGTCGGATGCTAGAACGGGACCTACAGAGACTTGCTAGACTGGAACTAGGGCGCGGCCACGACGGCTATTTCACGGCCCCGCCCCGCCGTTTACGGCGATTCCCCGGCCCACCCTAAAGCAGCCCGCCAGCCGAAGCCCGATGAATTCTCCCATCATCCCCGTCCTGCTGGCCGGCGGCGCCGGTACCCGGCTCTGGCCGGTCTCGCGCGACGCCCTGCCCAAGCAGTTCCTGCCGCTGGTCGGCGACCGTTCGACCTATCAGGAGACCCTCCTGCGGGTCCGCGGACCCATGTTCGGGCCGCCCATCGTGATCACCGGGCCGCAATTCCACTTCTTTGCCCGCCGGCAAGCCGAGGAGGTCGGTGTCGAGGCGACAGTGGTGGTGGAGCCCCTGCGGCGGGATTCAGGCCCTGCCATCGCCGCCGCGACCGAGGTCGCCCGGCGGCAGAACCCTGAAGCGGTCGTGCTGGCATTGGCCGCCGACCACATCATCCTCGATCCGAAAGGCTTCCAGGACACCTGCCTGGCCGGCCGCGCGGCCGCCGAGGCGGGC
>DASTGR010000341.1:0-2188 GCA_035718885.1 Pseudolabrys sp. | reverse complement strand
TGGCTGGTCCACGTGCCGAAAGCGTGGCCCGTACGCCCGAAAACACCGCCGTGGCGCGCCGAGAGGCGCCCGCGCTTCTCGAGAGGGAAGCGCGGCTTACGGAAAGAGTGTCGCGCCTCATCGGCGCGCCACACCCTCGGCATTCTTGCCGGGGAAGGACTCCCCGAAGCCCCTGTGGGCCGAGGGAAAGGGGAAGTCCGGCTCACCCGGGGCCGCTCAAACAACACGGGCGATCGCGCATGCGTGGCGCGAAGCGGGCAAGCCCGCCGCGCGCAGGGCTGTTTGAAATGTGAATCGGGGAGGCGGGATACGGCGCCACACACTTGGCGTCATGCGCGGGCTTGACCCGCGCATCCATGATGACTCAAACCAGCGCCGCAACAGTACTGCCTTGCTTGCGGACATTCCTCATGGATTGCCGGGTCAAGCCCGGCAATGACTGCGTTGAGAGTCAGCGCGTGAGTCCAAGCTACCTTGCGTTCTTGCCCTCGTGCCCGACCAGCACCTGCGGTCCGATGTCGGCGACGCGGTTGACGCCGCACAGCGCCATGGTGATGTCGAGTTCCTTCTTGAGGATGTCGATCGTCTTGGCGACACCCGCCTTGCCGCCGGCGCCGAGTCCCCACGCATAGGCGCGGCCGATCATGCAGGAGCGCGCGCCGAGCGCCAAAGCGCGCATGATGTCGGCGCCGGTGCGGATGCCGCCGTCGAACAGCACCTCGATCTGCGAGCCGACCGCGTCGGCGATCTTCGGCAGCGCCTTGATCGAGGACTCCGCGCCGTCGAGCTGCCGGCCGCCATGGTTCGACACGACCAGCGCGTCGGCGCCGAGACCGACGGCGATGCGCGCGTCCTCGACGTCGTTGATGCCCTTGATGATCAGTTTGCCCGGCCACATGCTCTTGATCCAGGCGACGTCGTTCCAGTTCAGCGCCGGGTCGAACTGCTGGTTGGTCCATTCGGCGAGCGACGAGACGTCCTCCATGCCTTTCACGTGGCCGGCAATGTTGCCGAAGGTCTTGCGCTTTCCGCGCAGCACGCCCATCGCCCAGGCCGGCTTCATCGCAATGTCGATCAGGTTCGACAGGCGCAATTCCGGCGGCACGGTCATGCCGTTCTTCAGATCCTTGTGGCGCTGGCCGAGCACCTGCAAATCGACCGTCAGCACCAGCGCGCTGCATTTGACCGCCTGCGCGCGCTCCAGCATCGCCTTGGCGAAGCCGCGGTCGCGCATGACGTAGAGCTGGAACCAGAACGGCTTCGTCGTCGCCGCGGCCACGTCCTCGATCGAGCAGATCGACATGGTCGACAGCGTGTACGGGATGCCCGCCTCTTCCGCCGCCTGCGCCGCGAGAATCTCGCCGTCGCCGTGCTGCATGCCGGTCAGGCCGACCGGCGCCAGGATGATCGGCGCGGCCCGCGTCAGTCCGATGACGTCCGTCTCGAGACTGCGCTTGGAGACATCGACCATGACCCGCTGCCGCAGCCGGATGCCTTCGAGGTCGGCGACGTTGGCACGCAGCGTGCTCTCGCTGTAGGAGCCGCCGTCGGCATATTCGAAAAAGGCCTTCGGCACCTTGCGGCGGGCGAGCTGCCGCAGATCTTCGATGCACTGGACGGACTTCATGGACATTCTTAACCACTCCCGGGACTGCCTTAATTCGGTAGCACAGGCTCCTATGGCGCGGAATGCCCGGGCATTTCGGCCCGAACCGGCCGCGATTGCCGGTGGAAAAACGGTGGATAGGAGGCCTTAACGTTGCGCCGTAATGATTACTTACAAATTTTGAAGTAATTCCACCGGCTTGACCCTAGTATAAGGGGCCCGCGGCGGTCAGGAACGCGTCGCCAAAAAAACCGGCATTGACCGGCTTTCACGGAAGGGCCCGGTACGGGGCACTGAGGGGCTTTTAAATGGTTCGTCGCTACTTCGGCACCGACGGCATTCGCGGCCGGGCCAATCGGGTTATCACGCCGGAACTGGCGCTCAGGGTCGGCCAGGCCGCGGGCGTGATCTTCCGCAACGGCGAGCACCGCCATCGCGTGCTGATCGGCAAGGACACGCGCCTGTCCGGCTACATGATCGAGAACGCGCTCGTCGCCGGTTTCACCTCGGTCGGCATGGACGTGCTCTTGACCGGGCCGATCCCCACCCCCGGCGTCGCCATGCTCGCGCACACGATGCGCG
>DASTGR010000340.1:0-25413 GCA_035718885.1 Pseudolabrys sp. | reverse complement strand
ACCGCCAGCGCCTTCTCGAAATCGAGGTATTTCTGCACCCGGTTCTCGTCCGACCACACCTGGCGCATGGCCGGCGTGGTGAAGATATCCCGGAAAATCGCGGAATCGAGATAGGTCGACGGCATCGAGGGCTCCTGTCCGAATTTGCGCGGACATTAGCCCTTCTCCAGACGCAAGCAACCGACCCGCCCTCATCCTGAGGAGCGCCCGCAGGGCGCGTCTCGAAGGATAGGGCGGCCTCATCCTTCGAGACGCCGCGCTATGCGCGGCTCCTCAGGATGGGGCGAGTTACCCCAATTGCTCCTTCATCCAGTCCGCCGACTGCGAGCGCCAGCGATAGGCGCGGTTGTTGGCGATGTGGTTGCCGTCCTCGATCATCATCAAGGTCACCGGGCCCTTGACCTCGCGCGCCAGACGCTCGGCGTCGGCGGCCGGAATGACGCGGTCCTGCCGCCCATTGACGATGAAGATCGGCACGGTGATGTTTTGCGCGATGCCCTCGAGCGACAAAGTGTTGGCGTTCCTGTGGCCGTCTTCGCGCGTCTTGGCATGACTGCGGATGCGGAACGTCTCACGCGTCAGGTCCGGCAGGCTGTCATAGGCGGCGCCCATGTTGAACGGCCCGCCGAGCGCGATGCAGGCCTTGATGCGCTTCTCGAAAGCGGTGGCGCGCGGCGCGTAGTAGCCGCCCAGGCTGACGCCCCACATGCCGATGCGCCTGGTGTCGAGATCCTTGCGTGTCTCGACATAGTCGAGCACGGCGCGGACCGGCACCTCGTAGTCGCCGCGGATCGGGAAGTCGTACTGCGCCTCACCCTGGCCGGGACCTTCGAACACGAGCGTCGCCATGCCGCGCGCAAGGAACGGCATCTCGTAGGCGTCGGTCTCTTCCTTGGTCGAGTCGAGGCCGACCGCCATAACCACAACCGGCGGCTTCGCGACGCCCTGCGGCTTGCGCAGAATGCCGGCGAGCGTCTTGCCTTCGTAGGGGATCTCGACGCGCTCTCCGGGCGGGGACAAATGCGGCAAAGCGAGCTGGCGGCACTCGATCTGCTTCTTGTGCGCGACCTTCATCTGCGCGGGATCGTGCGCGAACAGGAACGAGCCGAAATGATAGTAGACGCCGGCGCGCTGGAGGCACTCGCCGGCGGTGAGATTGTGCCCGCGCGCCAGCGCCTCAAGGCCGAGCTGCTCGTGATGCGCGGCGCGCGCCGACCAGGCGCGGCACCAGTCGTCATAGCTCGCGATCGACTTCGTCACTTCCTCGAAGTCGGTCAGCACGACGCCGTTTGCGACGAAGCGCGCGCCCCAATGCGCGACGGCGGACTTCAACAGATCGGATGACATGGGATGCCTTATTTTTCGCCGCGGCGGTACCACGGCATGAAGCGGCGCGTGGCCCATTGCACGAGGACTTCGAAGCCGACGCCGAAGCCGGCGAGCAGCAGCACGCCGACGAAGGCTTCGTTGTGGTGGTAGGAGCGCGAATTGTAGAGGATGTAGAAGCCGAGGCCGCCGATCGACAGGAAGAATTCGGCGACGACCGCGCCGATCAGCGCGCGTCCGGCGGCGAGCCGGAAGCCGGCGAGCAGATAGGGCGTCGACGCCGGCAGCACGATATCGAAGAGGGTTCGCATCTTCGCCGAACGGAAGGAACGCGCGACTTCGAGGTATTCGCGCGGCACGGCGCGCGCGCCGTCGGCGACGTTCATGGTGATGGCGAAGATCGCTGCGAAGACGATCGTCGCGAGACGTGCGTGGGTCGAATAGCCGAACCACAGCGAGAACAAGGGCAGCACGATGATCATCGGCAGCGCGTTGAAGGCATTGATGTAGACGCGAATGCAGCGGTCGACTGCCGGGCTGCGGCCCATGGCAAGGCCGATGATCGTGCCGAGCACAATGGTGACGGCGAGGCCTTCAGCCACTGCCGCGACGGTCTGCCCGAGCGCGGCCAGGAATTTCGGATCGGTCAAGACGCTCGGGATCGCCATCACGATGGACGTCGGCTTGGCGACGTAGCGCGGCGCCAGCGCGCGCACCACGACCTCCCACGCGCCGAGGACGACGACACCGGTCACGAGCCGCGGCAGCAGCGTGCTCTCCTTGCGCGCCGCGGCTTGCGGCTTGGCGGCGGCGGGCGTCGGGGTGGACAAGGCTTGATCGGCCATCGTCACTGCCTCCAACGCGCGAAGTGCTGCTCGATCATCAGCCCGATCCGGGTCAGGCCGACGCCGATCACGCCGATGATGAAGATGGAGGCGAACACGCCGGCGGTGTCGAATTCCTGCGAGGCCTCCATGATGAGGCGGCCGACGCCGGTCGCCGACAGGAAGAATTCCGCGGCAATCATACCGACCAGCGCGCGGCCGATCGCCTGGCGCACGCCGGTCATCATGTAGGGCAAGGTGTAGGGCAGCATCACCTCGCGCCACAGCGCCCACTCGGTCGATCGGTACGACTTCGCCACCTCGATCAGCTCGGGCTTGATGCTGCGCGCGCCCTCGACCGTGTTGTACAGCACCGGGAACACGGTGAAGAGGAAGACGACCAGCACTTTCGGCGCGAAGCCGAAGCCCATCAGCGACAGGATGAACGGGATGAGCGCCACCATCGGCGTGGCGTAGAGAATCATGATGTAGGGCTCGACGCCGACGCGCAGCACGCGCACGCGCGCGAACAAGAGGCCGAGCGGCGCGCCGACGATCAGCGCCAGCACAAAGCCGGTCGTGAACAGCTTCGCCGAGTCGAGCAGCTCATTCCAGAACGGGCCGCTGGCGGCGAGCTGCGACAGCCGGCGCAGGGTCTCGGAGAACGGCACCATGAAGGCCGCGCTGGTCGAGCGGCCGGCGATCTCCCAGATCGCGAAGCCGGCGAAGACGCTGAGCCAGACCGGAAGGTGTCGGCGGATGGTGGTGTGCAGCAAAGCTTGATCTTTCAACACTCTGTTCGAAGCACTGTCATGCCACGTGCCGCAGCAGGCTCCCTCTCCCCGCTGGCGGGGAGAAGGTTGGGGTGAGGGGCCTGGGACTCTCACTCACTCGGATGCCCCTCACCCGGATCGCCAAAGCTTCGCTTTGACGATCCGACCTCTCCCCGCGAGCGGGGAGAGGTGAAGGGAAGAAAGCGCGCGCCGGGAAGGGCCAGGATCACTTCAGCATCGCGTTGGCGTCTTTCCACACGGTGGGATCGACGAATTTCTCGTAGCTCACCGGCTCCTTGTCGGGCTTGATCGAGCCGATCTTCTTCATCAGCGCGGCGACCGCCTCGATCTTGGCCTTCGGCATGCCGTCGTCCTTGGCGGCCCAGAAGTCGATCTTGAGGAATTCCTGGAGGGCCAGCTTGTTGACGGCCTTGTCATGGCCGGTGACCGCGGCGATTTCCGCAACCGCATCAGCGTTCTTGGGGTCCTGCATGAAATGAGCGGCTTCGACCATGCCGGCAAGTGCGCGCACATAAGCATCGCGGTTGGCCGCAAGCTTGTCCTTGCGCGCAACCAGGATGAGATAGTGGCTGGTCGGATTGGTGTTCTTCATCGCCAGCAGGATGTTGAGCTTCTTGCCCTGGTTCTGAACCTCGGCGAGATCGTCGAGATGCAGCACCGCGTAGTTCAGGCGGCCGGCGAGCATCGCCGGGCCCGGCGCCGAGCCGAGCGCGACCTGCTTGAGGTCCTCGAACTTGATCTCCTTGCAGCCGCCGGCGACCATCGAGCGCAATGCAACGGACCGCGCGCCGTTGATCGAATCGACGCCGACGTCCTGTCCGGCCATGTCCTTGCAGGTCTTGCCGGTCTCGGTCGAGCCGACGACCCAGTCAGGGTTCGGCATGCCGTAGATGGCGACCAGCGGAACGCCGGCGTTCGACACTTGGTTGATGACCGGCGGCGTCGGTGACCAAGACATGTCGATGTCGCCGGCGACGACGGCGCGCGCCGCGGCGGTACCATTGTCCATCGCACGAATATCGACTTCAACGCCGTGCTTCTTGAAGAAGCCTTGCTTCTCGGCAACGTGCACGATGGTCACGGAGAAAATCGGCGGAATTCCAGGCAAGCCGATGGTGAGCTTCTTGCCCTGCGCCAGCGCCGGCGAAGCCCCGGCGAGCGCCGCGGCGATGAGTGCCGCGCCTGCCATGAACGCGAATGTCCTGCGAAGCATCGTAATCCTCCCGTAGTTTAAGTTTCTTTGGTTGTCAGGTTTGCAGTTCGAATTCCGCGGCGCGCGCCTCGCGCATCAAGGTCGACCAGACGCGCTCGCGCAGTTCGGCAAAGCGCGGCTCGCGCAGCGTGTCGCGCGTGCGCGGATGCGGCAGGTCGATGGTGACGATCTCGTGGATGCTCGACGGCCGGCCTTTGAGCACGACGACGCGATGCCCGAGCAGCACCGCCTCCTCGATCGAATGCGTGACGAAGATCATGGCCGTCGGCCGCTCTTCCCAGATGCGCAGCAATTCGAACTGAAGGATCTCGCGCGTCTGCGCATCGACGGCGGCGAACGGCTCGTCCATCAGCAGAACGTTCGGCTCGATCGCCAAGGCGCGGGCAAGGCCGCAGCGCTGCTGCATGCCGCCGGACATCTGGTACGGGAAGGCGTGCTCGAAGCCGGCCAGACCGACGAGCTTGATGAACTCGGGCACCTTGCGCTCGATCTCGGCCTTCGACGCACCGGCCATGCGCAGACCGTAAGCGACGTTGTCGTGGACCGTCTTCCAGGGAAACAGACCGAAATGCTGGAACACCATGGCGACGCCGGCAATCGGCTCGGTGACGAGCTCGTTGCCGACCCGCACCTCTCCCGCGTCGAATGGGATCAGACCATCGATGCAGCGGAGCAGCGTCGTCTTGCCGCAGCCGGACGGGCCGACGATGGCGACGATCTCGCGCTCGCCGACGTCGAAATCGATCGCGCGGAACACTTCGAGCGAGCCGTAGTGCTTGCCGAGGCCCTTGATGCGGATGCGCGGGTCGCCGGCGCGGCCTGAGGCTGCGGCGGATGAGCCGGCAGCGGCGGTGGACGCGGAGTCCGGCATCGACATTCTCTCTTCCTCCAGACGTTATCCTGCCCACCTCGTTCCTTGGGTGGGCCATGACCGCCGTCGCGCGGCGCCGTCCTCATGTTGCCGTAACGCGGGCGCGCGAGCAATGGCGGCAGTATTTCATTAGGCTAAACCGATCCTTACCAGGCGCCGCCGCGAGCCGCGCGGCGATCTACGCGCAAGTGTCGGCATTCGGCACACCATTCGTAAAGGCTACGCGGCGAGGTCGAGGCCGGCATGGGCGAATTGCGCGCTTAAATTTCAGCAATTGCACACTTCCTCCTCCCTATCGTTCGCGCACGGGTCCAGGGGCAAAGGCAAAACGGAACAAAGCCGTGCGCGCCAGCACATTCGTCATGATCGGGTTTGCCGTCGTCTTCGGCCTGCTCGCCGTGTTCATCGCCAACGTATGGCTGAACAACCAGGCGAACCAGCGGGCGAAGACCATCGAGTCGACCGCAAAGCCGGCGGTCACGAAGACGATCGTCGTCGCCAAGCAGGCTTTGCGCTTTGGCACGGAACTCAATGCGTCGCAGCTCGCGGAAGTGCCGTGGGCGGCGGACGCCATCCCGGCCGGGGCCTTCACCAAGGTTTCGGACGTGTTGTCGCAGGGTCGCCGCGTCGTGCTCGCCGCGATCGAGCCGAATGAGCCGGTGCTCGCGCTCAAGATTACCGGTCCCGGCCAGCGGGCCACTTTGTCGGCGCTGGTCAAGCCCGGGATGAAGGCCGTCACCATTCGCGTCAACGACGTCGAAGGCGTCGGCGGCTTCGTGTTGCCGGGCGACCGCGTCGATGTCGTGCTCACGCGGCAGATCGACAAGGGCCAGGCGAGCACGGAAGTGGTGTTGCAGAACACGCGCGTCCTCGCCGTCGACCAGAGCGCCGACGAGCGGACCGCCAAAGCCGCGGTCGCGAAGTCGGTGACCCTCGAGGTCACTACCGTCGAAGCGCAGAAAGTGTGGCTCGCCTCCTCGGTCGGCAGCCTGTCGCTCTTGCTGCGCAAGGCCGGCGAAACCGGTGAGACCCAGACCCGCAAGATTACGCTCAATGACCTGGGCTCGAACGATGCGCCCGCCGAGAAGGGCGGCACGACGACGATCGTCGTGACCCGCGCTTCGGCGAAGCAGAATTACACCGTGCCGGTTGAGACCAAGAGCGAGGCGCTTGCCGGTGCGCAATAGCGGAAAGCCGGCAGTTCGGTCCGTGGCATCGATGCGCCTGGACGACGGGGGAGTGTGTCGTGAATAACAACAAGACCGGCGACGCCGGCTTTCGCTGGCGCCGCAAGGCCGGTCCTCCGGCCGGCGGCCTGCTTCGCGACGTCGCCCTCGCGCTCGCAATCACGCTCGCGCTGGCGTTCGCCGCGATGTTTGGCGCCGCTCACGCACAGGAGCGCATCGTCCAGATTGCCGGCGCGCGCCGCACCGCGATGGTGACCGTCGCCATCGGCAAATCGCAGGACGTGCGGACCGACCGCAGCTTCGTCGACGTCACCGTAGGCGATCCGGAAGTCGCCGACGTCAATCCGCTGACCGACCATTCGCTGTCGATCCTCGCCAAGAAAATCGGCACGACCCGCGTTTCCGTCTATGCCGAGAGCAAGAAGCTGATCGGCATCTTCGACGTCGAGGTCACCTACGACCTGACGCGCCTGACCAACGAGCTCACGCGCAACTTCCCCGGCTCGGCGCTTCATGCTTCGAGCGTGAACGGCCGCATCATGCTGTCCGGGCGCGTCTCCGACGCCGCCACGCTCGACAAGGCGGTCACCATTGCGCGCCAGTTCGGGCCGGAGATCATCAATACGGTCACCGTGATGTCGCCGCAGCAGGTGATGCTCGAAGTGCGCTTCATCGAATTGTCGCGCACCGCCGGCCGCGAGCTCGGCGTGCAGTGGAACAGGGTCGGCGGCAATTCGATCACCAATATCGGCAACCGGCAGCCGGCCTCCAGCCTGCCGATCACCGCCTCCAACAACTCGCTTGCCTCCGGTACCGAGGTCGCAGCCGGCGTACTCTCCGGCGGCACGCCCTTCGGATTCATGATCGGACGGCTGGTCGCGAGCGGCGTCTCCACCGACGTGATGATCAACGCGCTCGAGCAGAAGGGCATCGCGCGCAGCCTCGCCGAGCCGAACCTCGTGGCGCTCTCCGGCGATACTGCGAGCTTCCTCGCCGGCGGTGAGTATCCGATCCCCGTGTCCGGCTCGCTCGGCCAGGTCACCGTCGACTACAAGAAATACGGCGTCGGCCTCGCGTTCACGCCGACCGTGCTCAGCCAGGGCCTGATCAACCTCAAGATCGAGCCCGAGGTAAGCCAGATCGACACCACGCACACGGTGTCGGTGCCAGGCGGAATTTCCGTTCCGGCGTTGATCGTGCGGCGCGCCTCGACGACCGTCGAGCTGCGCGACGGCCAGAGCTTCATGATCGGCGGTCTCCTGCAAACCGACAACAAGAACCAGATCGATCAGTTGCCGTGGATCGGCAGCGTCCCCGTCCTCGGCACCCTGTTCTCGTCGAAGAACTACCAGAAGAACCAGACCGACCTCGCGATCATCGTGACGCCGCGTCTCGTGCGTCCGGCGCGGCCGGGCGACGGCATCCGCACGCCGGCCGACGACACCGTGCCGCCGAACGATGCCGATTTCTTCCTGCTCGGAAAAACCGAGGTGCCGGTCGCCGGCGCCGGCTCGCCGAACGCCGCCGAGCAGCGCATCGCCGCCGCAGGCAGCCAGCCGTTCACAGGACACATGCTCGATATGCCGCGGGGAGTTCTCGATGCCGTGCACTAATGTCATGCGCGTCGGCGCCCTGACGCTCGCGCTCACCACCCTCGCCGGCTGCTCGGAATATGCCGCGCGGCGCGATGTCATCTCGGCCTATGGCGGCAACGCGCCGGAGACGAACAAGGTCGTGCAGATGGTCGACCCGTGGCCGGCACATGCCGCCAACCGCAATATTGCCTACAACGGAACGGTGATGCAGAGCGCGGTCGAGCGCTATCGCACCGGACGCGTCATCCAGCCGAAGGGCACTACCACCTCGACGACATACCAGGCGAACACCCCGCAGAACAACAACACCCCGCTCGGGCCGTCGATCAATCAGCCGGCGGGAACGGTCAAGTAAGGCGGACGGCGGCAATGGCAAGCGCGGGCAACACCCAGGTTCTCGTGGTCACGGCGGATCCCGCATTCGCAGCTGCCATGCGCGCGACCTTTGGCGCCTCCAGCGCGATCGAGCTGACGCTCGTTGCCGGCACTTTGTCCGAGCACGCCGACACGCTCGATCTCGCGGGCATGACCGTCGTCGTGGTGGATTTCGACGCCGGCGTGCCAGCCGAGATGGCGGCGCTGGCGCGGCTGATGGCGCGCGCCGACGCGCGTGCGCCGGTGATCGCGGTGACGCAAACGTTCGACGCGAACGCGGCGCGCACGCTGGTGCAGATGCGTGTTGCCGATTTCCTCGTGAAGCCGGTTCAGCCGCTCGACGTCGTACGCGCCTGCGCGCAGGCCGCGCACAATCCCACCGCGGCCAGCGCCGCGAGCGAAGCGCAGATCTACACGTTCCTGCCCGCCGTGGGCGGCGCCGGAGTCACCACCATGGCCGTGCAGACGGCGATGCTGCTGCTCAACAGCGGCGGCCAGCGATCCAAGCCATCGACCTGCCTCGTCGACCTCAACTTCCAGCACGGCACCGTGGCGGATTATCTCGATCTGGAGCCGCGGCTCAATCTGGCGGAAATCGAGCCGCGCCCCGACCGTCTCGACCGGCAGCTTCTCGAAGTGATGTTGTCTTATCACGCGTCGGGGCTCGCCGTCGTCGCCGCGCCGAACCGGCCCGCAGAAATGCGCTCGTTCGATCCGGACATGGTCACGCGCCTGCTCGATCTGGTCTCGACGAATTTCGACTACGTCGTGTTCGATATGCCGCGAACCTGGTTCTCATGGACCGACAGCGTGCTGCTCGGCTCGAACAGGCTGTACATCGTCAGCGAAGCGACCGTGCCGGGCCTGCGTCACGGCAAGCAGCTCGTCAGTGCGATCCGCGAGCGCCTCGGCGACGGGCCCAAACCGCAGGTCGTCATCAACCGCTTTCATCAGCGCATGTTCTCGTCCGGCCTTTCGCTCAAGGACGTACAGCAGGCGCTTGGCGATGCGTTCTGTAGCGTCATACCGAACGACTACCATCTCGTGCGCGAGGCGATCGACCGCGGCGTGCCGCTCGACGACGTCAAGCCCGGCAACAAGATCACCGCGCAGCTCAAGCGGCTCGTGCTCGCGCAGGACGCGGCGAAGACCGAAGCAAAAGCGCTGCCCCTTCTGAAGAAACTCAAGCTGGCAGCGGCACGGTAAACACATGATGGCCGGCCGATTCACGACCCGACGCGCGAACACGCCCGACACGGCGCCGGCCGAGGATGCGCCGGCGGCGGAAGGCGTCGCCTGGACGGTGTTCCCCGAAGCGCCGGGCGGCGAGCCGACGCTCGTCCCGAACGCGGGACCAGCGCCCGCACCGGCGCCGGCTGCGCAAGTTTCGGCAAATCCCCTGCTGACCGACAAGCTGCTCGACGCCAAGGTGCGGCTGCACAAAAAACTGATCGAGGAAATCAACCTGTCCGCGTTGGACAAGCTGCCCGAAGAGCAGATCCGCGCGCATGTCACGCAGCTCGTCTCGCAATACGTCCTCGCCGAGCGGCTGGCGCTGAACGCCCAGGAGCTCAACGATTTCGTCTCGGAGATTCTCGATGAAATGACCGGGCTTGGGCCGTTGGAGCCGCTGCTCAAGGACCCGAGCATCGCCGATATCCTGATCAACGGTCATGAATGCGTCTATGTCGAGCGCGGAGGCGTGCTGGAGCCGCTGTCCGTGCGCTTCAAGGACGAGCAGCACCTGCTGCGCATCATCAACAAGATCGTCTCGGCGGTCGGCCGCCGCGTCGACGAGAGCCATCCGCTGTGCGACGCGCGCCTCCAGGACGGCTCGCGCGTCAACGTCGCGGTGCGCCCGATCGGCGTCGACGGCCCGCTCGTCTCGATTCGTAAGTTCTCCAAGAAGAAGCTCGACCTCTCCAAGCTGGTCGAGGTCAACGCGCTGCGGCCGCAAATGGCCGAGGTGCTGGCCGCCGCGGTGCGCGCGCGTATCTCGACGATCATTTCCGGAGGCACCGGTTCCGGCAAGACGACGATGCTCAATGCGCTCTCCGCCTTCATCTCGGAGAAGGAGCGCCTGCTGACCATCGAGGACGCCGCCGAACTGCAATTGCAGCAGCCGCATGTCGGCCGCATGGAGACGCGCCCGCCCAACATCGAGGGCAAGGGCGAAATCCGCCAGCGCGACCTCGTCAAGAACGCGCTGCGTATGCGCCCGGACCGTATCATCCTGGGCGAGTGCCGCGGCGAGGAAGCCTTCGACATGTTGCAGGCGATGAACACGGGCCATGAAGGCTCGATGGCCACGGTCCACGCCAACACGCCGCGCGACGCCATCACCCGCCTCGAGCAGATGATCGGCATGGCCGGCCTGCCGATGACGGTGGCCTCCATCCGCGGCCAGATCGCCAATGCGGTGCAGATGGTCGTGCAGCTGTCGCGCCAGTCCGACGGCAAGCGCAAGGTCACCTCGATCGCCGAAGTCACCGGCATGGAAGGCGACATCATCCAGATGCAGGAAATCTTCAAGTTCGTGCGTACCGGGACCAAGCCGGACGGCACCGTCGAGGGCCATTTCGCGGCGACCGGCGTGCGTCCGCGCTTCCTCGCGCATCTCCAGACGCAGGGCATCAAGATTCCCGGCAGCTACTTCGACCCGTCGAACCCGCTCTGACCGGCCGGCGCGATGGATTTCAACCCGATCTATCTCTTCTACCTGCTGATCGGATTGTCGGCGGCGATGATGGCCGAAGGCGCCTACCTGCTCGCCTACAGCAAGGCGAGCTACCGCAAGAACATCAACCGCCGCCTCAAGGTCATGGATACGCGGCCCGACCGCGAGAGCGTGCTGGTGCAGCTGCGCCGCGAACGCGGCCTGACCGCCAGCGGCGACTACAGGCTGCCGCTGGTCAAGCTGAACCAGCTCATGCTGCAATCCGGCGTGTCGCTCGGCTTCGGCAAGCTGCTGGCCGTGAGCGGCGTGCTCGCCATTGGCGGCTTCGCCGGCACGATGATCTTCGACGGCAGCATCTCGAAGGCGCTTCTCGCCATTCCGGCCGCCGGCATCGCCCTGCCCCTGTTCGCGCTGAAGGTGCTGCGCTCGCGGCGGCAGAAGAAGTTCGGCGCTCAGTTCGCCGACGCCATCGACATCATCGTGCGCTCGTTGCGCGCAGGCCATCCGGTCCCGGTGGCGATCAACATGGTGGCGCGCGAAATGGCCGACCCCGTCGGCAGCGAGTTCGGCATCGTCGTCGACGAGATCACTTACGGCGCCGACCTCGAAACGGCGATGCGCAGCCTCAACTACCGCGTCGGCACCGACGATTTGCCGCTGTTCGTCACGGCGGTGGCGATCCAGGGCTCGACCGGCGGCAATCTCGGCGAAATCCTCGAGAACCTGTCGAAGGTGATCCGCGAGCGCTTCAAGATGCGCCGCAAGATCCGCTCGCTCGCCTCCGAGGGCCGTGCTTCGGCGCTGATCCTGTCGTCGCTGCCGGTCGCGATGTTCTTCATCGTCTTCTTCCTGGTGCCGGACTTCTACGGCAGCGTCTGGCACGAGAGCATGACCAAGATCGGCCTCGGGCTTGCCGCCTGCTGGATGGGGGTCGGCAACATCATCATGTTCCGCATGGTGAATTTCAAGATCTGACGCATGGGCCAGACATTCACCAACCTCACCGGATCGTTCGCCGACTCGAGCAGCATGCTGATCATGCTGCTCGTGTTCCTGGCGACCGGCACGCTCGCCTTCGCGCTGATGGCGTTCGTGCGCGTGCGCGGCTCGATGAAGCGCCGCACGTCGCGCATCATGGAGGACGAGACCGGCCGCAACGCGAAGCGCTCGCTGCGCTATTCGAGCCTGAAGGCTGTGTCGCGGCTGCTCGAATACACGAACAAGCATTATACCGGAAACGACGACAAGGACATGCGGCTGCTGCGCCAGCGCCTGATCCAGGCCGGCATCTACGATCCGCGCGGCGTCGCCTTTTTCTTCATCGCGCGCACCGCGCTCGCCGTTGTCCTCGCCATCGCGGCGTTCATCGTGCTGCCGATGGTGCGTCCCGTGTCGGGCTCGGCCCATTGGCTGATTGCCATCGTCGGCGGCATTGCCGGCTATATCGGTCCGAGCATGTATCTCGATAAGCGCATCAAGAAGCGCACGGTCGAGCACCGCTCGGGCTTCCCCGATTTCATGGACCTGCTCGTCGTCTGCGCCGATTCCGGTCTGTCGATGGAGGCCTCGCTCGAGCGCGTCGGCCGCGAGCTCGGCGAGAGCTACCCCTCCCTCACCGCCAACATCCACGTCACGAATCTCGAGATCCGCGCCGGGCGCAACCTCAAGGAAGCGCTCGATCGCTTCGGCGACCGCCTCGCATTGGAGGAAGCGCGGGCCTTCGCCACGCTGATCAACCAGTCGATCGATCTCGGCTCGTCGATCACGGACGCGCTCAGGGTCTACTCCGACGACATGCGCCACAAGCGGCTGTCACGCGCCGAAGAGAAGGCCTACGCCCTGCCCGCGAAGCTGACGGTGCCGATGATGATCTGCATCTTCCCGGTGCTGTTTGTCGTGATCCTGCTGCCGGTCTTCGTGCGGCTGCATACGGGCGGCTACTTCTGAGCGAAGGGCGCGCACGCGGCGGTTCCGCGGTGTCTTATTCAAAGAAAGAGCGAATTCTTAAAGGTCTTCCCCTACCTTCCCCGAATTCCCCATTCGGGGCTTTGCTGAAGGCGATGTGATGCGTCCGGGCCTGTTTCGAGCGATGTGCGTGCTGGCCTTCGGCCTGGGCCTTGCCGGCTGCCAGACCGATGGCAGCTTTTCCGATCTCGTGTCGGGGAAGACCTCTGCGTCCACTCCGGCAGAGTCGACGGGCCTCGAAGCCAATGCCATGGCCGCCGAGGAGCCTGGCGTGGTCGACCCGCTGGCACAGCCGACCGCCGAACAGGGAGGCCTGCTCGGCGACAAGGCCTATGACGACCTGTCCATCGGCAAGCGCTATTTCCGCGTCGGCAATTACGGCATGGCCGAACGCTACTTCCGCAAGGCGACCGAGACGCATCCGCGCGACGCGGAGTCCTGGCTCGGGCTCGCGGCCTCTTACGATCGTCTGCGCCGCTTCGATCTCGCTGACCGGGCCTATGGCGAGGCGATCAAGCTTGCCGGCGCGACCGTCGAGATCCTGAACAATCAAGGCTACTCCTACATGCTGCGCGGCGATTATGGCCGCGCCCGCGCCAAGCTCGATCAGGCACGCCGGATCGATCCCAACAACCGCTTCGTGCAGAACAATCTGGCGCTACTCGCCGCCAGCGCGCACACCGCCAAGGCCATCAATTAGCCGGCCCGGAGCGAGCCCCGTTGTGCCGGGCTCCCCAACGGCGAATAATTCCGACAGGATGGGGTTTGACTGAACGCGTGCCTCGATCGAGGCCATGCGCGATTTGCCGACTTCCCGACAAACGGGAAGCGGAACCATGCGAGGGGGAAACGATGTCCGGCAAGAAACACCAAATTTCACGTCGCGCACTGCTCAAGGCTGGCGCGGCCATCAGCGTCTTTCCGGCGCCGGCGGTGTGGGCGCAGACGGCGGAGCCGCTGAAGATCGGCTTCCTCACCGTGCTCACCGGCCCGCTCGCGGCCGGCGGCAAGCAGCAGGAAGAGGGCGCCGCGCTGTTCCTGAAGGAGCGCAACGGCATGATCGCCGGGCGCAAGGTCGAATTGATCACGCAGGACACGGCGGGTCAGCCCGCGCTCGCCAAGACCAAGCTCCAGGAACTGGTCGAACGCTCGAAAGTGCAGGTGTCGATCGGCCCGCTCGCGACCAACGAAGCGCTGGCCATGGACGGCTATGTGCGCGAGTCGAAGGTGCCGCTCATCACCACGACATCGGCGGCAACGGTCGACCTGAAGGCGCGCCAGCCGCACCCCTACGTGCTGCACGCCTTCGGCACCGCGCCGCAGGTCACCTATCCGCTCGGCGATTACGCCGCGAAGGA
Source organism: Pseudolabrys sp. (assembly GCA_035718885.1). GTDB lineage: Bacteria > Pseudomonadota > Alphaproteobacteria > Rhizobiales > Xanthobacteraceae > Pseudolabrys. The sequence continues at coordinate 11,228 of DASTGR010000340.1, read as the reverse complement.
ACTCAAATTCAAGAAGATCTGCATCGTCGCGGAAGATTTCACCTACGGTCACGAGGGCGCCGGCGGCTTCCAGCTCGCCTTCGAGGCAGCCGGCGGCAAGATCGTGCAGAAGCTGTGGCCGCCGCTCAACGCGCCCGAATACGGCGTCTATCTTGCGCAGATCAAGCAAGACGTCGACGCCATCTACACCGGTTTCGCCGGCTCCAATCCGTTGCGCTTCCTCAAGCAGTTCGCCGAATACGGCCTCAAGGGCAAGATCGCCGTGCTCGGCAACACAACCATGACCGACGAGGGCATCCTCAAAGTGATGGGCGAGGAAGCGGTCGGCGTCTACAGCGCCGGCTGGTACGCCGCCGGCCTCGACACGCCGGACAACAAGAAGTTCGTCGCCGGGATCAACGACGCCTACAAGCACGATCCCGGTTTCTACACGGCGGGCCCCTATACCGCGTTGCTCATCATCGAGGAGGCGCTCAAGACCACAGGCGGCAAAACCGACGATGCCGCCGCATTCCTCAAGGCGATGCATGACGTGCGGCTGACGCACGGCCCGATCGGCCCGGTAAAGCTCGACGAGTACGGCACGCCGGTGCTCGACATCCACATCCGCAAGGTGGCGCGCGTCAACGGCAAGCTCACCAACACCATCATCAAGACCTATCCGCAGGTGAGCCAGTTCTGGACCACGGACCCGAAAGAGGCGGTCAAGCAACCTGTGTTCTCGCGCGAGTTTCCGCCGAGCAAGAACCTCGAATAGGCGGATCAGACGGAATTCGGCGGCTGTCCGGGGTTTCGGACGGCCGCCGGCATTGCTAGATGAGCATCCAAGGGCGCTTTTCTTCAGGACCCGACGCACCGATGCTCGATGCACTGCGCAAGCTGATCGCCGATTTCACCGATGAGGGGCATCACCCGTCGCGCTTCGCGGCCGACGACTACCGCGTCGCCGCCTGTGCCCTGCTGGTGCACACCGCGACGATCGACGGCGCCTTTTCCGATGCCGAGCGGCAGCGCCTTCATGCACTGGTCATGCAGCGGTTCCGCCTCGACGACGAGGCCGCCGACGAACTGATCGCCGAGGCCGTCGAGATCGAGCGCCGCTCGATTGATCTCTATCAGTTCACCTCCCGGCTCGGCCGCTCGCTCGACGAAGCCGGACGCGCCCGCATGGTCGAGATGATGTGGCAGATCGTCTACGCCGACGGCAACGTCACCGAGTTCGAGGACAACCTGATCTGGCGCGCGGCCGACCTGCTCGGCGTGTCGCGCGAGGAACGCATCGCGTTGCGCGAGCGCGTGTCGCAGGCGAGCCAGCCCGGGAGCCTGCCGGCATGAGCGCATTGCGGCCGGTCACGCTGATCACGGGCGCCTCGGCCGGCATCGGCGTCGCGCTCGCGCGCTTGTTCGCCCGCAATGGCCACAAGCTCGCATTGGTGGCGCGCCGCGAGGACCGGTTGCGCGCGCTCGCCGACGAGATCGCCGCCACGGCGGTCGGCCGGCCGATCGTCATTGTCGACGATCTGGCGAAGCCCGGCGCCGCGGCGCGCATCCGCGCGGCACTGAGCGAGCACGGCGCCGAGCCACAATATGTGGTCAACAATGCCGGCTTCGGCCTCGTCGGCCGCGCCGACGTGCGCGACCGGGCCGAGCAGCTCGAAATGATCGACCTGAACGTGCGCACGCTCACCGAGCTGTCGCTCGCCTTCGTCGACAGCATGGAGCGCCACAAAGGCGGCCTGCTCAATGTCGGCTCGGTCGCGGGCTTCCTGCCGGGACCGGGCTCGGCCGTCTATTACGCGACCAAGGCCTTCGTGCTGTCCTTCACGGAAGCGCTGCACAGCGAGCTGGCGCTTCGCGGCATCAAGGTCACCGTGCTCTGCCCCGGGCCGGTGCCGACCGAGTTCGCCGAGCGCGCCGGCGTCAAAGGCAAGATGGCGCCCGGTCTTCTGGTGCAGACCGCCGAGAGCGTCGCGGAGGCAGGCTATCGCGGGCTCATGCGCGGCAAGCGCACGGTCGTGCCGGGGCTCGGCAACAAGCTCGTCACGCTCGCCGTCCGCGTCGTGCCGCGCCGCCGCCTGCTGCGCGCCGTAGGCGCGCGCCAGAGCCGCCGCCAGGCCCCGCAAAAGGCATAGCCGCCTCACGGATCGTTCAGTTGCAAAGACTCAGGCGCGCGATTACTCACGGTCGCAGCGCGCTGTTCGCGCACGGCCCGCCATGCTCAAGCCCGTCCTGCTCATCCTGCACCAGGAGCATTCCTCGCCCGGCCGCGTCGGCCAGGTGCTGGCCAAGCTCAGATATCCACTCGACATCCGCCGGCCGCGCTTCGGCGACCCGCTGCCGGAGTCGATGGACGGCCACGCCGGCGCGGTCATCTTCGGCGGCCCGCAAAGCGCCAATGACACCGACGAGTTCATCAAGCGTGAGACCGATTGGATCGGCGTGCCGCTGCGCGACGACAAGCCCTATCTCGGCATCTGCCTCGGCGGGCAGATGATGGCGCGGCATCTCGGCGCGCAGGTGACCCCGCACCCGCAGGGTCACGCGGAGATCGGCTACTACCCGATCCGACCGACCGCCGCCGGACGGCAGCTCTGCGCCGACTGGCCCGACCGCGTCTATCAGTGGCACCGCGAGGGCTTCGACCTGCCGCGCGGCGCCGAGCTGCTGGCCGAGGGCGACGCCTTCTCGGTGCAAGCGTTCCGCTATGGCTCCGGCTATGCGCTGCAATTCCACCCGGAAGTGACGCACGCGATGATGTACCGCTGGCTCGTGCGCGGCGCCCATCGCCTGGAACTGCCGGGAACCAAGCAGAGGCACGAGCACGTTTCGGACCGCTTCGTCTACGACCAGGCGGCCAATGCCTGGCTCGCCGCCTTCATCGACCACTGGATCGGCCGCAAGACCGCGCCAGCGGCGGCCGCGTCCTGACGCCATGGCGCGAGGGAACTCACAGTCCCGCCCGCGAACGTTGACTTTGATAGGCCCTCTTGGTCCGCTGGCGCGACCGTAACGAGTGGCCGCGCGGGGAGGCGTGTCGGGGGATGGGCGAAGCGAGCGAGGCGCCGCGGTCCACCGCGCAGCCCGTGCCCCATTTGACCGGCGCCGCACTGCGCGCCTCCGGCGACATCCTCGACCTGTTGCCGATCGCGACGCTCGTCTGCGGCGCCGACGGCTCGATCCTTCAGTACAACAAGCGTGCCGTGGAAATCTGGGGCCGCGCGCCCGAGCCGGGGCAGAGCCATCCCGACTTCGTCAGAGGCGTAAAATTCTTCGCCAGCGACGGCACCCCGATGCGGACCTCGCTGGTCGAGCGCGTGCTCGCGACCGGCGAGCCCGTGCGCGATACCGAGCTGCGCATCGAACGCGCCGACGGCTCCGAAGTCTACGTTGCGATCAGCGTCGATCCGCTGCGCAATGCGCGCGGTGACATGGTCGGCGTCATCAACTGCTTCCTCGACATCACCGAGCGGCGGCGCATGGTGGCGCAGCTCGAGGAATCGCGGCGTCTCGCCCGCGAGCAGGAACAGCGATTTGCCGCGACCTACCAGCACGCCGCGATCGGCATTACCGAGATCGCGCCGGACGGCCGCCTGTTGCGGGTCAACGAGGCAATCTGCGCCATCACCGGGCGCACGCGCGAAAGCCTGCTCGCCTCGCATCTGTTCACCTATACGCATGCGGACGATGCCGACCCCGACCGCGAAAGCTTCCGCAAGCAGGTCGCCGGCGAGCTGCAATTCTATTCCATCGAGAAACGGCTGGTGCGGCCGGACGGACGCGAGGTCTGGGTGTCGGTGCGCTCATCGCCGGTGCGGGCGGCGAGCGGCGAGCTGCTCTACGTCGTACGCGTGGTGCAGGACATCTCCGAGCGCAAGATCGCCGAGCGACGTCAGAAGCTGCTGATCGACGAGCTCAATCACCGCGTCAAGAACACGCTCGCCACGGTGCAGTCGCTGGCTGCGCAGACCGCGCGCGGCGAGCCCCCGCCAGCGGTGTTCCGCGAGCGCTTCGAGGGCCGCCTCACCGCGTTGTCGAAGGCGCACGACCAGTTGACCGTGCGGCATTGGGAGAATGCCGACCTGCGCGACCTGCTCACGGCCAGCCTCGCGCCCTACGCTGCCACGGCGTCGAACCGCATCGTGCTGCGCGGCGAAGACATCGTATTGCGGCCGCGTGCGGTCCTGACTTTGGCGATGGTGTTCCACGAGCTGACGACCAACGCCGCGAAGTACGGCGCGCTGTCCGTGTCCGGCGGACGCGTCGAGATCGCCTGGCGGCCGGTCGAGGAGAATGGCCGCACGCAGCTCAGGATCGAGTGGACCGAGTCCGGCGGGCCGCCGGTCGCGGCGCCGGGCCGACGCGGTTTCGGCTCGCGGCTGATCGAAGGCAGCATCGCCGCCGAGCTCGGCGGCGGCGCAAATCTGACCTACGCGGCCACGGGGCTCATCTGCGCCATGGTGATGCGGATGGAATTGGCCACGGGCCAGGGGGCGCGACACGCGCAGCTCATCGGCCCGGTCTGATCGGAAGCCTGCGGGGTCGGATGGTGGAGCCAGGCGGGATCGAACCGCCGACCTCCTCATTGCGAACGAGGCGCTCTCCCAGCTGAGCTATGGCCCCAACCGACTCCGGCGGACGCCAAAGCACGGCGCACACCCGATTTTTCCGCAAGTGGCCGCCATTTAGGGCCGCCCCGAAAGACTGTCAAGGATAGCGTCCGGCGCCTCATTGCGGGCGCCACTTGCCGCTCGGAAGACGGAAAGGTACACCTTCCCACGGCGCGACAGCGGAACCTGCGATGATCGAATTCTTGGGCTTTATCTCGTATCTCCTGACCCTTTACGTCTACGTGCTGATCGCCTCGGCGGTTCTGTCGTGGCTCATCGCATTCAACGTGGTCAACGCGCGCAACCCGATCGTCCACTCGATTGGCGAGTTTCTGTACCGCGTCACCGAGCCGGTATTGCGACCGATCCGAAACCTGTTGCCGAATCTTGGCGGCATCGACGTGTCGCCGGTCATCCTCATACTCATCATCCTCTTCATCCAATCCGTCGTTATTCCGGTCCTCGCGCGACATCTCGTGTAGTGCCGGCCGCCTGGATATCCGGGGCGGACGCTGTCGTACTTACGGTCCGGCTGACGCCCAAGGGCGGGCGCGACGCTATCGATGAGGTCGAGACGCTCGCCGACGGCCGCAGCGCGCTCAAGGCGCGGGTGCGGGCCGCACCGAGCGAGGGCAAAGCCAATGACGCGCTCTGCCGGCTCCTCGCGAGAGAACTCGGCGTTGCACCGCGCGACGTGTCGCTGGCCGCCGGAGCGACATCGCGCATCAAGAAGGTAACGATTGCCGGCCATGTTCCGACGTTGATTGCGGCGCTGGAGAAGCTCGGCGCTTCGCGCTAACAAGGCGCCCTCGAATTCCAGGGAAACGACATGAGCGCCCGTATCATCGACGGAAAGGGCATCGCGGCCGAGTTGCGCGGCAAGATCGCGCGCGACGTCGCTCGCGTGGCCGCGCAGGGCGTCGTCCCGAGCATCGCCGTCGTGCTGGTTGGCGAGGACCCCGCGAGCAGCGTCTATGTGCGCGCCAAAACGAAGGCGGTGGCCGAAGCCGGCATGCATGCCATCGACCGCACCCTGCCGGCCACGACCGGCGAAACCGAACTTCTTGAGCTGATCGCCGAGCTGAATGCCGACGCACGCGTCAACGGCATCCTGGTGCAACTGCCGTTGCCGAAACAGATCGACTCGCAGCGCGTGATTTCCGCGATTGACCCGGCCAAGGATATCGACGGCTTCCATCCAATCAATGTCGGCCGCCTCGCCCGCGGCCTTCCCGCGCTGGTGCCGTGCACGCCGCTCGGCTGCGTCATGCTGGCGAAGACGGTGCATCCTTCGCTCGCCGGCATGGACGCAGTTGTGATCGGCCGTTCCACCATCGTCGGCAAACCGATCATGCAACTGCTGCTCGCCGAGAATGCCACGGTGACGATCGCGCATTCCAAGACGCGCGACTTGCCGGCGCTGTGCCGCCGCGCCGACCTCCTGGTCGCGGCGATCGGACGGCCGGAAATGGTGCGCGGCGACTGGGTGAAGCCGGGTGCGACCGTCATCGACGTCGGCATCAACCGCGTGCTGGGCGAAGACGGCAAGTCGCGGATCGTGGGCGACGTCGCTTTCGCCGAGGCGGTCAAGATCGCCGGCGCGATCACGCCGGTTCCGGGAGGCGTCGGGCCGATGACGATCGCGTGCCTGCTGCTCAACACGTTGCGCGCGGCCTGCGCGCAGAACGGGCTGGCGGAGCCGGCGATCTGAGCGCCACCGTTCAAGACAGCGCCCCGCCTGTCGTCATCGCCGGGCCCTGTCCCTCCGATTCCAATTAGGACGACACTGTGCCGCCATAAGCATGATGGCCGGGACAAGCCCGGCCATGACAATCGATAATCCGTCCACTTGTGAGACTTACGCCTGCCAGGCGTAGGCGACCTTATCGAGGGTCTTCGCGCCGAAGCGCTCAGAAGAGCGCGCGACCGCACGTCCGCCGAGCGCGCGATAGAAATCCATCGCCGGCTCGTTGTCGGACAGCGCCCAGACGACAAGGCTCTTCAGCCCGCTTTGCACGAGGTCCTTGCGCGCGGCGTTGAACAGGCGCCGGCCGAAACCCAGGCCCTGGAACTCAGGACGCAGATAAAGCTCGTAGACTTCCCCGTCGTAGAACAGGCTGCGCGCGCGGTTGCGGCCGTAATTCGCGTAGCCGGCGATACGGTCGCCGAACTGAAGGATGGTGATACGGCTGCCCTTGCGGATCGCCGAATCCCACCAGTCGGGGCCGCGGCGAGTGATCAGCTTGTCGAGTTCGTTGCCCGGGATGATTCCCTGATAGGCCGTGCGCCACGCTTCGTCGTGCGTGTCCGCAACGTCCGAGGCATCGGACGTCTTGGCGCGGCGAATCTCTATGAGGGTCGTACTCATCCGAAGATAGAAGCAACGAACACCGGGCCCTTCAAGCCCTATCGTTAACGATGGGTTAACGGTGTGGATTAGTGGTCACAGCAGGGCTTAACGGCGAGTCGGGAAAGGAAAAATCCCGAGTCGGAACAAGCGCCCAGTGTTTCGCATCGGGCATTTACGGCCGTCGGAGGCGAATTCGCGTTCGCGCGTATCCGCCTCCGATATCCGGTCAGGATTTCGCCGTCGCACCGCGAATCACGTTCATGCGCGCCACGGTCTTGGGGCTCGCCTGCAACGTCTGGAAGATCACGCAGTAACGGTGGGTAAGCTCGAGCAAGCGGTCGACGTCCTGTTGCGGCGCGTCCGTTTCGACGTCGAAGTGCAACCGGATCTCCGTAAAGCCGACCGGCACGTCGTCCGACACGCCGAGCGTGCCGCGCAGGTCGACGTCGCCCTCGGCCGTGACCGCGGCGCCGCGGATCGGAATCTCCAGCACCGCCGCGGCCGCGCGCATCGACACACCGGCACAGGCAATCAGCGCCTCGAGCAGCATGTCGCCGGAGCAGAGCTCGCGCCCCGAGCCGCCGGCCTTCTGATGGATGCCGGCCACGGCAAGCCCGCGGCCGGTGTCCACCTTGCAGGTGACGGTCGAGGCGTCCGCCTCGCCTGTCGCCCGCAAGGTCAGGAAGGCCGACGCGGCGTCCTTGCGAAAGCGATCCTTGATTGGCCCCTGCGTGGCGCGGAATGTCGCGATGTCCATGTTGGTGTGCTCCTGCGCTTATTCGGCCATGACGGCGCCGGACCCGCCGAACTCGGACGGAAAATCCTTGAGCTTGGGCAAGCCGTCCTTCATCGGCAGGACCGTCTCGGCATAGTTGACGTGCACCCCGGGCTTGAACGGCAGGCCGGGAATGGTCGCCGCATAGACGTCGGTCAGACCCAGCGGCGGATGGTCGGTCATGACGTGGCCGCCGCATTTCTTGCAGAATTGCCGGTCGCTGACGGGCGTCTTGGTGTGGGTGCCGATGTGCTCGGCGCCCTTGGTGACCTTGACGTTGGCGGGCTTCCACAACGTGAAGGCGTTGACCGGTCCGGCCGACCATGAACGGCACGAGGCGCAATGGCAGTAACCCATCACTTCGGGCGATCCCGTCGCCTCGATCTCGACCGCACCGCAGAAACACGCACCCTTGTAAGTCGTCATCTCGTTCCGCCTGTGTTTGAAATTCCGGACGAGCCGGCGCCAGAAGCGGGCGGCTCAGGGCGCCTCGTTTAAACGCAAGCACGGCGGATTGAATGTCGGCGCGTCCGCGCTGCTTGACACGGCGTCCGGATTCCGAGATTGGCGAGGCCAACCTAGGGCAAGGGAATGGGCGCGGATGTACTGTCCGATCTGTTGAAGGCCGTTCGGCTTACGGGTGCGGCGTTCTTCGAGATCGTCGCCGACGGGCCCTGGGCGGTGGGATCGCCGTCGCCGGACTTGATCTTGCCGAAGGTCCTGCCCGACGCCGATCACCTGATCGCCTATCACGTGGTCACGGCTGGCGAGTGCTACGGCAAGCTGTCGGGTGGTCAGCCGGTGCACCTCAGGGCCGGCGAGGTCATTGTTTTCGTCAATGCCGATGCGCACGTCATGTCGAGCGGCGCACAAGGCAAGGCGCTGCCTTTCACCACCGATGCGCTGGAGATCGCGTCCGTCGGACGCATGCCCTATTGCATCAACTACGCCGACGGAGGCCCGGTGACGACGCGGATCGTCTGCGGCTATCTCGCCTGCGACAAGGGTCCGTTCAATCCGCTGCTCGACAACCTGCCGGCGGTGATCAAGGCCGGCGACCCGGACCGTCATACCGGCTGGATCGGCCAGTTCATCCAGTACGCGCTCGCCGAATCGGCCGAGCAGCGCGCCGGCAGCGAGAGCGTGCTGACGAGATTGTCCGAGTTGATGTTCATCGACGTGCTGCGCCGCTACATCGAAACGCTGCCGCCGGAGCGCGCCGGCTGGCTCGCCGGATTGCGCGACCCGTTCGTCGGCAAGGCGCTGTCCTTGATGCACGAAAAGCCGGCGCGAGACTGGACCCTCGAGGACCTGGCGCGTGGTGCGGGCGCGTCGCGCTCGGTGCTGGCCGAGCGATTCACCGCCGTCGTCGGCGTTCCGCCGATCGCCTATCTCGCCCGATGGCGGATGCAGCTTGCCGCGGAGATGCTGACGCGCGGCGCCGACAACATGGCGTCGATCGCCGCCGCCATCGGCTACGATTCCGAAGCCTCGTTCAGCCGGGCATTCAAGAAGATGCTGGGCCTGCCACCGTCGCAGTGGCGAAGACGGGCATAGGCGTCCGACTGGTTGCAGTCGGTCCGACACAACCCAGAATCAGCTTGTCGTCCAATTGCAACCGGATACACTTGCCCCCTCAACGATCTCGTGGGGGGGCGGGAATGGTCAGGAAATTGCGGACGGCCGTGCTCGTGGTGCACGGCATGGGCAGCCAGCGGCCGCTGGAAACGGTCCGTGGCGTGATCAACGCGGTTTGGTTCGACGACGACGATCATAACAAGGGCAGCAAGAAGCTCTGGTCTCATCCCGAGCCGAGCGGCGTCGATCTCGATCTCACGGTGATGACGACCAACGAAATTCCGGGGACGGTAGACGGGCGTAGCGCCGACTTCCACGAACTCTACTGGGCGCACTTGATGAGCGAGACCAAGGCGGTCGCGGTGCTGCTGTGGTTGTTCGAATTGGCTCGTCGAGGGCCTAATCTGAAGACAGGAATGAATGGCCTGTGGTGGTGCGGAGCGATTTATCTGTGCCTTCTATTGCTGGCGGTCTCGTTGCTGACGTTGCAGGCGGTCATCTGGCTGACGGGTATCGCTGGCGAGCCACAGAAGATCGCATTCGTCGTCGGGCTGATGCTCTTGATCGGAGTCGCAGCGGGGCTCGTAGCAGCGCTCTGGTACAGATACTGGAAATTGTTCGGCGCGCTGATCGTTGTGCTCGCCGCCATGATCGTCGGCGCAAGGTGGATCGATTCCATCGATGCCATAGCCTTGGCCCGATGGGTAAACGCGTTCATCGTACCCGGTATAGCCCTGCTCGCTGCAAGTCTGGTCATGAAGCGCTGGGGTCGACGTGTCTTTGCTGTGACTTATGGTTTGTCGCTCGCTTTTCTGGCGATAGTCTCGTTGAAACAGAATGTTCCGTTCTGGGCCAACATTGCCGCACATTTCAACGAGGCCGATCTCCCTTGGGGGATACCCTCGCAGCCAAGCACAATTGCAGCCATTTGCATCATTGCCGTATATGTTCTGATCAACGCCGCGTTTCTCCAACCCTACCTCGGCGATGCCGCGCGTTATTTCCGCAACTCACCTGCCAACGTCGCGGTTCGTCGCGAAATCAGGAAGGAGGCGGTCAAAACTCTCGATCAGCTACACCGCAGTCGAGACTACGACCGCATCGTCGTTGTCGCTCATAGTCTCGGTACGGTCGTTGCCTATGATATGTTGCGCGCTTACTACAGCCGCATCTGCGACCAGATTCCGATAAACAAGACACGATTAGATCCGGAATTCAGTTTGGTCGACAACGGGCAGCCGAGCCTCGCATCAACGCGCGCGGCAGGCCGCCAACTCATCAGCAAGATGGCGAGCGCAAGCGCGGTGCTTGCGCCGGCCGCGCGCACCGACCCCTACAAGCCGGTTAAGAGCGAGGAGGTCGATGCTTGGCTCGTTACCGATTTCGTCACGCTTGGCAGCCCACTCACACATGCCCGGTATTTCATGACAAACGATGACGATGGCGAGCGCCTCGATCAGGACTTCCAAGATCAAGTGCGCGAGCGCGCGCTCCCTACGTGCCCGCCGCAGAAACTGAACGGCGACGGCCTCGTATCCTTCACCGACCCGAACGGTAAGATCAGGCTGCACCATGGCGGCATGTTCGCCATGACGCGGTGGACCAATCTGTTCTTCCCGATTATCAGCATCTTCTGGGGCGACGCGATCGGCGGACCGATGCAGAAGGTTTTCGGCGACTACGTAGAAGACGTACCGATCTCTACCAAGACCGACGGCGGAACCCGATTTTTCGCGCACATCGCATATTGGAAGACTGATTGTCCCGAGAAACGTCAGGCACCGCACCTGGCCAGCCTCATCGAGGCCATCAATCTTCGCGACTCTTGAGCGCTCGCGGCGAATGCCGCGGGCGCTGTAGCGTCAAACCGCCTCGGCTTCCTTCTGCCGATCGGCCTTCTTGCGGTCGTTCTCGTCGA